>NZ_JAXHDC010000012.1:0-74953 GCF_037072045.1 Oceanobacillus sp. MO10714A | reverse complement strand
TTAAATAAATAAAAATATTCCAAGGAGGAGAAAAGATGAGTATACACAGGCACCAACATACACATATGACAATTCATGATTTCCAAACGCATATGCATATTGGCTGGGACAAAGATATACCGCCGATTGCTGAAGTCGATTCTGGACAGACGATTACATTTGAAATTAGTGAAGCTTCCGGCGGACAATTTACGAAGCGTTCGACGAAGGAAGATGTTGCTTCCCTGGACTTTTCCAAAGTAAATCCGGTCGCTGGCCCGATTTATATTAAAGATGCGGAACCGGGGGATACGCTTGAAGTTGAAATGATCAATTTCCAGCAACTCGATTGGGGTTGGACAGCGATTATTCCTGGTTTTGGTCTATTAGCGGATGATTTCGAGGAACCCCATATTAAGACATTCGATCTCACAAAACCGAATACGACCGAATTTCTACATGGAATCGATTTGTTTATCAAACCCTTCCCAGGAACAATCGGTGTAGCCCTGCCGGAAGAAGGGAATTTTGGTGTCGTTCCACCTCGGCAAAATGGCGGGAATATCGACATTCGCCATATGACCCGAGGGACCAAATTATACTTACCGGTGTGGGTGGAAGGTGCCTTGTTCTCCATCGGTGATACACATGCTGCGCAAGGGGATGGCGAAGTTTGCGGTACAGCGATTGAAGCCTCGATGGAAGCGACTGTACGGTTTAAACTACATAAGGGTAAGACAATCGCCGAGCCGCGTTATGAAATTCCTGGACCTCCAACTCCTGAGGCGGACAGCCATGGATACTATGTAACGACCGGATTTGGTCCAGATTTAATGGAAGCATCCAGAAAAGCAATAAAATATATGATTGAACATCTCATGGACACATACGGCATGAAAGCTGAAGAAGCATATATGCTATGCAGTCTAGCAGTTGACTTACGTATAAGTGAAATCGTCAATGCACCGAACATGCTTGTTTCCGCTTTCCTCCCAAATGCTATATTCAAATAATGAACATGAAAAATAAGTCGCCGAGAGAATATCTCTCGTTGACTTATTTCATTAAAATAGCAAAAATCCAAGGGCGATCGGAAATAAAAAAGCCAGTTCAATGGATTATCTCCACTGAACCAGCTTTATTTTTCGCTATACTTCCTTTTTCAACGCTTTATACAATGCGAATATCATTAGGATCATGATGAAGGAGAAGGGCAGTGCCGCGATGATGATTGTATTTTGCAAAGCGGTGAGGCCTCCTACATAAAGGAGAATGACTGCAACTGCAGATTGAGCAATTCCCCAAGCAACTTTAACGGTATTAGGCGGTGTTAGCGATCCTCTCGTTGTCTGCATGCCAAGTACAAACGTAGCTGAATCCGCAGATGTTATAAAGAATGAAGCAATTAAAATAATCGCTATAATAGAAAGAATCGTTGACAACGGCAATTGATCGAACATATTAAATAATACGAGCTCTGTTGCGAAATTGGACAAGTCGAATCCAGAGTCCTGGATACTCCCGGCTGTCGTACCGAATGCTGCATACCAGATCGCGATAAAGAGAGTAGGAGCAATCATCACGCCGACAATAAATTCGCGGATAGTGCGTCCACGGGATACTCGAGCAATAAACATTCCGACAAAGGGTGCCCAGGATAACCACCACGCCCAGTAAAATATTGTCCAGCTATCAAGCCAAGCACGGTTGTCGCCCGAAAGAGGTGCAGTTTTAAAGCTCATTCCAATTAGATTTTGAACATATAATCCGAGAGTTTCCGTAAACATATTCATAATGAGAACGGTCGGTCCAATCGCAATAACAATTATTAACAGAATAACTGCTAACACAATATTTGTATTAGATAAATATTTTATTCCTCGGCTTAGTCCTGACCAAGCAGACATAATAAAGAGTCCAGTCACAACGATAACAATTATTGTTTGCGGGACAAATCCTACTTCAATACCGAATAAATGTGATAATCCACCGTTTATTTGAACAGCACCGAAACCAAGAGAAGTTGCGACTCCGAACACTGTTGCAAATACAGACAACACATCAACAAACGTTCCGAATGGCCCATTCATCTTGTCGCCAAAGAGCGGTTTTAATGTTGATGAAATTAAACCAGGCTCGCCCTTTCTGAACTGGAAAAAGGCAAGGGATAAAGCAACGACTCCATACATCGCCCAGATATGGAGTCCCCAATGGAAATAAGAATAGACAAGGGCATCTTTGAAAGCTGCACTTGACCCTACCTCTGCGTTCGGAGCGTCAACAATATAATGAAATAATGGCTCAGCTGCCCCGTAGAAAACAAGACCGATCCCCATTCCGGCAGAGAATAGCATTCCAATCCATGTAACTGTGGAAAAGTCGGGCTTATCGTGATCTTTTCCAAGGCGAATTTTCCCAAATCGGCTGAAAGCAATCATTATTGCTACTATGACCATGGCGGACATGAGCAACATATAATACCACCCAAAAGTGGTGGAAACAAATACTTTAATCCGACTCGTTAAATTTTCAAATTCAGTAGGGAACACTGCTCCCAAAATAACCATAATAACTACAATTGGTAGTGCTATGTAAAACACTTTTGAAACTTTCTTCATAGGTCCTCCCTTAAAACAAGTATAAAACATACGCGTTCTATTATACCCATAATAAAATAAATTGAAACCCGAATTACGTTTTTTTACATCGTTTAGGGAAAAAAAGTAAAATAACAACTTCAATCCAGAAAGGAAAACAGGGTATAATAAGGTGGGGAGATGATGGAGATGAAGATTACAGTAATTGGAATGTGGGGAGGCTATCCTAAAAAGGATGGGCCGTGCTCAGGCTATCTAGTTGAACAAGATGGTTTTTCAATGCTAATTGATTGCGGAAGTGGAGTACTTGTTAAACTGCAGGAATTCATAGATTTAAATGAGATTAATGACGTTCTATTATCCCATTACCACTATGATCATGCAAGTGATGTCGGTGCTTATCTGTTTTCCCGTCTGGTAAATACTCAGCTTGGTAGGGTTGATGAATCCCTTACAATTTATGGACCTCAAGACGAGATGAAAGAACAGGAGTTTACATCGGTTCCCTATACGGAATTCCAAGCAATTGATGAAGAGAGCGAGCTACATATTGGGCCGTTTCAACTAAATTTCTTAAAAACGATTCACCCGGTAGAAACATGTGCGATGAAAATATCGAATGGAAAGAAAAGATTCGTATATACTGCGGATACAAGTTTTACGAAGGGACTTGTAGACTTTGCAAAAGGAGCGGATTTATTAATTGCAGAATGCAGTCTGTATGAAGGAATGGATGGGAAAAACTCAGGCCATATGAATGCGAGGGAAGCTGGGATGCTTGCAAAAAAAGCAGGAGCGCACAAGACATTATTAACCCACTTGCCACATTACGGAAATATTCAGAAGCTGGTAGAGAGTGCAGAAAAAACAGGAGCTGCAGCTGTTGAATTAGCGCAGCCCGGTATGGTAATTACCATTTAGAAAAATATGAATAGCTTTGGGAAAAGTATGAAATTCAATTATTTTCTTGAGGAAAAGTAAAAAAGTGGAGATTTTAAATTTTAAATCGGATTATCGACACACTTCGACGAATTCCGCTAAAAAAATTGAGTTATTTGCAAGTGAATCGACCTTTCTCGACATAAAAACAGAAGAAAAATCAAAAATTGCTTTTTGACGGATTAATGAATATTTATTATCTTTGGACTTAAGAGATTGGTTGAGGGACACTTCCCTCCAATATAAAACGCCATGGAGAGGTTCTATTAATTACGAATGCTCCCTTCCCGAAGAAAGCGATAGACCTCCTCCATGACGACTCGCATTAACCCCTCCATATTGGTTTCTTATTCCCTCGACCATTCCTTTTGATTTTGTGGTCTCATATTTACGATAATGATCCCAAGTGCAACCAAGGCAAGCGCGAATAGTATTGCCGGCGTAATATTTTCTCCTGGAATAAAGAGCGTTGATAAAATAGACCCCGAGACTGGGACAATGAATTTGTACATTGTGATTTCTCCAGCAGGGTTATATTTTAATAGGGAGTACCAGAGAGCAAAAGCAACGGAAGAAAGTAAAGCCGAATAAATAAATAATCCCCAGCCAAATGTGGTGAAAACAATCGCGTTTTCTCCAAGCTGTGGTAAGCCGATGATTAATAGCACGATTGCCCCTAAAGTGAACTGCCAGCCTGTAATCGCAAATGGATGGATCCCTTTAGCAAGTTCCTTCGCCATAATCGTTGCAACCGCACTGGTTACACCAGATAGAATCATAAATCCTTCACCAGTGAATGTGAATTGGTAGGAAAAACCTTGTCCCCAGTTCGCGATAATGATTCCTCCAAATCCTGCGAGGAGTCCGATTGTTTTTTGGATTGTCATCTTGTCGTTTACATAAAAATAATGTGCCAACAGGACGGTGAAGAATGTTCCGCTTGAGTTTAGAATTGCTCCTTGCATACCCGTAACATTGGCTAGTCCATTATAAAAGAAGAAATATTGCAATGCGGTCTGGACAATTCCGAGTACGAGCAAGATCATTAATTGTTTTTTAGTAATGAATAACTGTTTGATGTTACTAATCATTAGAAAGCCAAGTACGATAAGCCCAGCGAGCAGAAATCTCAGTCCAGCAAACACAATTTTTGCAATCACATCTTCTGAACCAATTTGGAATTCTTCATAACTTATTTTAAGTAATGGAAAGGCACTTCCCCATAATAATGAACAAAATACAGCAATGGCCACGACGGACCATTTATTCTTTAACAATCTTTGCATCTATAAAACCTCTAATCCGAAAATTAGGGCCAATTAGACAGTATCTAATTGACCCGTTCTTATTAATCTTCAACTTTTACTGGGATGATCAATTCGTTTTGTCTGGAACCGTCTTTGGCACTCTCTTCAAAAAGAACGATCATTCCAGTGTCATTCGTAACTTCATCGAATGAAATTTTAATTTCAAACTCGCCCCATTCTGGAGCCCCTTGGCTTGCCGTAACAGTTCCCTTATCAAGGATGTTATGGCCGTCTTCAAATTCATAGGAAACAGTTGCCTCGAATACGCGGGCTTCTCCGCGGACAGTAATCTCGTTATCGACAACACTGTCGGGTGCAGGTTCGAAAACTTTAAAAGCATCATTTTCTGCGACGATTTCTTCTCCCATTTCCTCAGTCGTGTCCTCTTCGACCGCTTTTTCATCCTCTGCTGACTCGTCATCTGTTGCTTCCTTTTCTGAGACATCTCCCTGTTCCGGTTCGTCTTGCTGTTCTGTATCCGGATCATTCCCATTTGTTCCACAAGCACTCAGGGAAATCAACCCGGAAAGAATGATTGCAAAGAAAATTATTCTGAACTTTTTCATTGCTTCTACCCTCCGAAGATATGACTTGTTGCATCTTGATTATATAACATTAAACAGCAACCTGAAAGCAAGGCACTTGGAAACCGATTCCATTTAGGCGGATTATGGTTTCAAGAACTTGCTGTTTCATGACTTAATATTTATAATGATTGGTATTATATAAAATGAAACTTTATTCAGAGGGGAGATGCGTGGATTGCCAATTAATATACCGAGAGAATTACCAGCAAGAGAAACATTGAAGAAAGAAAAGATTTTTGTAATGGATGAAGACAGGGCCCGTACACAGGATATCCGTCCATTAAATATTTTGATTTTGAATCTAATGCCCGAAAAGGAAAAGACCGAACTGCAATTATTACGTTTATTGGGAAATACACCATTACAAGTGAATATCAATTTCTTACGGACAGCAACGTACCAATCAAAAAATGTCAGCAATTATCATCTTGATACGTTTTATACAACATTTGATATGGTGAAATCCCGTAAGTTCGATGGCCTTATTATTACTGGTGCGCCGATTGAACATCTGGAGTTTGAAGAAGTGAGTTATTGGCGGGAATTACAGGAGGTTATGGATTGGTCGGTAGAGAATGTAACGTCCAATCTATACATATGCTGGGGAGCTCAAGCAGCACTTTATCATCATTATGGAATCAAGAAGAAATCCTTGCCGGAGAAATACTTTGGCGTTTTTAATCATGATATTTCCCTGCCTACTGAGAAACTCGTTCAGGGTTTTAATGATCATTTTTTAGCACCACATTCAAGACATACAACGGTTAGCGCGGAAGCAATTGAAAAGCACCCGGAACTTACGCTGTTATCGAAGACAGATGAAAACTCTCCATTCATCATTCTTTCAAATGATCGGAAAAATATTATGATTACAGGCCATCTTGAATATGATGCTACGACACTTCGTGATGAATACGAACGGGATGTGAAAAAGGGGCTCGACATCGCGGTTCCCGTGAATTATTTCCCTAATGACGATCCGGAGAAGACTCCGCCTAATTCATGGCGCTCCCACACACATTTATTATTTTCGAATTGGCTGAATTACTATGTGTATCAGGAAACACCGTACCATTGGAATTGACTCCTTAGCTTATAAAAAACAAAGGCGCAAGTATTTATCACGTATCAACGGTCTGTAATACCTCCACCTCTAAACAAGAGGGAAAACCAAAATGCTAAGGGGTGGAGGATATACAGTCCGTAAATACCTGATTCTGTTCAACTAACATTCGGTGGGGGGTAAGGATTCCCCACTGAATGAAGTTTCACTTTATCACGTATCAACGGTCTGTAATACCTCCACCTCTAAACAAGAGGAAAAACCAAAATGTTAGGGGGTGGAGGATATACAGTCCGTAAATACCTGATTCTGTTCAACTAACATT
Source organism: Oceanobacillus sp. MO10714A (assembly GCF_037072045.1). Classification (NCBI taxonomy): domain Bacteria; kingdom Bacillati; phylum Bacillota; class Bacilli; order Caryophanales; family Bacillaceae; genus Oceanobacillus; species Oceanobacillus sp. MO10714A. The sequence goes on along the minus strand of NZ_JAXHDC010000012.1, from coordinate 68,156 downwards.
CAGTGGGGGTACGGAAACCCAACTGAATGAGTTTCGCTTTATAGTATCCTATGCTAAAAAACCGAACAAACCATATGTTGTACCTGCTGAGATGATTGGTTTGTTCGGCTATTTTCACATTTACCGCTTGTTTTATTGTTTAAATTTGCTACCTTTGTTTTTTGCGCGCAGTTGATCCATAAGGGAGGAGGATTTTCTCTCTGCTGCCTTTGTCTGTGCTAAATCAATGTTGACAATGGTGTAGCCATCGCTTTCTTTTTTCAAGTTGAATATTGTATTCTTCATACTGCCACGAGGTAAGACTTCCTTGTTGACTATCAATTCCTCTTTCGTTTCTTCGATTAGAATAACTGCTTGATTACCTTCAAATCGATCTAATATACCTTTCATTGTATACACGCTATCCCTTCTGATTGAATATCCGCAATTCGTGCTGGCTCCAATTCCATCAATTTGAGTGAGGTCATCAATGGACTGGAATGGGCGTAATTCAACTAAATCCTGAGTCCGCTCCGGACCGATATGGATGATCTGCTGTAATTCTTCGGCTGTTGCTTCATTTATATTTACACAGCTTGAATTAGTGTCTTGTTCCGTATCTCCGTTCTCATCATTTTGGGACATTTGCTCTGACCCCGTTGTCCCACTTTCAGGCGTTGTTATATTTGTGTTGATTTGGATGTCGGTGCCGTTGGTTGTGAGAAGGATGGTGCCGTGTTTGTCTGTACCATATAGTTCGATCTCTCTTTCTTCAACTGCGGTTACGACTTCTGGGCTCGGATGGTCATAGCTGTTATCTGTACCTGCGCTATAAACGGCAATTTTTGGTGAAACAGCATCAAGGAATGCGGGATCACTGGATGTTTTCGAGCCATGGTGTCCAAGATGCAGGACGTCAGCTGCTACATTGAATGTGTTACGCATATACGTTTCTTCTCCCCTGCCAGCATCTCCAGTAAGAACAAACTTCACATTACCGTATGTAAATAAGGCAGAAATGGATTCCTCATTAGTCTTACCTGAAATACTTTCCGGGTAGAGAATTTGAATATCCATTGGACCGATGGAAAAATCTTCACCTGCCCGAGGTTCATAATAGTCTGCATCACTTGCCAAGACAGCTTCCACCGCTTGTTGAAACGTCTGGGAGGTACTTTCATTTCCAGACATCCAGACCTCTCCAACCTCAAAATTCTGCATTACTTGAGCAAGCTGTCCAATATGATCTGCATCTGGATGACTCACGATGACAAGATCGATAAAATCAACTTCATTAGCATTGAGATAACTCGTTACCTCGGTACCGCGCCAATCTCCCGTATCAAATAAAATTGTATATTTTCCTTCAGTCGTGTGATAACGGAATAACGTGGCATCACCTTGACCAACATCAATAAAATGAACGGATAATTCCTCAAGGTTTTCTCCAGCAATGGTAGTAGTATCTTTATCTTTCGTTGTTACCGGTGTTTCGTCTGAGTTGCTTGATTTCTCTGTTGGCATTTCATCACAAGCCGTGATAAAAGAAAAGATGAAAAATGCCAGTATAATTGTTAAACGCTTCACTTGCTTTCCCCCTAAGATTTCCAAAACTTCCATTCATAGAGTAGCAAATAGGATGTGGAAAATCCAGCGGTCAATATTTTTCATCCGACTGTTTCGATTCGAGGAGGTGTATTATGAACATATGGCTAATTATTTATTTATTATTTTCTGGGCAGCACGCCATTCCTGAAATTGGTGTAGTAGATCGAATCGAAGGGGGAAAGGCTGTTGTTTTACTAGAACAGAAAGGCGATGAGCTCGTTATTTCCACCGAACGTTTTGACCATATTATTACTGAAGATAGCTGGTTGCTGCTTACAGTAAGAAATAATGAACCGATTATTTTAATAGAATTAGCCGGTCTAGCGGACCGGCAACGGAAAAAGAGTAATACATTAATTGGTGAATTAAGAGAGAAGAGCCAGCTATTCCAGCATGGCCCCAATGGCACCGGCATAAGCCCCCATCTCCAAAAATATCGCCTCATACGCTAACATTTCTTGAAAGCTTGTCAGTACGTTCTGCAGCGGTTTATTCCCTTGAATGGTGCTACCGATAAAAACAACTTTCCCTACATTTTTACTTTGCATGACGGTACTCGCAAGGGATAAAATGACCTCACCGATCAGTTGTGTTAGAGCATGCAGTTGATCAGCGTGTGTACTAGTTTTTAACAGCCCTAGTTTACCAAAATTAGCAGCCGTTAGTTCTTGTATGAGGGGAGCTTGTTGCTCGCCGTATATATCTTTTACAAGCAAATCGACTTGTAGATGATTTCCAGCCGCGCTCAGTTCGACAAGTTCTTGGAAACTTTTCTCATTACCTGTTAGAAGGGAGCCGATTCCCATCCATGTACCACCACCAATTCCGCTTCCTATCACCCTTTCGAAGGATCCATTATAGACGTGGAAAATTGAAGTCCCCGTACCAATATTTACGAGAATGTATTCCTTTGGTGATCCGACCTCTTTGCTCAATAAATAATCTGCGCCCCGGACAATAGCGGGAAATTCCTCTACCGTTTCGGTTGATTGCCGAATGATACGTGATACATCCTGCCATCTTCCACCCGTTCCGTAAACATGGACTTGTGGTGCGAGCATATGGAGCCAATTCATGATGGAATCTTTTTCCGGGTATTGGTAAGTTTTAACATGTAACCGTTCTCGTTCTACATAAGCAAGCTTGATTAACGATCCGCCAGCATCAATTCCAATTCGTTGCATCCCATTCATCTCCTAAAATAATGAATTTAAAAACTCTAACCAAACATCTAATTGTCATTATCTAAGTGTAGTTATTTCTCGTCAAGTTAGGTAAAATAGATTTAAGTGAAACTTTATACTTGGTTTTATCGTATTAATGGTTGAGTATCCATACAGGCCGTGTAATTTATTATAGGAGTGATGAAATGAAAGCATTTTTCGACTTTGTTTTACGACAGGCGGCGGCTTTCACTGCAACAGGGGTGATCTGGTTGATCAGTTTTTTCGCCTTTACACAAGTTATTCTCCTATCAACGACATACGCTATTGTCGGTGGTGTAGTCACCTATTATTCTGTAAAACATATACAGATTTCGCGCTATGCGAAGCGTCAAGGGCTGACAAGGAAGGAATATAAATTCATTTCCGAGAACTTGAAAGAAGCGAAAGCAAAAGTTATCCGACTGCAGCGCGCCTTTCTTCAAGTCCGTCACTTTGGGAATGCGAAGGAGAATTTTGAAATTCTTCGTACCGTAAAAAGGATTTATACGAATACGCAACGGGAACCATGGAGATTTTTTAAGGCGGAAGCTTTTTATTATAAACATCTTGATTCGTTAGTTGAAATTGCGGAAAAATATGCCTACCTATCCAAACAGCAAGTGAAATCCCGTGAAATGAGCGAAACGATGCGGGATTCCAGACATACCATTATCGTTCTTGGTCAAACCGTAAATAAAGACCTACGCGAGATGCTGAATGATGATGTCGATACATTACATTTTGAGCTTGACGTAGCGAAAAAGACATTACAAAAACCGAAGAAAACAAATGGGAGGGTTATCTGATGGCCGAAGAGAAGAAGAATGAATTTGAATTGGACGAGCTGTTGGCGAATCCGTTCGGCAGCGACTCTATTGACAAGGAAATTAGCGAAATAGAGACAGAGAAGGAAGTAACCGAAAAGAAACTCATCGATGTATTGCCGGAAGATAAGAGGAAGCGAGCTTTGCAGCTTGCAGAACAAATCGACCCGCAAAATCTTCAGAGTGTATCTTTATACGGTACGGAAGCACAGTCTAAGCTAATGGATTTTTCCCATGACATGCTGGACCATGTAAAAAATAGTGATATCGGCGAAATTGGTGGCATTTTATCCGATCTGATGAAAAAGCTCGAACAAGTAGATCCGGACGATTTGCGGACAGATAACCGTGGGTTTCTTTCCAAGATTTTCAATCGGGTATCTAATTCAGTGAATCAAGTTCTTTCTAATTATCAAAAGACTGGTGCACAAATTGACCGAATTAGTGTAAAGCTTGACCGGGGGAAGGACGAGCTCACGAAGGATAATAAATTATTGGAACAGCTATTCTCGAAAAACAAGGAATACTTTGATGCATTGAATGTTTTCATTGCTGCTGGAGAAGTGAAGATTGCTGAGCTCCGGACAAAAGAAATTCCCGCTCTGAGAGAGAAAGCGGAAGCAAGTCAAAATCAAATGATGGTTCAGGAAGTAAATGACTTGATTCAATTTACCGATCGTCTTGAGAAGCGGACGCATGATCTGAAATTAAGCAGACAAATTACGATTCAAAGCGCACCGCAGATTCGGCTCATTCAAAATACGAACCAGGCACTAGTGGAAAAGATTCAATCATCAATCTTAACTGCAATCCCACTATGGAAAAATCAAATTGCAATTGCACTAACCTTGCTGCGTCAGAGAAATGCCGTTGAAGCGCAAAAACTCGTTTCTGAAACAACAAATGATCTCATGTTGAAAAACTCCGAGCTCTTACGAACGAATACAATTGAGACGGCAAAAGAAAATGAACGTGGACTTGTCGATATTGAAACATTGAAGAAGACGCAGGAAGATTTGATTTCTACCATCGAAGAAACACTTACAATTCAAGCAGAAGGTAGAGAGAAGCGCCAACAAGCTGAAAAAGAAATGATTGTAATGGAAGAAGAAATGAAGCAGAAATTATTAGAGTTGAAATAAAAAGAACAGGGTCAGTTGGATTTTTCCAATGCCCCTGTTCTCTTTTTTACGCGTAATCACTTGACATTAAAAATATGAAAATTTAGAATTAGAATAATACAAGAAGAATAGATTTGACCAATTCTATTTTTTTTGAAAAGGAATGAATGAACATTCACTCAAGGAAAGAGATGTTAGAGGAGGAGTATATTTCATGACAAATGAAGCAACGAAAAAATTGCTGCAAGGGGTTAAACTACCGGTCATCATGGCACCAATGTTTCTCATTTCCAATCCAAAAATTGTGCTTGAAGCATGCGGTTCGGGAATTATCGGGACGTTTCCAGCGTTAAATGCACGCACAACCGAACAGTTAGATGACTGGATGCAAGAAATTACAGATGGCTTGCAACAGTTAAAAGAAGAAAACGGGGAAGAAACTGCCCCATGGGGAATCAATTTTATTAGTCATCGTTCGAACAAACGCTTTACAGAAGATCTTGCGTTAATCGAAAAATATCAACCACCACTTGTCATTACGTCACTGGGAGATCCGAGCCCCGTGGTAGCAATTGTGAAGGAATACGGTGGAGTCGTTCTTAGTGACGTCATCGATATGAAATTTGCGAAGAAGGCTTTAGAAAAAGGAAGTGACGGACTTGTCCTTGTTGCTGCCGGAGCAGGCGGGCATGGTGGCAGGTTGAATCCGATTGCTTTTATGCATGAGATCCGTGAAAATTTCGATGGGCCTATCGCTTTAGCAGGAACGTTATCGAAGGGGGAGGACATCCTCGTTGCCGAGACACTTGGTGCTGATCTTGCCTATTTCGGAACTAAGTTTATCGTCGCAGAAGAAAGCAGTGCTGTGGATGAATATCGAAAGCTTGTTATTGATTCTTCAGTTTCAGATATTACGTACACGCCTGCATTTAGCGGAATTCACGCTAATTACCTGACGAAGAGTATTGTAAATGCTGGTCTTGACCCAGAACAGCTTCCTGAAAAAGGAAAAATAGATTTTTCTGAGCTCGGTAATCCCGATGTGAAAGCATGGCGTGATGTTTGGGGGGCAGGTCAGGGAGTTGGCCCGATTAAAAAGGAGCTGACGGTAAAGGAGATAACAAATGAGCTTCGGGAAGAATATTTAAAAGCTAAAGAAAAAATCGCAAATGAATATCACGAAACCGTCCAGCGAATGAAATGAGGGGGAGAGAGTATGGGGTTAGTAAAAGTAACAAAAGAAAATAGTATCGCTTATATTTCAATGAACCGGCCGGATAAGCGGAATGCCTTATCCATCGAACTTGTAAATGACGTAATTGCCGCCCTAAAAGATGCAGATGAGGATCAAGCAATTCGTGCTGTCATTTTATCAGGTGAGGGAAAAGGGTTTTCAGCTGGCGGTGATTTAGAAACACTTCACACCTTAAATAAATCCGCTTCCATTATGAAGTATATGAGGCGGGCGCTCGAAGTCGTCCAGATAATCCGTAAGATGGATACGTATGTTGTTGCGGCTGTGAATGGCTTTGCTGCTGGAGCTGGGTTTAGTATTGCAATGGCGGCAGACTTTATTGTAGCGGAGAGCAAAGCAACATTCATTAGCAGCTTTTCAAATATTGCACTGATTCCCGACCTTGGGCTGATGAAGGCCTTAACAGATAATGTCCCGCATCCGCTTGTAAAAGAATGGCTTTCTTCAGCAAAACCTGTATCTGCGGATGAACTGAAAGCTTGGGGGCTTGTTAATCATGTTGCCAAAGAAAATCTAATGGAGGAAGCAACTGAGTATGCCCAATTTATTGTAGATGGTCCTCCGCTTGCGAATCGGTTTGTGAAGCATTTCGTGAACCATGCTGAGCAGCTGAATTATGAAACGAGTGATTTACAAGAAACAGCAATTCAGACACTGCTCCTCCAATCTGAAGATAATAAAGAAGGGATTGCAGCGTTTTTTGAAAAGCGAAAACCAAACTTTAAAGGTAATTGAGGCGAAAGGTGTTGATGTAAATGTTAGAAGAATATGGTTTACGACTTATTCGGCTTGACTTGCCATTTCGCCTGAACCATGTGAATTGCTTCCTTGCAGAAGGAGTGGATGGCTATAAAGTCATTGACGTTGGTCTTCATAATAAGGAGACGGTGAAACGTTGGGAAGAAGAGCTTGCGGGCAAAGAGGTCACTGATTTGATTATTACCCATTATCATCCAGATCATTACGGGTATGCGGGAGCTTTTCAAGAGAAGTATGGGCCCCAGGTGTCCATGTCCCAAATCGATGCGGAAAATGGGCTGTACAGCTGGGAAGAAGGATTGCTCAGCGAACTCGGGAAATATTATACGTTATCCGGAATACCGGAACAAGTTGCGCGGCAGATGATTGAGAATACGGAAGAATTTGTCCCAAGGGTACAACCATATCCGACCGTCGGGCATTATTTAGAAGAAGGGGAAAAGCTTGTTCTCGGAAAATATGAATATGAAGTTATTTTTACACCGGGTCACTCGGAAGGGCTTGTCACCTTTTATAATATGGAAAAAAATGCACTTCTTAGCACGGATCATATTTTACCGAAGATTACACCAAACATTTCCCATTGGTTCCATGGTGACCCGAATCCGCTCGCGAGTTACTTCGATTCTTTGGATAAAATTGCTGCACTTGAGGTCGACTTTATTATCCCTTCACACGGGAAACCATTTCATGACGGGCACTTGCGGGTGCTTGAATTAAAAGCACATCACGACGAAAGACTCGCTGCTTTGCACGAAATTATTCAAACAGGCTGCACGGTTTACGAGGCATGCGAAAAGCTTTTCAATAAACAATTAAATATCCATGAAACACGGTTCGCAATCGGTGAAACCCTCGCTCACCTAGAATATCTCCGCCTAAAAGGAGAATGCATAAGGGAACTACAAGGGGGAGTTTATGTATATCGAAGTTGAGTCACAACTATTTTAATATAGAAGAAAACAAGAATAACATTGCTGATCAGTGCCGGAAATATATGGAGACTCCAGCAAAAGGGCGACTAAGCACATTCAACTCCTGTGGCGGGCAACGACATTAGAACGCCCCGTTCGTCTTCGTCGGCCGGCATAGTGAGACCCACGGGCCGATAGCCTTTACCCGCCAAGATACTCAACGTATATTTCCGGAGCGGCAGATGCTCTTATAATAATTTTTCAGCTTTATACGATATTTTTTCCCTTTCATTCAATTTGTTAGAAGTAAGAAAATAATGATAAGATAGAAGACGATAGAAGTAATGAATGGGAGGATAACGATGATTAATAACTTGCAAGATACAGTCGCATTAAATAATGGAGTGAAGATGCCTGGATTCGGACTCGGTGTATTTAAAGTAGAAGACGGTGATACTGTAATTAATGCCGTTAGGGATGCACTATCTGTCGGTTACCGTCTGATTGACACTGCGAGCGTTTATGGGAATGAAGAAGGTGTCGGACAAGCAATTAAGGATTCCGGAATCCCTCGGGATGAAATTTTCGTTACATCTAAAGTTTGGAACGATCAACAAGGATACGAATCTACATTGCAAGCTTTCGATGAATCTTTGGAAAAGTTAGGACTCGATTATCTTGACCTTTATCTTATTCACTGGCCAGTATCAGGAAAATTTAAAGATACATGGAGAGCACTCGAAAAGCTTTACCGGGATAAAAAGGTGCGAGCTATCGGTGTCAGTAACTTCCATGTCCATCATATGGAAGAGCTGCTAAAAGATGCAGAAGTGAAACCGGTAGTGAACCAGATAGAATTCCACCCACATCTGACACAACGTGATGTATTAGCTTTCTGTAAAGAAAATGATATTCAAATGCAAGCATGGTCTCCACTCAAAAAGGGTCGTATTTTCAATGAGCCATTACTTGTTGATATTGCCGAAAAGTATGGAAAAACAGTACCCCAAGTACTTTTACGTTGGGATTTGGACCAGGATGTTATGACAATTCCAAAATCGATTAATAAAAACAGAATGATTGAAAATGCGGATATCTTTGATTTCAAGCTTACTGCAGAAGAAGTGGAACAAATTGCTGGCATGAACAAAAATGAACGTACCGGTTCCAATCCAGATGATTTCTAAGGTAATGGCATGCGAAAAATTACTGCTTTGTTAGTTAGTTCTGTCTTTCTTTTAACAGGATGTTTTAACCCTGCATCGGTTTCTGTTGTGGAGGATATGTACGGACAGGCACTAATGGAAAATGAAGCAGCTGTGGCAGCTTATTTCAGTGAAGAATTTTTAAGCGAGCATCCGATTGAGGAACTAGTAGAAGAACTGGCGGTTCAAGTCCGTAGTGTAGAAGGGGTTAAACTTTTAAACGCAATTGAACTTACTCGCAAACGATTGAATCCCGAAATTGTGGAAGAATTGGACGAGATGTATGAAGAACGCTGGCATTACGTTGTGAACGATGCAGGTGGAGAAGATATCATGACCTGGGTCGTCCTGAAAACATCGAGCCAATACGAAATTGTCGAAGCCGAAAAAGTTACCAACGAATATTACAATGAATCTATAAAGTGAAACTTCATTCAGTGGGGAATTCCTTCCCCCCACTGAATGTTAGTTGAACAGAATCAGGTATTACAGACCGTTAATACGTGATAAAAAACTAGTCAAGCCTTAACCAAGTATATCAGGGCCGCCGGAACGAAGTAGTAAGATACTCGTTCTGGCGGTTCTTTCTCATTCCGGGGTAATGTTAACTTCCTGTCCGGCATAGGATATATAAATCGCCGCTATCATGGAGGGAGTAACTATGGAAATTATAAATAAAGTTCGAGCGTACCGCGAAGAAGAAAGTCGTTTACGGTGGGAAGGAACGTTTGCCGAGTATCTTGAGATTGTCAAAGAGAGACCCCATGTCGCTCAATCTGCTCACTCCCGTATATATAATATGATTAAAGATAAAGGATTCACCGAAGAAAATGGCAGGAAAACCTATCATTTTTTCGGGGATGATATATTCGGATTAGAAGAGGCGATTGAGCGGCTCGTGGAGGAGTATTTTCACCCGGCAGCTAAGCGTTTGGATGTTAGAAAACGAATTTTATTACTAATGGGTCCAGTGAGTGGCGGAAAGTCTACGATTGTAACCCTGTTAAAACGTGGATTGGAAGAATATACCCGTACAGATGCAGGTGCTGTTTATGCGATTAAAGGATGTCCAATGCATGAAGATCCGCTCCATTTAATTCCGCCACATCTGCGTAAAGATTTCCAGGATGAATATGGTATCCGGATTGAAGGGAGCTTGTCTCCACTTAACACGATGCGACTTGAGAAAGAATATGATGGACGAATTGAAGATGTACGTGTGGAACGAATCTTTTTCTCAGAAGATAAACGGACTGGGATTGGGACATTCAGTCCATCCGATCCGAAATCCCAGGATATTGCCGATTTAACCGGAAGCATCGACTTTTCAACGATTGCGGAATACGGGTCGGAATCCGATCCGCGGGCATATCGCTTTGACGGTGAATTGAATAAGGCAAACCGTGGAATGATGGAGTTTCAGGAGATATTGAAGTCTGATGAGAAATTTTTATGGCACTTACTATCGTTAACACAGGAAGGGAATTTTAAGGCGGGAAGATTCGCATTAATCTCGGCGGATGAGATGATTATAGCCCACTCGAATGAGACGGAGTACCGCTCATTTATCGCCAATAAAAAGAACGAAGCGCTTCATTCAAGAATCATCGTCATGCCAATCCCGTATAATCTCCGAGTGAGTGAAGAAGAAAAGATTTATGAAAAGATGATCATGGAAAGCGATATAGCAGATGTTCATATTGCTCCGCACGCATTAAGGGTTGCAGCCATTTTTTCCATACTGACTCGTTTGAAGGATTCGAAAAAGCAGGGAATCGATCTCGTGAAGAAAATGCGTCTTTATGATGGAGAAAATGTTGAAGGATTTAACCAAGTTGATATTGAAGAGCTCGGGCGTGAGCATCAAGATGAAGGGATGTCCGGAATTGATCCGCGCTATGTAATCAACAGAATCTCTTCTGCCATCATCCGTAAAGAAGTTCCGTCAATTAATGCGTTAGATGTACTTCGTTCCTTGAAAGATGGGCTTGATCAACATCCAGCGATTTCGAGGGAAGATGCGGAGAAATATATGAATTACATTGCTGTCGCCAGGAAGGAATACGATGAAATCGCAAAAAATGAAGTCCAAAAAGCATTTGTCTATTCTTATGAAGAATCAGCGAAATCTTTGCTTGATAACTATCTCGATAATGTCGAGGCCTATTGTAACAAGAATAAGCTGCGTGACCCATTGACAGGAGAAGAGATGAACCCAGATGAAAAGCTCATGCGATCGATTGAGGAGCAGATTGGAATTTCGGAAAATGCGAAGAAAGCCTTCCGTGAAGAAATTTTAATTCGTTTATCTGCCTATGCACGTAAAGGAAAACGATTTGATTATAGTTCGCATGAACGGCTCCGGGAAGCGATTCAGAAAAAATTGTTCGCAGATTTAAAAGACGTCGTGAAAATAACAACAACCTCCCAGACACCGGATGAAAATCAGCTGAAAAAAGTGAATGAAGTCATCGCGAGACTCATTGATGAATACGGCTATAACTCTACCTCTGCCAACGAACTGCTCCGATATGTCGGGAGCCTACTGAACCGTTAAGATTAAACTCTCATTCAGCATAAGTGTTTTAAACGTTCAATTATTCCGAAACTCTAATCGCCGTTCAGTTTCCCGGCGAACGGATGCTTTCCGTGGGCACGGCCTTAACCTCGACGCACAAGACGTGCTAATGCAGACGTTGCTACAGGACGTGGCGATCTAAGTCTGCCTCGGAAAAAGTTCGCTTCCTGCGGGGTCTTCGGACACGTGCTATTCCCGCAGGAGTCACCGTGCGCCGGTGCGAGAGGTGTCTGGACTGCGGACCTCCAGTTGAAAGCTGCACTTACGCTGAATGAGAGTGATATTTTTTGGATATGAAAGTTGGGTTATGGGGGGAAGCAATTGATCCTGAAGATGAATAGGATATAACAAGCAGTATTCATTTTGAAAGGGATATGAAGGAGGAGAAAGATGGGAGAAAAGCCAAATAAGCAGCAATTTATCGTTTCCAAGGAAAATTGGTCTCTCCATCGTAAAGGCAATCAGGATCAGCAACGTCATTTAGAAAAGGTCCGGGAAGCTATAAAAAACAACCTACCCGATTTAATCAGTCAGGAGAACATTATTCTTTCTGATGGTAAGAAGGTTGTAAAAATTCCAATCCGCTCCCTGGATGAATATAAAATCCGTTATAACCATGATAAAACAAAACATGTCGGCCAAGGGGATGGAGAGAGTCAGGTCGGTGATGTGATCGCCCGCTCAGGAAGTGAGGATGGAAAAGGCGGCGGGGAGAAACCAGGTGATCAGCCGGGAGAAGATTTTTATGAGATGGAGGTCTCCCTCGCTGATATTGAAGCTGCATTATTAAAAGAGCTGGAACTGCCGAACTTAGCGGAAAAAGAAACGGGAGAAATGGTAACGGAGAATATTGAGTTCAATGATATTCGAAAAAAAGGTCTCATGGGGAATATTGATAAGAAACGGACGATTTTATCTGCTTTGAAGCGGAATGCAACAGAAGGCGAGGCAAGTATCACGCCGATTCATCCGGATGATTTACGTTTTAAAACATGGTATGAAGAAGTGAAGCATGAATCGAAAGCGGTAGTCCTTGCGATGATGGATACAAGTGCGTCTATGGGAACATTTGAAAAGTATATGGCGCGTAGTTTCTTTTTCTGGATGAACCGCTTTTTAATTAAAAAATATCAGACGGTTGAATTTGAATTCATTGCGCACCATACGATGGCAAAAGTTGTGTCAAAGGATGACTTTTTCTCCAAGGGGGAGAGCGGTGGGACGATTTGTTCCTCCGCCTATATAAAAGCACTGGAATTGATTGAAGAGAAGTATCCGCCGTCCCGTTATAATATTTATCCGATTCATTTTTCGGACGGGGAGAATATCACATCAGATAATGTAAAGTGTCTGCAATTAGTTGATGAGTTACTGGATGTGTCGCAAATGTTCGGTTACGGGGAGGTAAATAGCTATAACCGTTATTCAACATTGATGAACACGTACCAGACGATAAAACATCCTAACTTCCGCTATTACCAGCTTCGGGAGAAACAAGATGTGTATCCCGCACTAAAAACCTTTTTCTCACGGGTGAAGACGAGGGAGGGGTCTCGTTGATAGAGAGTAAGGAATTGGAATATGCAATCCAGGAGATTACGGAAATTGCAGAAGGTTTCGGACTCGATTTTTACCCGATGCGTTATGAAGTTTGTCCGGCAGATATTATATATACCTTTGGCGCTTATGGGATGCCGACTCGTTTTAGTCACTGGAGTTTTGGTAAACAGTTTCATAAAATGAAGCTCCAATATGACCTCGGTTTAAGTAAAATTTATGAGCTTGTTATCAATTCTGATCCTTGTTATGCTTTTTTACTTGATACAAACTCACTTGTACAAAATAAAATGATAATTGCTCATGTTCTCGCCCACTGCGACTTTTTCAAGAACAATGTCAGGTTCTCTAATACACGCCGGGACATGGTGGAGAGTATGACTACGACAGCAGAGCGAATCGCAGCTTACGAGATGCGGTACGGCAAAAAAGAGGTCGAGGATTTCCTCGACCGGGTGCTCGCCATTCAGGAGCATATCGACCCGTCCTTGATGCGTGGGGAACAAGATTATGAAGAGGTAGAAACAAAACCAGAGCGAAAGCCTATACCCTATGATGATTTATGGGGACTAGATGAAGTAGAAAAAGAAAAGCCTATTGTTAGAAGGGAACGGAAGAAATTTCCGCCACAGCCTGAAAAGGATTTACTTTATTTTATCGAACAGCATAGCCGGGAACTCGATGATTGGCAGCGTGATATTTTAACGATGCTCCGGGAAGAGATGCTCTATTTCTGGCCGCAGCTTGAGACGAAAATCATGAATGAGGGCTGGGCATCGTATTGGCATCAGCGCATCATGCGCGAGCTTGACTTAACGAGCGCCGATACGATTGAATATGCAACATTAAATGCGGGAGTCCTGCAACCTTCTCGCACATCGATCAACCCGTATTATTTAGGAGTCAAAATGTTTGAAGATATTGAGGAAAGGTACAACAACCCGACGGAGAAGATGCTTGCCCGCGGTGTGAAACCTGGAAGCGGACGGGAGAAAATCTTTGAAGTTCGTGAAATAGAATCAGATATTTCCTTCATCCGCAATTATTTAACAAAGGAAATTGTGGAGCGCGAGGATATGTATCTGTTTGAGAAAAAGGGAAGGGATTACCGGGTTTCTACAAAGGAATATGAACAAGTCCGCAATCAACTTGTTTCTATGCGGGTCAATGGTGGATTTCCATATATCACAGTAGTGGATGGCGACTATAGCCGGAACGGAGAGCTATACCTTATGCACCACTACGAGGGAACCGAACTTGACCTACCTTATCTTGAACATGTATTACCTTATATTTATGAACTTTGGGGCAGACCTGTCCATCTTGAAACGATTGTAGAAGACCGTGATATCCGCTTCAGTTGTCACGGCGAAGATGTTAAAAAGAAATTTTTATAATGTTATTGTCAGTCAAGCCGGATTGCGAGATATGCAATTTCCGGCTTTGACTGTTCTGTTTTTGTGGTATAAGAAACTATAAAATAAAATGCTATGATTACTTAGGTATCCGGGGCTAGCCACGTCCGCTCTGCACCCAGCAACTAGCAGATCTTTTGGCGGGGCGAGAAGTGCGCAGTCCCAAACTTCACACTCCTCCAATCGATCATCTTACTTTAAAGGGAAAACAACTGGGTTTATTTTCCCATCAGCATGTTCATCTTACTTTAAAGGGAAAACAACTAGGGTTTATTCTCCCATCAGCATGTTCACCTTACTTCAAAGGGAAAACAACTAAGGTTTATTCTCCCATCATCACGTTCACCTTACTTTAATGGGAAAACAACTGAGTTTTATTCTCCCATCAGCATGTTCACCTTACATCAAAGGGAAAACAACTAAGGTTTATTCTCCCATCATCACGTTCACCTTACTTCAATCGGAAAACAACTGGGGTTAATTTTCCCATTAGCATATTCTTCTTACTTTAATAGGAAAACAACTAGGGAACTATTTTCCCATTAGGGCGCTTGCGCCTTTGTGTGGTATAATAATCCCCAACATTTAGGCAGGGGGGAGAAGGCAATGCGAGTTCAAGATATATATAATAATTTACCTACATTGGAAACAGAACGGCTTCGGTTAAGAAAAGTAAGATCAACGGACTTGCAAGCGATGAATGCTTACGGCGGTGATGCAGAAGTGAGCAAGTTTGTAACGTGGGAACGACATGAATCCCTTCAAGATACAGAGGCTTTTTTAAATTTTGTACTAGGGAGGTATGAAAAAGGGGAAATTGCTCCGTGGGCGATTGAATATAAGCCAAATAGCGAAATGATTGGTACCATCGACTTTGTTAATTGGAAACCGGCTAGCAGAGTAGCTGAAATCGGCTATGTGCTCCATCGTGATTATTGGGGGAAAGGGCTTATGACCGAAGCTGTGAAGCGTGTCATTCAATTCGGTTTCGAACAAATGAATCTCGTCCGTATCGAAGCAGTCTGCTTGCCGGAAAATGTCGGCTCCTACCGTGTTATGGAAAAGGCGGGATTACAATACGAAGGGACACTCCGGAAAGCACGAGTAATCAAGGGGAGAAATCGAGATATTAAAATGTATGCTATCATTCGTTAACTGTTTCAAGTGGAAAAAGAACTGGAGGCTGGGACATAAATCCATTAAGGCTAGTCCCAGCTACATTATAATTCCTTTAAGTACCAGCAATCACATGCATTATGTTCTGAGCCAGAGAGCGGTTTTTTAAGCTTCACAAAACCAAACTTTTCATATAAATGGTTTGCTGCGGAAAGGGATTTGAATGTCTCCAAATAGCATTGGGTGTAATGTTTGCTAGCAAATTCTAGCGCTGTTTGCATCAGTTTTTTTGCGAAACCTCGTCCTTGTGCAACTGGTGCAAGATAGAGCTTCTGAAGTTCCGCCACACCAACGTGGTTGCCAAAGGGGCCAATACCAATGCCGCCAAGTACCTCATCGTTTTCATCAACAACAACCCAATAATTTGCATTTGGCTCCGTTTGATAAAATTGGTAAAGCTCACCAAGGTGAGGGTCAAAATAAGCGGTTCCCGGAATATTTAAGTTCTCGGACTCGAGTGATTGCTTAATGATTGCTTCAATTTTTTTATTGTCTTTTGCCTGGATGGTGCGAATCTGCATAATTAACTCCTTTGCTTTTTTTCTTTAAAGAAATCATACAATGATCGAAGTGTCTTCGCATCAAGTTCCATATCATTTT
Organism: Oceanobacillus sp. MO10714A; assembly: GCF_037072045.1. Classification (NCBI taxonomy): domain Bacteria; kingdom Bacillati; phylum Bacillota; class Bacilli; order Caryophanales; family Bacillaceae; genus Oceanobacillus; species Oceanobacillus sp. MO10714A. Next base: position 51,960 of record NZ_JAXHDC010000012.1, on the reverse strand, counting down.
CATAGGCATACTTTACAGCATATCCTAGGGCGAGTGTCATTCCGCCGGCAATACTTCCGCCAGCAACAGAGCCTGCACCTGGTACGAATTTAACGACTTGTCGGAACAATGTTTTTCCGATATTCCCGGTAATTGTCGCTAAGATTAATTCCTTTGCTTTCGCTTTTGATAGAGGCTTTTCATATAATGTAGCAAGCCTTACCATCAGTCCAACCTGGATACCAGTTAAAGGTACAAAGTCAGAACCAGGAATCGGCGCAGCTCCAACAGCTGTTGCTGAACCGGCTGCTGTGAGAATCCATTTATTTGCTGTTGACGCTTTTTCCTTGATTAGCCGCGCAAATTGGACTTCTTTATGCTTTTTTTGCAGGATATCCAAAATCTCATTACGCAGTTTGTCGATATTCTCTCCAGTCCTTGAGGAAATAGGCACCACCTTGGACCGGGAACCCGTATGCTTTTTAATATAGTTGACGAGTTCTGGAATATCGTCTGCTGCATCAATTTTATTTAGGACGAAAAGGATGTCTTTATTTGCTTTTCGAATGATTTCAAAGGATCGTAATTCCCCTTCAGAGAGGACCGTTCCTGCTGCGTTTAGAAAAAAGAGCACGACATCCGCTTCTTTATAAAATTTTAATGTTTCTTCCGAGTGCTTTGCTTCAATATCATCTAAACCAGGGGTATCGACAAAGATGATTTTATCACGGTATACATAGCGGTCGATTCCTGTTGTTTCGCCAGGTCTTGCGCCGACCTCGGCAACTTCATCACCAATCAGCTGATTAATGGTGGATGACTTACCCGTGTTTACATCACCGATCATTGCAAACAAAATCTCTTTCTCAAGTTCTGCATTGACCTTTTTTGTTTCATGTTCAAATGCTTGGTTAAAATCTTTTTCATTGTATTGCTGCAAGCAAATCACACTCCTTTGTATTATTTTATCACGTATTAACGGTCTGTAATACCCCTTCCTCTAAACATGAGGGAAACCCAATATGTGAAGGTGGGGGGATATACAGTCCGTGAATCCCTGATTCTGTTTAACTAACATTAAGTGGGGAGGTAAGGGAACCCACTGATGAAGTTTCACTTTATCAGACAATTAACTTTTTTGATAGAAAATAACTTTTCTTGTCGAATGCTCTATTCAGGTTTAAACTGGATGTACTATCGTTGAGAGGAGAGTAATAGTGAAAATTATCGATACCCATTGTGATGCCCTATTAAAATTGCAACATACGAAAAGACGTATTGATTGTGATACACCGCTTAACTTTCGCACATCTCCAGAACTGGAAACAAATATGCTGCGCTTAAAAAAGGGTGGAGTACGTGTACAATTTTTCGCTATATTTATTTACCCTGATATACCAACTGATGAACAATGGCAGCATGCGCTGGAACAGGCTGATATGTTCCATTCAGAAATTATCGGGAAAAATCCCGAAATGAAGCATATTAGAAGTTTTACCGAAATTGATAATTTAAAACCAGGGGAAATTGGTGCCGTTCTTACACTCGAAGGTGCTGAGTGCATCGGGAATGATTTGACGAAGCTGAGAACGCTTTACCGGCTTGGAGTATTATCCGTTGGACTAACATGGAATTATGCCAACCTTTGTGCTGATGGGGCAGGGGAAGTGCGCGGGGCTGGGCTGACTGCATTTGGAAAAGAGGTTGTTGCACTTAATAATGAGAACCGGATACTAACGGATGTTTCCCATTTATCTGATCAAGCTTTCTGGGATGTGTTGGAACATGCCGATTATCCATTTGCGAGCCATTCCAATGCCAGATCAATCTGTAATCATCCACGTAATCTTCCGGATGAAGCGATACAAGCGCTGATTGGAAAAGGCGGTTTTATCCATATAGTTTTCAATCCGCCATTTATCCGGGAAAATAGTGAAGAAGCATCAATCTTGGACTTGATCAGGCATATTGATCATATCTGCTCCCTTGGTGGTGAGAAATATCTTGGCTTTGGCTCGGATTTTGATGGAATAAGCAGCTTTGTCGATCGTCTCTCTCATGCTGGTGAATACCAGAATTTAATCAACGAACTACTTAAATCCTACCCGGAAGAAATCGTTAAGGGATTTGCCTATGATAACTTCATGAATCATACTAAAAAAATAGAAGCTCATGGGTAATCCCCTCGAGCTTCTATAATTTTTGTCCATAATATTTATCAATGGAAAAGCCGCGTCCAAGAATTTCAGAAGCATTCAGGAAGATGACAAATGCATTCGGTGTTTCTTTTTGCAAGATTTTCTTTAATTCGACAGCCTCATGTTGTTCTGTCACACAAAGCAGCATTGTTTTATCCTCGTTAGAATAACCGCCGACTGTACGGACTTTTGTTAGCCCCCGGTCAATTTCCTCTCTAATGATTTGCTGAATCTTTTCTTCTTCCTCACTAATGATAAGGATAAGCTTCGTTGCAGATGTACGCAGTTGTACAAAGTCGATTGCCTTGCTTGATATGAAAATTGTCATCAAAGCGAACAATGTTAGTTCGAGACTGAAGACGAATATGGAAGTAGTGACAACGAGACCATCAACGATTAATTGAGCATAGCCATCCGACAGATTCGTGAAGCGTTTCATAATTTGCGCGAGAGCAGCCGTCCCACCGGTAGAGCCATTTCCTTTATAAACAATTCCCAACCCAACGCCGAGAAGGAGCCCGCCATAAATGGCACCAAGTAAAGGGTTAGTAACCGTAATCGCGATATCTTGAGTCAAATAGATGATAAAAGGGACCCAAAATGTTCCGACCAACGTTTTTAACCCGAAGTCACTTCCCATCGTAAGCCAGCCAATCAGGAAAATTGGGATGTTGATTGCAAATTGGGTCAGGCCAGGACTGAGTTCGTACATTTCAAAAAGTAAAGTAGCTACCCCAGAAATTCCTCCGGCGGCAAGCTTTGCGGGTAGTAAGAACATATTGTACGTTACCCCGACAATAGTTGCCCCGAAAATAATATAGAAATACTGAATAAGTTGATTTTGATTTTGCATCAAAGTGTTTCCTTTCTAAATTATTATGACCGTATCTACTTTACCATTCACAGGCTAAGGCGTAAATAGTTGAAGGAAAGAAATAAAAAATCTCCAGCACAAAGGCGGCTGAAGAGTATATATCTTATTGATTTACTTTTGCTTTTTGTGTTACTGGTATGTTCCAGTTGAATGGATCTTCAAGTTTACCGTACTGGATTCCAGTTATCGTATCATATATTTTCTTAGAGAGTTCACCGGTTTCTCCGTTGTTGATAGGATAATCTTTACCATCCCAGCAAAGCAAACCAATCGGTGAAATAACTGCGGCTGTTCCAGAGCCAAATGCTTCTTCCAACGTTCCATCCGCGTGGGCATCTGCAAGTTCCTGCATGCTCACTCTTCGTTCAGATACTGGGATGTTCCAATGTTGGAGCAATTGAAGAACAGAATCACGGGTAACTCCAGGTAAAATACTGCCATTTAACGCAGGTGTGATGACTTCACCATTAATTTTGAAGAAGACGTTCATACTGCCGACTTCCTCAATATATTTCCTGTCAACCCCATCAAGCCAAAGTACCTGGGAATAGCCGTCTTTTGCTACATCCTCCTGACCTTTTAGCCCTGCTGCATAGTTTCCACCTGTCTTAGCCTCACCTGTTCCGCCTTTAACAGCACGGACAAATTTACTTTCAACTGCGATTTTCACGGGATTGATACCTTCTTTGTAATAGGAACCAACTGGTGAAAGAATGATGATGAATTTATAATTTCGGGATGGTGCGACACCTAGAAATGGTTCTGTTGCAATGATAAACGGGCGAATATAGAGGGAAGTACCATCTGCACCCGGCACCCAATCCTTATCGATTTCAACTAGTTTTATTAATGCATGCAAGACAAATTCTTCGTCAATTTCTGGAATAACAAGCCGTTCATTAGATTTATTCATGCGTTCAAAGTTTTTTGTAGGTCGGAACAGCTGGACCTCACCTGATTCGGTACGGAATGCTTTTAATCCTTCAAATACGGACTGGCCGTAATGGAATATCATTGCAGAAGGATCAATCGAAAGCGGCTGATATGGTTGAATTTTAGCATTATGCCATCCAAGCTCATCGGAATAATCCATTACAAACATGTGATCCGTAAAGGCTCTGCCAAATTCTAATTGATCAGTCATAGGTTTTTCCTTAGGTGCTGTATTTTTCTCGACTTGTATTGACTGTACTTCCATATCTCTATCTCCTTATTCAACAAAGTTTCCCTTAATGATAAGCGATTTTTCTGATTTTAGCAAGAGAATTTTTTGATTCTTTATTTTTTTGTGTTAACGTGGAAGTGTTATTTAGGCGTTCAATCGCAGTTTATATTTATTCGATAAAAAAATCACTGTTTTATCATCATCCAGTTGAACACATAACTCCCTGAATAAAGTTGCGTTTTATGCTAAAGTAAGGTTATCCAACCTTCGTAGCATGAAACAGTGGATTACTATCAATCAGCGTAAGTGCAACTTTCTTCTGGAAGTCCGCAGTCAGACACCCCTAGCTTTCCGCAGGCTGCCGGGTTACTCCTCGCACGCTTTGCATGCTGCGGGGTCTCACCTAGGCCTATCCTCCTGCTGGAGTCTCGAGGTGTCTGGACTGCTCCGGGGAAAGGCCAAATTTGGAGCACTATTTTTCATTTTAGTAAGAGGACACTATCATGGTGGGATATTTTCCATTAATAATAATTCTCTCTACCAGTTCAGTTGCCCGGTGGACGGTGACTTCAGCGGGAATAGCACGAATCCGGAGACCCCTTAGTTCTCAGCCCAAGGCAGACTAAGTTCGCTCTCGTATGTGGCAACGTCTGACATTAACGTCCTGTGCGTCGAGGCTTCGGCTGTGCCTTAGGATAGGATGCGCATCCGTCCACCGGGCAACTGAACGGCGATTAGAACGCCATAATTAGTTAACAAACCAGACACTTACGCTGAATGAAAGTAATTGGCAGGTTTGTAATTTGATTTTTAAGGTGTGAAAGTTGATTAAGATTAGCTTATTGATTTGAAGGGAGAACGAATGGTGATTAAGACGATTATATTTGACTTGGATGATACCTTACTCTGGGATGAGAAGAGTGTGCAAGATGCATTTGAAGCAACATGTAAGATGGCACAGGAAAAATATGACCTGGACTCCCTGGAATTGGAGAAACGTGTTCGGGCAAATGCACGAGAAATTTATGCATCTTATCCTACATATGAATTTACCCAAATGATTGGGATTAACCCATTTGAAGGCTTATGGGGGGAGTTTCCGGATGAAGGCGGCATGTTCCCGGAACTTTATAAGCTAGTCCCGGGGTACCGGAAAGAAGCCTGGACAAGAGGATTGAGCGACCTTGGAATTGATGACGCAAAACTTGGAGCAGAACTTGGTGAAGCATTCCCTGCCAACAGAAAGAAAACGGCAGCCCTCTATGACGATACATTACAGTTACTCGATGCTTTAAAAGGGAAATACCAACTTGTTTTATTAACAAATGGTTCGCCAGCTCTGCAAAATATTAAACTTGATTTGACACCGGTTCTTGTGCCGTATTTTGAACAGATTGTAATTTCCGGAGCGTTTGGCAAAGGAAAGCCGGATGTGGCAATATTTGAGCATGTATTGGAGCTTGTGCAGAAAGAGAAAGAAGAGGTTATCATGGTTGGTGATAACTTGAACACGGATATACTCGGTGCGTTACAAACGGGGATCACATCCATCTGGATCAACCGCAAAGATACGAAACCCGGTCAAGTTCAACCAGATCACGAAATCAACGCACTTATGGACCTTGTTCCGCTATTGGAGAAATTAAATAAATAAACGTTCACACATCAGCTTGGATATAACTATAATGGACTAGTTGTATCCTTGCTTTTTTATTTCTGAAAAATGTTTACAGAATTGTCGAAAATGTTAAGTTGTCCGCATTTTATGACTCTTTTCTATACATAAAAACAAATTTATACATTGAACTATTTGAAAGTTAGTCATATAATTATTCGAAAATGAAAGGTGGAGAGGGAATGTCAAAGGATCTAAGAATTAAAAGTCAGGCATTTGATGGAAAAACGCGTGCACCGAACCGGGCGATGCTTCGTGCGGTAGGTTTAACCGATGAAGATTTTAAAAAACCGATGGTCGGGGTTGCTGATACAGAAAGTGATGTCACACCATGTAACGTACACCTCGGAGCATTAGCTAAAGAAGCAAGAGAGGGTGTTCGGGAAGCAGGAGCAGTTCCGTTCTTATTCCATACGATTACCGTTTCAGACGGAATATCCATGGGAACACAAGGGATGCGCTACTCGCTTCCAAGCCGGGAAATTATTGCAGACTCGATTGAAACAGTTGTAGGAGCGGAAAATATGGACGGACTTGTCGCGTTTGGAGGATGTGATAAGAACATTCCAGGATGTATGATCGCAATAGCAAATGCGGAAATCCCATCTGTTTTCGTGTATGGAGGTACGATTGCACCGGGTAATCTGAACGGAAAAGACATTGACCTCGTATCTGTTTTTGAAGGTGTTGGAAAAAATAATAAAGGGGATGTCAGTGACGAGGAGCTAAAACAGATTGAATGTGCTGCTTGTCCGGGAGCCGGTTCCTGTGGCGGAATGTATACTGCCAACACGATGGCATCAGCAGTTGAAGCGCTCGGTATGAGTTTACCAGGTAGCTCTTCCCATCCTGCAGTATCTAAAGAGAAAGGAATCGACTCGAAGGAAGCAGGACGAGCTGTATATAATTTGATTGAAAAACGGATTTACCCGAAAGACATTATGACGAAAGAAGCATTCGAAAATGCAATTACAATCGTTATGGCACTTGGTGGCTCAACGAACGCAATTCTCCACTTACTTGCGATTGCTCATGCGATTGAAGTTGACCTTACGATTGATGACTTCGCACGTATTCAGAAAAAAGTACCTCATCTTGCCGACTTGAAACCGAGCGGAAGATTTGTATTTCAGGATTTATATAACGTGGGCGGTGTACAGGCAGTAATGAAGTTGCTTCTTGAAAATGGTTATCTGCACGGAGATTGTCTCACCGTAACTGGAAAAACATTAGCGGAAAACTTAAAAGATGTTCCAGATTTGTCAGAAGGACAAGAAGTTATTATGCCACTAGACAATCCAAAGCGAAAAGACGGACCATTAGTCGTCCTAAAAGGGAATCTCTCTCCAGAAGGTTCGGTTGCGAAATTGTCAGGAGTTAAAGTAAAACAACATACTGGTCCAGCACGTGTATTTAACACGGAAGAAGAGGCAACTCAAGCCGTAATGGACGATAAAATTAAAGAAGGTGACGTACTAATTATCCGTTATGTCGGACCAAAAGGCGGTCCAGGAATGCCGGAGATGCTATCGCTATCTAGTATTCTAGTTGGGAAAGGCCTCGGTGAAAAAGTTGCCCTCTTAACGGATGGACGTTTCTCAGGAGGTACTCATGGGCTTGTAGTTGGTCACATTGCGCCAGAAGCACAAGTTGGTGGACCAATTGCGCTAGTTGAAGAAGGCGATTCCGTTACAGTTGATACGGTGAACATGGAGCTTACGTTCGAAGTGAGCGAAGAAGAACTCGAGGCCCGTCGCAGCAAGTGGGTTGCACCGCCTCTTTACAAAAAAGGTGCACTAGGGAAATACGCACATAATGTTACAAGTGCCTCTCGAGGTGCCGTTACCGATTACCTAAATAGATAACCCACCTGAAAAGATAACCCACCTGAAAATGATCCGGGAATTCCCGGATCATTTTTTTCGTATTGGGGGACAGAGGGTCGGAGCACTTGTCCTATGTGGGACAAGTGCTCTGACCCTCTGTCCCGTTTTAAATTTTTATCAGAAAAAAATAAAATATTTTTTAAAAATATAAAAGTTGATTGAATCAATAATGTAAGCGCAATCAAAATGTTTGATTTATCAAAAGTGTCGAATAACTTTACAAAAAGCTGTTGACCTTTTAAAAAATACGTTGTATGATAAACGGCAACATCATAAAGCACAACCGCTTAAGGCATGAAGCCGAGCGAAATGGAATTAATAGTGCACAATGAAATGCTAAATCTAATACTTAAAAATCGATGACGAGAATAAAGGAACATGGTCCTGGTACTCACAGAGATCTGGGGTTGCTGGAAGCCCAGAAGTACCAATTGTTCTGACATCATCTCCGAGTGCCCAGCCGAACGATCTTGCTTTAAAAGATTCATTAAGCTGTGCCAGGTGCATCCTATTGCACCTGTTATCCAATCAAGCTGCTATTAGCTTGATGAGACAGTATCCGTAAGGGTGCTGTGAATATGGGTGGTACCGTGAAGAGTAGACGCTTTTCTCCCCAGTATACATGCAAGTAGGCGTGTTGTGGGGTGAATAGCGTCTTTTTTAATATTAAAATATCTAATTCTTTAAAAAATAAGGGAGGTATACGAATGGCGGTTGAAGCTAGGCAGAAGACGGAAGCAGGAAAGGAGTTCGTGACGGGGGCTGATTTACTCATTGAAGCCCTAGTGGAAGCAAAAGTTGAAAAAGTTTTTGGGTATCCAGGTGGTGCAGTATTACCGATTTATGACGCGATGTTTCGCCACGAATTTCCCTTTGAACACGTACTCTGCCGCCATGAGCAAGGCTCCATCCATGCAGCAGAAGGGTATGCAAGAGTAACAGGAAAGCCGGGAGTAGTCGTTGCAACGTCAGGTCCTGGAGCGACTAACCTGATCACAGGAATTACGGATGCGATGATGGATTCCTTGCCACTAGTTATCATTACGGGGCAAGTCGCGCAAGGAGTGATTGGAACAGATGCTTTCCAAGAAGCAGATGTATTAGGTCTTACAACCCCAATTACGAAATACAATTATCAAATCCAGGATGCAAAGGAATTACCACGAGTCATCAATGAAGCATTCTACATTGCAACAACAGGACGTCCAGGGCCGGTTCTCATCGATATTCCGAAAAATATCTCAGCGGAACTGGCTGTCCGGAATGAGAGCAACGCGATTGAATTACCAGGCTACCAGCCGAATGTTAAACCGAATGCATTACAGCTGCAGAAGTTAGCAAGCTTGCTTGAAAAAGCGGAACGACCAGTCCTCTTGGCAGGAGCAGGCGTGTTACTTTCAGATGGAGCAACATATTTACAGGAATTTGTCGAAAAATATGAACTTCCAGTTGTAAATACCTTACTTGGACTTGGAAGTTTCCCTGGCGAACATGAGCTATTCCTTGGAATGGGCGGGATGCATGGAACATACACTGCGAACATGGCGATTTATGAAGCGGACTTTCTTATCAATATCGGAGCAAGGTTTGATGATCGTTTAACCGGAAAAGTCGCAAACTTTGCACCAGGGGCAAAAGTTGCACATATTGACATTGACCCGGCAGAAATTGGGAAAATTATCCGCACAGACGTACCGATTGTAGGTGACGCGAAAACAGCCTTACAAGCATTACTCGCTATGGATATTAAAAAACCGGAAACGACAGAGTGGGTAACGCGGCTGATGGAAAACAAAGTCAACTACCCATATTGGTATAACCGGAGCGAGAAGCAGGTTTCTCCGCAATGGCTGATTGAACAAATCTGTGAAAAGTCAAAAGGAGAAGCAATTGTCGCGACGGATGTTGGACAGCATCAAATGTGGGCCGCGCAGTTCTACGCTTTTAATAAGCCGCATAATTGGCTTACGTCCGGCGGGTTAGGGACGATGGGCTTCGGCTTACCAGCAGCAATCGGTGCACAACTTGGTAGACCAGATGATTTAGTTGTGGCGATTGTCGGTGACGGCGGCATTCAGATGACCATCCAGGAACTAGCTGTTATTCATGAACGTAATTTGCCGGTTAAAGTATTTATCGTGAATAATGAAGCACTTGGAATGGTAAGGCAGTGGCAGGAGGAGTTCCATGGCGAGCGTTATTCCAGTTCATTATTAACTCAAAATCCAGACTTTTTGAAAATAGCAGAAGGTTACGGTATCCGTAGCGTACTCGTCGATAAAGAAAAAGATGTGCCAGGTGTACTGGAAGAGGTTTTCGCCCATGACGGTCCAGTACTTGTTGATTTCAGAATTCATTGGAAAGAAAAAGTATTTCCAATGGTGGCACCTGGAAAAGGTATTAACGAAATGGTGGGGGTGAAGCCGTGAAGCGGATTATAAGTTGTACCGTTCAAAATCGCGGTGGAGTTTTAAATAGAATTACCGGAATGTTTTCAAAGCGACATTTCAATATCGAAAGCATTACCGTTGGCGAATCAGAAACAGAAGGAATGGCGAAAATGACTTTCGTCGTTAATGTGGAAGATGAGCATAAGCTTGAACAGCTGACGAAACAGCTTCACAAACAAATTGACGTTATTAAAGTATCCGATATTACAGAGAAATCTGTCGTTGCTCGCGAACTAGCATTAGTGAAAGTGACAGCGACCAGCCAATTGCGAGCTGAAATACAAGGACTGATTGATCCATTCCGTGGGACGGTTGTTGATATCAGTAAGGAAACGATGACCATCCAAGTAACTGGAAAAACAGATAAGATTGACGCGTTCATCTTGTTATTAAAACCATTCGGTATTAAAGAAATTGCTAGAACAGGAGTAACAGCATTACTTAGAGGCCAACAAGCGAAAGCCTATGTGGCTGAAGTAAGCTCACTTACAATATAAAAAAACAAATCAAATCAGGAGAGGGAGATTTAAAAATGGCAAAATTATTATACGAAAAGGACATCAATAATCAAGTATTAGAAGGGAAAAAAGTTGCAGTTGTAGGATACGGTTCCCAAGGTCATGCACATGCACAAAACTTACGTGACAGCGGATATGAAGTAGTGATTGGATTACGTAAAGGTAAATCCCAGGAGCAAGCAGAAGAAGATGGATTCAACGTATTCCCGGTTGAAGAAGCAGTAAAACAGGCAGACGTTGTTATGGTTTTACTTCCAGATGAAACGCAGCAAAAAGTATATGAAGCAAGCATTAAAGAAAACTTGAAACCCGGCAGCGCGTTAGCATTCGCTCATGGATTCAACATCCATTATTCACAAATCGTTCCACCACAAGACGTTGACGTGTTCCTAGTTGCTCCAAAAGGACCGGGTCACTTAGTTAGAAGAACATATGAAGAAGGTGCAGGTGTACCAGCATTATACGGAGTGTATCAGGACGTAACTGGTAAAGCGAAAGATGTTGCCCTTGCGTATGCACAAGGAATTGGAGCTGCTCGCGCTGGAGTACTAGAAACTTCCTTCCAAGAAGAAACAGAAACAGATCTATTTGGAGAACAGGCAGTTCTTTGCGGTGGGGTAACAAGCTTAATCAAAGCTGGATTTGAAACGCTAACGGAAGCGGGATACCAACCAGAAGTTGCGTACTTTGAGTGTCTCCATGAAATGAAACTAATCGTTGACTTGCTCTATGAAGGTGGACTCGAGAACATGCGTTATTCCATTTCTGACACAGCACAGTGGGGTGACTTCGTATCTGGAGAACGCGTCATCAATGACGAAACGAAAGAGCGTATGCAAGAAATCCTAAAAGAAGTTCAAAACGGTGCATTCGCTAAAGGCTGGATTCTTGAAAACCAGGCAGGACGCCCGCAGTTCAATGCAATCAACCGCGCGGAAAATAATCATCCGATTGAAAAAGTTGGAAGGGAGTTACGTAACCTAATGCCATTTGTTAAACAGCCTATTCAAGAAAAACAAAAGGATGTGAAAGAATATGTCCAGAATTAAAATATTTGATACAACACTACGAGACGGTGAACAGTCACCTGGAGTAAATCTAAATAAATTAGAAAAATTAGAGATCGCTAAACAACTTGAACGTCTTGGTGTAGACCGGATAGAAGCAGGATTTCCTGCTTCTTCCAAAGGTGAATTCGAGGCAGTGAAAGAAATTGCGGACACGATTGAAACAACATCTGTAATTGCCTTAGCAAGAACCGTAAAATCGGATATAGATGCGGCTTGGGAAGCTTTAAAAGGAGCTAAAAAGCCAGCAATTCATATGTTCTTGGCAACCTCACCAATCCATATGGAATATAAATTACGTAAAACCCCAGAAGAAGTAATCGAAACCTCGGTTGAAATGGTTCGCTATGCGAAGCGGAAATTTACGGAAGTGCAATGGTCAGCTGAAGACGCATCCCGTTCCGACTTGAATTTCTTAGCAAAAATCATTGAAAAAGTGATCGATGCTGGGGCAACGGTCGTAAATCTTCCAGATACGGTAGGCTATGCGACGCCAGAAGAATACGGAAAAATGTTCAAGTATATGAAGGATAACGTACCAAATATTGATCAAGTAAGCCTGTCTTGTCATTGTCATGATGATCTTGGAATGGCAGTAGCGAACTCGATTGCAGCGGTAGAGAATGGTGCAACCCAGGTGGAAGGTGCAATTAATGGTATCGGCGAACGGGCAGGAAACGCTGCACTGGAAGAAGTAGCTGTCGCACTGAAAGTCCGTTCTGACTTTTACCCTTATGAAACAAGACTTGTCTTAAATGAAATTAAACGGACGAGTGACCTTGTGGCGAAGTTAACTGGAATGCATGTTCAGGCAAATAAGGCAATTGTCGGACGAAATGCCTATAGTCATGAATCAGGCATCCACCAAGACGGTGTACTAAAAAATGTGGAAACATACGAAATCATCACGCCAGCAATGGTTGGAGTCCAAGAAGCGAATACGTTATTCCTTGGTAAACACTCCGGCAGACATGCATTTAAAGAGAAAATACAGGAGTTTGGTGTCGAATTATCGGATACAGAGCTACAACAGGCCTTCAAGAAGTTTAAAGCATTAACCGATCATAATAAAGAAGTGACGGATGATGATATTTACACGATTATTATGGAAATCAAAACAGACTCAGATGAAATGAATAAATACGAGATTGAAAGTTTCCAAGTGTACTATGGGACAGAAAATTCACCAACCGCAGTTGTGCGGTTGATATCACCGGATAAAGAACAATTTGAAGCGGCGTTAACAGGAAATGGGAGTGTGGAAGCACTTTACAAAGCGATTGAAAGTTTAATTGGAGAAGAATTGAAACTCATCGATTACCAATTAAATTCAGTTGGCGGCGGACAAGACGCATTGGCAGAAGCGTACGTCCAATTGAGTGTGAATGGTGAGGTAATGAATGGTCGCAGCTCAAATCAGGACGTATTAATGGCATCAGCCAACGCATATATTAATGCGGTAAACCGCTATTTCTTAAAACATAGCCCGGTGAATCAGAAACGAGCAGTCAGCCACTAAAGTAAGAAAAAAGAGTATGTAAACTACAGGAAGGGGAACCAATCATGAAAAAACAAATTACTTTGCTTCCAGGTGACGGTATCGGCCCAGAAATTATGGAGAGTGCGAAAGAAGTATTACAAGTCATTGCTGAAGAGTTCAATCATGACTTTATATTTCATGAACATGCCATTGGTGGAAATGCAGTTGACGCCTATGGTGAGCCCCTCCCGGAAGAGACATTGAAAGCTGCTGAAGAAGGCGATGCAATATTACTCGGTGCGGTAGGTGGCCCAAAATGGGAAAACCATCCGGTGTATCAGCGACCTGAACAGGGGCTGCTCAAAATCCGTAAGAGCTTGGGTTTATTTGCAAACTTACGCCCGATTAAATTAATCCCTGCGTTAATTCATGCCTCACCATTAAAAGAGGAGATTGTGGCAGCAAGTGATATTGTCATTATCCGTGAATTGACCGGGGGATTATATTTCGGAAAACCAAGTGAACGCCGGAATAACGGGAATTCTGTAGTAGATACTCTAAGCTATGAACGCTACGAAATGGAGCGGATTATTGAAAAAGGCTTCGAAACAGCAATGTCCCGCAGAAAGCATCTGACATCTGTTGATAAAGCCAATGTGCTTGAATCCAGTAGAATGTGGCGGGAAATTGTGGAAGAAAAGGCAAAAGATTATCCGGAAGTAACCGTTGAGCATGTCCTTGTCGATGCCGCGGCGATGAAGTTAATCACAAACCCAGCTTCCTTTGACACGATTGTGACGGAAAATTTATTTGGTGATATTTTAAGCGATGAAGCATCTGTCATTACTGGTTCATTAGGTATGTTGCCATCAGCAAGTGTCAGGGAAGATGGATTAGGGTTATATGAACCAATCCATGGTTCTGCACCTGATATTGCTGGTAAAGGAATTGCTAATCCATTAGGGATGATTTTGTCTGCAAGCTTTATGCTAAGAGATTCATTTGGACTTGAAGTGGAAGCAAATGCAATGGAACAAGCGGTGAATGAAGCTTTAGAGCAAGGCTATCATACAGCAGATCTGGACGTGAAAGATGGAACTTTAGTTTCAACGAGGGAAATGACGGATGTTGTAATAGGCAGTCTATCTGCACGAAGTATTTCAGACGATATTTGTTATATGTATGTGTAAGAGTGTATTCAAAAGGGAGGATAAAAAGGACCGAGGTCGGCTAAGCTCGCGATCATCTTTGCAACGCCGACACTAGCACGTCCTGTGCGTCGAAGTTCGAGGCGGCGAAAGTTCTCGGCACCGGAATGTACGTTTTAGGTACACGAGGAGCGGAAACGCGAGCAAACGAGCTTCTCGCGTGTGTGGTGAGTTCTACGTTGTCCACAGGACGTGGACGGTTTTAGTAGAACCTCCTCTTTCTCGGAGTGTCCTTTTTACCGGACTTTTTGAATATCCCCCTATAAGAGAAAACGTAAGAGGTGAGGAAGATGGGAAAGCCGAAAACAATTATTGAAAAAGTTTGGGAACAGCATGTCGTTCATCGAGAAGAAGGGAAGCCTGATCTTTTATATATTGACCAGCATTTAGTGCACGAGGTAACATCTCCTCAAGCTTTTGAAGGTCTGCGCCTTGCAAATCGCAAGGTCCGTAGACCAGATTTAACCTACGCGACGATGGACCATAACGTACCAACAAAAAATCGGGATGTCGTGAAAGATGAAATCTCCCGTAAGCAAATGGAAACACTACGCAAGAATTGCGAGGATTTCGGAATCAAGCTTGCGGATATGTTTCACCCGGATCAGGGAATTGTGCATGTCATCGGTCCACAACTTGGTCTAACGCAGCCAGGTAAAACAATTGTCTGCGGGGACAGTCATACATCTACGCACGGTGCCTTTGGAGCACTTGCTTTCGGAATTGGTACAAGTGAAGTGGAGCATGTTCTTGCAACACAAACAATCTGGCAAGACCGCCCGAAAACATTGAATGTAAAAGTTGAAGGCGATCTCGGGCCAGGTGTTACAGCAAAGGACCTTATTTTAGCGATTATTGCAAAATTTGGTGTCCGGTTCGGTACAGGTTATGTAATGGAATATACTGGTGAGGCAATACGTAAACTATCTATGGAAGAACGGATGACGATTTGTAATATGTCAATTGAAGGTGGTGCGAGAGCTGGTTTAATCAGTCCGGATGAGACAACTGTTGAATTCTTAAGAGGCAGAGAGTATGTTCCGAAAGATGAAGAGTTTGATAGAGTAAGTGAGGAATGGCTTGCCTTAGCAACCGACGAAGGAGCAGTTTACGACCATACGGTTACAATCAATGCAGCAGAAGTTGAACCACAGGTCACTTGGGGAACAAACCCAGGAATGGGGGTTCCAGTTAGTGGTGCAACCCCACGTGTTGCGGAATCGGATAACCCGTACGAGGTAGAACGTGCGCTAGAATATATGGGACTTGAAGAAAATCAGCCGATTACCTCCATTGAAATCGATCATGTCTTTATTGGTTCTTGTACGAACTCGCGCCTTAGCGATTTGAAGAAAGCGGCGGCGATTGTAGAAGGGAAACAAGTAAAAGACACGATTAAAGCAATTGTTGTTCCAGGATCCTTCAGCGTTAAGCTTCAAGCTGAAAAAGAAGGCATTGACAAAATATTCAAAGAGGCAGGTTTTGAATGGCGTGACTCCGGTTGTAGTATGTGTCTAGGAATGAACGATGATATCGTCCCGGTCGGTGGCCGTTGTGCATCCACTTCTAACCGTAACTTTGAAGGAAGACAGGGGAACGGCGCACGAACGCACCTTGTTAGTCCGGAGATGGCTGCAGCAGCTGCTATTGAAGGTCGTTTTGTCGATGTCCGTCATTTTGCAGGTGTAGCGCAATAGGAAGGGAGATATTATAATGGAAGCAATTGAACAGCATGAAGGATTGGTTTACCCACTAAACCGCGCCAATATTGACACCGATCAAATAATCCCAAAGCAATTTTTAAAGCGGATTGAACGAACAGGCTTTGGTCAATTCCTCTTTTATAATTGGCGTTTTAACGAAGATGGAAGCTTAAGAGAAGATTTTAGTATGAATGATCCGAAATATGAAGGAGCATCTATCTTACTTGCCGGAGAGAATTTCGGTTGTGGTTCTTCAAGAGAACATGCACCATGGGCGCTTGAAGATTATGGTTTCAAAGTGATCATCGCTCCGAGCTTTGCTGATATATTCTACAATAATGCGCTGAAGAATGGAATTATCCTTATCAAGCTGGATGAAGCGCAAATAAAAGAGTGGCAGAATCAGTCGGAAGATGGCGAATTGAAGTTGAGTGTGGATTTGCCAAATCAGACGATTACAGATGAAGCCGGTAAAGTTGTTGGATTTGAAATTCCAGCCTATCATAAAGAAAAGCTAATCAATGGTTGGGATGACATAGCTCTAACTTTATTAATGGAAGAAAAGATTTCAGAGTTTGAAAATGGTGCCCAAGCCTAATCATGAGATAGAATTGGAAATAGAGTAGTAACGTAAAGTGAAACTTCATTCAGTGGGGGTTTCCTTACCTTCCCACTGAATGTTAGTTGAACAGAATCAGGTATTTACGGACTGTAAATCCCCGCTTCATATACTGGGTTTCCCTCATGTTTAGAGATGGGGATGTTACAGACCGTTAATGCGTGATAAAGGAAGATATGGAAGATTGTAAATGTATATAGAAGGAAACTGATAATAAGGAGTGTGGCTTTCTTTGGGGATTTAGTAGGAGATTTATTAACTGGTGAGAAAATTTATCAAGCATGGAAGCGGTTGGCACCGATCGTGCATCGAACACCATTGCTTACCTCCCATACAATTGATGATATGGTTGGCAGAAAAGTGTATTGCAAGATGGAGAATCAGCAAAAGACAGGTGCCTTTAAGTTTCGCGGGGCAACATTCAAGCTCATGCAACTGACGAAAGAAGAATTGCAAAGAGGTGTAATAACCGCTTCAGCTGGTAATCATGCACAGGGAGTTGCCTATGCAGCAAGAAAGCTCGGCGCCAATGCAAAGATTTTCATGCCTGAAGGAACACCGCTTGCTAAAGTACATGCAACAAGAAATTACGGAGCAGATGTTGTACTTACTGGTGAAAGTTTCCAAGAGGCTTATCAAGCATCGATGGAATATGAAAAGGAAAGCGGAAGTGTATATGTCCATCCCTTTGATGACTATGATGTGATGGCAGGACAAGGAACGATTGCTATGGAGCTGCTGCGGCAAGAAGACCGGATTGACACTGTCTTTGTACCAATTGGCGGCGGCGGTCTCATTGCTGGAATTGCAGTTGCCTGTAAACACATCAACCGTAATATCCAAGTAATCGGTGTCCAAGCAAGCGGGGCAGATGCAATGTATCAAAGCTACCATTCGAAAGAGATGCGGCATTCGACCGAGGTAAACACGCTTGCAGACGGAATTGCTGTAAAAGAACCTGGGAAATCAACATTTCCGATCATTAGAGATTATGTTGATGATATTGTTACAGTTACCGATGAACAGATTGCTGCAAGTATTTTATTTATGCTGGAACGGAATAAAACCCTTACGGAAGGTGCGGGAGCGACTGCATTAGCTGGATTATTCGCTTATCATAAAGAGATTCCGAGCAGGCACACTGGTGTCATTATAAGTGGCGGAAACTTCGATATTAAACGAATGGCCGAAATACAAGATCTGGCAGAAGGTTTTTTTCCCGTTGATGTAAAGGAAAAGGAACAAATGGCTTATTAACATGAAGTGAAAAATATAAAGTGAAACTTCATTCAGTGGGGGTTTCTTTCCTTCCCCCACTGAATGTTAGTTGAACAGAATCAGGTATTTACGGACTGTATAACCCCCACCTTAACATTTTGGTTTACTCTCTTATTTAGGGTTGGGGGGTATTACAGACCGTTAGTACGTGATAAAGTGAAACTTCATTCAGTGGGGAATTCCTTTCCTCCCCACTGAATGTTAGTTGAACAGAATCAGGTATTTACGGACTGTATAACCCCCACCTTAGCATTTAGGTTTACCCTCTTATTTAGGGTTGGGGGGTATTACAGACCGTTAGTACGTGATAAAGTGAAACTTCATTCAGTGGGGAATTCCTTTCCTCCCCACTGAATGTTAGTTGAACAGAATCAGGTATTTACGGACTGTATAACCCCCACCTTAACATTTAGGTTTATCCTCTTTTTTAGAGTTGGGGGTATTACAGACCGTTAATACGTGATAAAAATACGCAAATCCGAACAATTCGAAGTGTCATTTTCCAATGATCGAGATAATTGTTCGGATTTATTTTTATTTAGGCTGAATGAAGGCTTAACTGTACTATTACTATAGTAGGAAATGATTATTACAGATGCATTTCGGTGGGAAATGAAATACATAAAAAGGAAAGAAACAATTGAAAAGAACATTCGTTATCTAGTCTTAAAGAGCAATTTCCAACGTTTTTAGTAAAGAAATAAACTATTCCATATTTAGGCGGAGTGATAAGAAAGGTTATCCTAGCAAGGCTTTTTATCTTTGGTTGCTGAGTTTTGGAAAAATACTGGAATTAAATTGATTTTATAATATTGCTTTTTTCAAATAATTCCATTATAATCACATTACTATAATTTTTCACTCCTATTACGAAAGTTACAGAGGTGCTAATATTATGTAACAAAAGCCAAAAATGAACTCTTTTTCTTGTATCAGCTGAATGATGATTCAGAAGGAATGAAAAATAGTTGCAAAAATTGTTAAAAATGATAAAATAATATACAACTAAATCAAAATTGTCTGAACTTTACGATATTACGTGTGATTGAAAAGCTCTTAGAAGGACATCTATTCATTAGAAATTTGCTACGTAAGAGGGGATAAATTTGAGCAGAAAACTACTAGAAATAGAAAATCTAACCACTTCATTCCAAATCGGTGATGCGTACTATGCTGCAGTGGATGATGTGTCATTAACCGTTAATAGAAATGAAGTTTTAGGAATTGTTGGTGAATCCGGTTCGGGAAAGAGTGCACTGGCATTTTCCATAATGAGATTACATAATCGTGCAAAGATTGAAGGAAAAATACAACTTGAAGGAATTGATTTGGCAAAAGCGTCAACGAGTGATTTGAATAAGCTTCGCGGGGATAAACTTTCCATGATATTCCAAGACCCGTTAACTGCACTTAATCCATTAATGGAAATTGGTGCACAAATCGATGAAACGCTCATTCTCCATCGACCGAAAATGTCAAAACAAGAACGCTATGATCGCGTGATTGAATTATTGGATTTAGTAGGCATTACAGGACCGGAATACGTCTACCAGCAATATCCACATGAACTTTCGGGTGGAATGAGGCAACGTGTCATCATCGCTATTGCGATTGCGAACAAACCGCAATTACTTATAGCTGACGAGCCGACAACAGCGCTCGATGTGACCATTCAAGCGCAAATACTTGATTTGATTCGGGAATTGCGGGATGAAATGGACGCAGGAATTATCTTAATTACCCATGACCTCGGTGTTGTTGCAGAAATGGCAGACCGAGTTGCTGTCATGTATGCAGGTCAAATTGTGGAAATTGCTGGTGTACATACATTATTTGAAAACCCTTTACACCCATATACAAGATCATTACTTAATTCGGTACCAACTGAAGGGCAAGATAGGCTTCACGTCATTCAAGGAATTGTACCAGGCTTACAACACTTACCTCGAACAGGTTGTCGCTTTGCCGCACGGATTCCATGGATTGATGAATCTGTTCATGAAGAAAACCCGTTATTACACGAAGTGACACCAGGGCATTTCGTCCGCTGCACTTGTCACAGTTATTTCTACTTCCCAGAAAAAGGTAAGGAGGAAATCACACATGGCGATACTTGATGTTAGCGGATTAAAAGTACATTTCCCGATTAAAGGTGGAATATTCAATCGTACAATCGGGCATATCAAAGCCGTCGATGATGTCTCCTTCTCGATCGAGCAAGGTAAAACATATGGGCTTGTAGGTGAATCTGGTTCAGGTAAATCGACGACTGGAAGAGCAATTGTTGGATTAGAGAACATCACAGCCGGCAAAATCCTTTTCGAAGGAGAAGATATCACCTCACGAGAAAGTAAAACAAAAGATATGAGAAAAGATATTCAGATGATTTTCCAAGATCCGTATTCATCATTGAATCCGCGTAAAAGAGTACGCGATATTATTGCAGAACCACTACGAAACTATGAAAAGTTAACAAAAAATGAAGAAAAGCAACGAGTATATGAATTATTAGAATTAGTAGGGTTGAACCCGGAAAGTATATGGAAATTCCCACACCAATTCTCTGGTGGACAAAGACAGCGGATCGGAGTTGCACGGGCAATCGCTTTAAAACCGAAGCTGATTATTGCAGATGAACCGGTTTCTGCACTTGATGTATCCGTACAAGCACAGGTGTTGAACTTTATGCAGGATATTCAAAAAGAACTTGATTTAACGTATTTATTTATTAGCCATGACTTAGGTGTCGTTGAGCATATGTGTGATGAAATCGCAATCATGTATAGGGGACGCTACGTTGAACAAGGTACACGTGAAGATATATTTGAAAATCCGCAGCATATTTACACGAAGCGGCTCATTGCGGCAATTCCGGATATCAATCCGCGTAACAGGGATGCACAATATGCATTTCGCCAAGAAGTTAAGAAAGAGTATGAAGACTCATACGATGACTACTTCGATGCGGAAGGGTTAGCGTATAACTTACAGAATATCTCTGAAACCCATAGAGTCGCATTACCGGAGAGAGGTTGATTCGATATGTGGAAATTTATCGTTAGAAGACTATTAATCACATTCCCACAAATTGTATTACTAAGTATATTAATCTTCTTAATGGCGCAGTTTATGCCTGGTGATGCATTAACTGGAATGCTAGATCCGAACGTGGATCAATCAACCATTCAAGAGCAGCGTGAAAGAATGGGGCTAAACGATCCATGGCATATTAAATATGCAAATTGGATTAGTGGTGTAGTACAAGGGGATTTAGGGAAATCCTTCCGTTTTAAAATGGATGTGTCCGAACTTATTTCACAACGAATGCAAAATACAATTATACTTTCTTTTGTGACATTAATATTTACATATCTCTTAGCAATACCTTTAGGAATTACCAGTGGGCGTTATAATGATACGTTACTGGACCAAGCAATAACAGGCTATACGTACGTTGGTTTTGCTACACCGTTATTTATATTCGGGCTTATCATGTTATTTGTTTTTGGTTATCAATTAGGATGGTTTCCGACAAGTGGAAGTGTTGCACCTGGCATGGTTCCGGGCACATTCGAGTACTGGGTAAGTAAATTAAAACACGTGATGTTACCAGCGCTTTCCATGGCATTAATCCAAACGGTATCAACGGTCCAATATTTAAGAAGCGAAATCGTTGATACGAAGCAGAAAGATTTTATTATTACCGCAAGAGCGAAAGGGGCTTCTGAATCCCGGGTCTATAATAGGCATATTTTTAGAAACTCATTACTGCCGATTGCAGCATTTATCGGTTGGGAGATTACGACTCTTATTGTTGGAACAGTATTTATTGAACGTATATTCAGTTATCCTGGTATGGGTCTACTGTTTTTAGAGTCTATTAATATGCGTGATTACAGTGTAGTAACTGCACTCGTCTTATTATTTGGTATTGCACAGATCTTAGGTGCTCTGCTATCGGATATTATTTTAAGTATTGTTGACCCGCGTATTCGCATAAAATAGAAGTCGAACAACTCTGAGGTGAATATAAAATGGAAATAAAAAATGTTCAGATGGAGGCCGCGAAGGCGGAGAACCCTACTGCAATCCGGATACTCTGGCGCGAGATATTCAGGGATAAACTAGCATTAATTTCATTAATATTTTTAGTATTAGTCACAGCCTTAGTATATGGAATTTCAATTGTCCTGGATCAAGATGAAATTGTTAAAGTAGATTTGTTCGCGATCCACCAACCGCCCAATGATGAGTTTATATTAGGAACAGATTACGGGGGGCGTGATGTGTTTGGGCAACTTATTATCGGAACCCGAAATTCTCTGACGATTGGTTTTCTAGTGACGTTAATGAGTGGAATAATCGGAATTGTCTTCGGTCTCGTTTCCGGTTATTTTGGCGGACATGTCGATAACGTGATGATGCGTATTTTGGATTTTTTCAATATCCTTCCTTTCCTGATGATCGTTATTGTGTTTGTTTCACTTGTTCCAAAGTATAATACGCTCACGTTCTCGTTAATTATGACAATATTTTTATGGATGGGAATCGCCAGATTGATCCGGTCAAAAGCTTTGCAGGAAAAAGAGCTTGATTATGTACAGGCATCGAGAACTCTCGGTTCATCGCATTTTAAAATCATATTCAAAGAAGTGATGCCGAATATTACTTCACTTATCGTCGTAACGATGACGCTTAACTTGGCTGCAAATATTGGGATTGAATCCGGATTGTCCTTCTTAGGATTTGGTTTACCCGAAAGTACGCCAAGTTTAGGTACACTCTTAAGTTATGCAACGAATCCGCAAACGCTTGAATCAAGATGGTGGATTTGGATCCCTGCAGCCATCTTGATTCTGCTGCTCATGCTAGCGGTAAGAAACGTTGGCGAAGCATTAAGACGAGCAGCTGATTCAAGGCAGAGAAGAGGATAGTTTTTAAAAAGTCTTTATTTATTCCATTACTTACATCAATATCAATCCTTGTATTGGTGTTTAGTATAAGCTGTCCGCGCCAATGGGATGGACAGCAAAAAAAATAAAAGAATTAAAGGGGAGGTTAAAAGGATGAAGAAGGCAAGTTTTAGTAAATGGCTAGTAGCTATGATGTTACTGTTACTCTTAGTACTGGCGGCTTGTAGCGGAGATTCTGATGATGAATCGGGCGATACAGGTACCGGTTCTGATACAGATACTACCGGAGAGGAAACGGATGATGAAGAAGGCACAGAAGATGAAGGTGACGATTCTGCTGAAGGTGGAGACGACGTTTTCTCTATCGATGATTTCGCTACAGAAAAAACAAATGAGGGGGAAGCTATCGATGGCGGTACGCTGAACTTTGGCCTGGTATCATCTTCCGTATTTGAAGGAACACTTAACTATAATTTCTATTCAGGAGTACCTGACGCTGAGGTTCTTAGTTGGTTTGATGAGCCATTACTTGCAACGGATGAGAACTTCTACTATACAAACGACGGTGCTGTTACGTTTGAAACAAACGAAGAGGGTGACGTATTCACATTCACAATCCGTGATGATGTTTACTGGCATGACGGCGAGCCTCTAACGGCAGAAGATTGGGTATATGCCTTTGAAGTAATTGGTCACCCAGACTATGACGGAGTTCGTTTCGGTGATATTACGAACGTAGTCGGTGCGAGAGAATATCGTGAGGCAGAAGAGGAAGCGGAAACAACGTATGCAGCTGAAGCAGGTACAATTGAAGGGCTGAATATTATTGATGATAAAACATTAGAAATTACATTTACTCATGCGACACCATCCTTACTTGCTAGTGGTATTTGGTCTTATGCTCTACCAAAGCATATTTTTGAAGAAATTCCAGTAGCGGAAATGTCTGAATCGGATGCGGTTCGTGTGAATCCAATCGGAATCGGGCCGTTTAAAGTCGAGTCTGTTGTTCCTGGGGAATCTGTAACTTATACAGCGAATGAGGACTACTGGCAAGGTGCACCGAAACTTGATGGTGTGACATTAAAAGTAGTTAGTCCACAAACGGCTGCTGAAGCACTCGAAACTGGAGAAATCGACTTAGTTGATAGCTTCCCAGCGGACCAATATGTTGACGTGCATGATCAGTTAACAAACGTGGAATTCTTAGGTCAAACCGATCTATCCTACACGTATATTGGATTTAAATTAGGTTCATGGGATGCGGAAAACAAACGTGTCCAGATGGATCCGGATTCAAAAGTGGCAGATGTAGAATTACGTCGTGCAATGTGGTATGCAGTGGATAATGATGCTATTGGCGAACGTTTCTATAATGGATTACGTTGGAATGCAACAACACTTATTCCACCATCACATGGTTTGTTCCATGACCCATCAATTGAAGCACCAACCTATGATCCAGATGAAGCGAATCGTATTTTAGATGAAGCTGGCTACGAAGATGTAGATGGTGATGGCATACGTGAAACTCCGGACGGGGAAGAGTTAGTACTCAATTTTGCTTCCATGGAAGGTAGTGACGTAGCTGAGCCAATCGTTAACTATTACATCCAAGCTTGGAGTGATATTGGAATTAAAGTGGAATTACTTGATGGGCGTTTACAAGAGTTCAACGCATTCTATGACCGTGTCGGTCAAAACGGTGAAGATGATCCGGAAATCGACATCTATCAAGGTGCTTGGAGTACAGGATTTGATGTTGACCCGACAGGTCTATATGGACCGGAAGAATTATTTAACTTCCCTCGCTATGAGAGTGACGAGAACACCCGTCTACTAGAAGAAGGGGTTTCTGCTGAGGCGCTTGATGATGATTACCGCTTTGATGTTTACAAAGAATGGCAAGAATTGATGGTGGAAGAGGTTCCAGTATTCCCGACGAATTACCGTGCGGAGCTAGTCCCTGTTAATAACCGTGTGCTTAACTACAACATTGAGCCACATATTAATCCATTTATACGACATGAAATTGCTGTAACTCAGGAAGATCCTATATTGCCTTAATAACAGGAAATGCCAGCAACAATAAAAAAGTTCCGAGTATCAATCATGATATTCGGAACTTTTTTTAAATTACCCAACAAGACCTAACTGCTTTAAGCCGTTAAATATTCCTGAGTCGCTCACCGTAGTCGTCCGGTGTGTTGCGTATTGGAAGAGCTCAGGGTCGGCATTCCCCATTGCAAAGCTAGTTCCAACGGTTGAAAACATTTCTTTATCATTCATTCCGTCTCCAAAAGCAATTGTTTCTTCTTTATCGATTCCCAAATGATCAAGAACTTGCTTAATTGCTTTTCCTTTATTTACATTTGTACGAATGACATCGTAAGCATGCTGCATACCAGGAACGTTCACTTGAGAGAGGTGAATGTTTTTATCCGATTGATATGTATTGACTTCTGACTCTTTAAGTTTCATCAATGTCATTCCTAAAATGTTGTCATATTTAGGGGCTATTAGCTCCACATTTATTTTCATTTCAAAAGTTTTAATAAATCCTTGTGCGAAGGGGTCATCGATGGCCGTGAAATAGTTCTCGCCATTCGCATAGAGGACCATTTCATTCTTTTTCTCTTCAGCTGTTTTTCTGAAACGCTCTACTGTTTCTGGTGCGAATGGTTCGTTTACAATTTCTTTCCCTTGAACAATCCCGTATGCCCCGTTATAGCCAATTAGGTTCGTAATATTCAGCTCTTCCGTCAGTCCCTTAATTTCATGCAGAGGGCGCCCAGTTGCAATGAATGTATGTATATTTTGCGCTTGCAACTGCTTGATTGCTTCTACGGTAGAGGAAGAGTAGGTATGGTCCGGCATTAATATAGTGCCGTCAATATCTAGAAATACTGCTTTATATCTCATGTTATTCTCCTTTATTACCCATATTCCTATCTTATTATACCATATTTAGTTTCATTTCCATGCATCTTAACGAAAGGATAATATTTTATATGAAATTTCGTCATTCTAATGAATTGACTTTAATTCTCTTTGGATATAGTCTATAATAAGAACTATATCAATATATGGGGTGAAAGCATGGTACAAACAGTTATTTTAGCAGGAATTATTCTTACAGTAGTAACCCTTGTCGTTAACGCTGTTATTCTGCGAGCAAACAAAAGTTCACAGGCCTGCTATTATTTAAGTTTCTTCTTTGTTATCGTAGGTTTGCTACTATTAGCAATTGCTTCCGTAGCTCCAAAAGTTGATCTGCTTGGTGCAGGATTTGGAGGCTGGGGAATTGCATCCTTATTCGCAGCAGCAGTCAGCTTCATGATTACATCGATCCTTGATGCATATCAGAACGTTGAAGCATAAAAAGTTAACAATGTAAAAGCAAAAAACATAAAACATTTCATCGAAGAAATGTTTTATGTTTTTTATTTTAAAGTAAAAATGTTTTCCCGTCGCGTTGTTCAATCTTTCCTTCTTTCATTAACTTCCCTAGTGCGCGTTTAAAAGCAGCCTTGCTTATATTGAATGTTGCGCGGATTTCTTCAGGATCACTCTTATCGTTGAATGGAATAACGCCACCGCTTGCTTCAAGATGCTCTAAAATATCTTCTGCATCAAGTGGGATGCTCTCTTTCTTTACTGGACGAAGGGAGATGTTTATCGTGCCATCTTCTTTTACATCGATGACCCGACCAGTTACGAGTTCTCCTAATCGTGGTTCTGTTTTACGTTCCGTGTGATGGATAAACCCACGATAATTATCTTCTGTGAAGACTTCGGAACCTTCTCTACTCGAGTAATAAACTCTCCCGGATACCGTTTTATTTAATAAATGTTCTGGTGCTGCTTCATAATATTCAGCGATAACATTTCCTGTAGCGAGAAGGCCTATGAGACGATTTTTATAATCTAAGTCAAGACGGACAAAAAGCTTGTCTCCTGTCTTTGGCCAAACCGAGCGAAATTTAGGGAGGTCATCATTTGAAATGAGTATCTCTTTAGCGATTCCGATATTGATAAAGACGCCAAGCCTTGGGACGACCTCGACAACTTCTGCCCAGCCATAATTAATGGTCGTTACGGTTGGCAGTGAAGTTGTTGCTGCAATGTTCCCCTTTTTATCACGATAAAGAAATACTTCCACTTCTTCGTTTTCTTCTAATTCTCTATCTGTCTCATTGTGATGAAGAAGGGCTTCACTATCATCCTTTACAAGCACATAGCCGGTTTCAATTTTCCTGAGTACGGTCATCGTTATATGATTACCTAATGGAAGATGCATCTTTCACACTTCTTTCTTTAAGCTTTTGTTCATCCTTTTTGAACATCTATTTTTAGCTGTTTTTCTCATCGTATCACAGTACAGAAAAAAGCAGAAGAGATTCATCCTATCCTATACTGTGGTAAAATAGAAGAGGTGACTAAAAAATACTGGAGCGATGAGTTTTGGCTTTATTTATTCAAGTTATTATCCCAATTATGCTAGTCTTTTTATCAGGCTTTATCCTGCAGCGATTACGCCCGATGAGTGTGCGTTCTGTTTCGGCAGTGACGATTTATATTTTGTCACCGGCGCTTGTTTTTATTACATTGTATGATACGGATTTTGACAGTGGCTATTTAGTAATTATTATTTATATGCTCGTCTTATTTGGAATCATGGTTATTTTAAATAAAATTTTAGGTAAAATATTCAAATGGCCAGATAAAACGGAAAGTGCAGCAATCCTTGCGACAGGATTTATGAATTCGGGGAACTACGGGTTGCCGGTTGTTCTCTTTAGTGTCGGAACGGTTGCTCTTCCATATGCCGTATTCATTATGGTTATTCAAGGGTTGATGAATAACTTCTTCGGGATCTATTATGCTTCCCGGGGAAGGGACGGAGTGAAGACGGCATTTCTTAATGTGATGAAAATGCCGACTACATATGCAGCAATACTTGGTGTTGCCTTTCAATATCTGAAGGTACCAATCTCGGAATCGATCCATTCCATGCTCTCGATGGTCGGGGAGGCTTCAATCCCAGTGATGATGGTTGTGCTTGGCATGCAGCTCGGATCTATGACCTCTTTACGTTTGAATTGGCAAGTGATTGCTTCCAGTGTAACGCTGAAAATGGTCGGGGCACCAGTTATTGCTTATCTGTTCGTGAAACTGTTTCATATCGATCCACTTGTCGGGGTAGTGTTAATCATTATTTCTGCAATGCCAACTGCAGCAACGACGACGATGTATGCAATTGAGTTCGATAGTGAACCAGAACTCGTTTCAAGTATGACCTTTATAGCGACGGTCGTCAGTGTCATCTCTATTTCCGTCGTATTGAATTTATTGCAATTGTAAAAACAGGTGCAGGAACCGGATGGGGTTGCTGCTAGCAATTCCAGTTATCCAGTGTATCTTAATTTAATTCACTTATGTTAATAAAAGCTAGGATTCTTTTGAATAAGAAAATCCTAGCTTTTTAGATTTCATGTTATTAAATTGAATAATCCGATGCCAATTAAGAGGAGGGATGGGAGTAGGGTGAAGAATTGGATGTCTTCGTATTTCGATAGAAGCAGCCCGATCTTTAATCCGACGATGAGAAAAATCCCACTCATCATTGCGACGAGCACAGCTGTAAGGAATGCCGAATAGTGCAGCAGACTTGCTGCAAACCCTGCCCCGAAAGCATCGAGTGAGAGCGCCATGCCAAGAAGGATTGCTTCTGGCTTTGAAATTGTTCCGGAACGGTCCAAGTCAGCTTGCTTAGGTGAACGAAACACTTTTTTTACATTTGTAAGCATCGAATTATTTTGGGTTTCTTCTTGTTTTGTTTTATTTTTCCGGATTATATTGTATAAGGTAAAAATACCTAGGGAAATTAGTATTAGTGCCCCAATATTTTCAGAAACAGTTGGTGGAATGATAACTTTTAACCCCTCACCAATTGACATCGCGGCAAAAACGGTAACCCCTGAACAAAGCATAATAATCGTTATTGCAAACATCGGGACGCGGGTTTTCTGAATTCCATAACTTATGCCAACCCCAAGTCCATCAAGACTTACTGCAATAATTAATAAAAATAAACCAGTATAATAAAGCATCGCATCCATTCCTTTTTCATATCTAAAGTATTGTATGAAAATAGAGGAGGGATGTGCGGAGAAAGCTACGTGGGGGAATTCCGACAATTGATAACGTTACCCCCTTTTTTGATTATAAATATGGTGAAATATAACTAGTAATATAGGGGGGCGACATGCGTGTTGCTTATATTGATGATGAACAGTTAGCCTTAAGTTACCTGAAACGGCAGTTAGTAAAAATAGCAGGAGTTGAAGTAATTGTTCAGTCATTAACCCGCTGGAAGGGAAAAGTTTATTTTACGCGAAGAACCGGATGATATTTTTCTAGATATTGATATGACACCCATTTTGATGCGAAACCAAGCGACCATATTATCGAATGGTATGTGGACATATGAAATAAGTAATGTGGGGCTGACTCAAATCAGTCTCTTATTTTTCTAATGATTGCCTGCGTGTTGGAGAGGGTGGTTTCAATAGGCAGAATAATAAAACATGCAATATAATTAGACATAGATATGAGTTATTTTTAATAAGAAGGAGATGAAAAATGAGTACTGCAATTGTTAGAAAACCAAAGGAATTAAATTTCTTGGAAACTTTAAGTAAAAGGAAAAGGTTAACGAGTAAGGAAAAGAGATATTATTTCAACCTCCAACGAGGCTTTGAAGGTGAGTTGTTATTTTCTCAATCCATAGGGAAATTAAAGAATGATTCTATTATTCTAACGGACTTGCTTCTTGAGTACAATCAAACAACTTTCCAGGTGGATTGTTTGTTAATCACACGAAGTAAAATTTATTTATATGAAGTGAAGAATTTTGAAGGGGATTATTATTTTGATAATGATAAGTTTTATAAAATACCCCGCCAGGAAATAATCAATCCGTTTCACCAATTAAGTCGAGCTGAATCAATTCTGCGGCAAATGCTTTTAAGTATCGGTTCGAATACTCCCATTGAATCCCATGTTGTCTTCGTCCATCCGACATTCTTTCTTTATCAATCCCCACTCGATATCCCTGCTATTTTTCCTAATCAGATTGAAAGACATGTCTCATTTCTTATGCACGAGGCTGGGAATGTGACGGCTTCTGAAAGAAGATTAGCTTCCCGGTTAGTGGAACTTGCAAAAAAAGAATCACCATTTCAGAAATTACCTGAGGTGGAATATGCCGAATTGGATAAAGGAATAACTTGTACAGCCTGTGAAGGCTTATCGATGAGATTAGTAAAAAGAACTTGTGTATGCGGAGTTTGCGGTTATAAGGAATCTGTGACAACAGCCGTGCTGCGTTCGATCAGCGAATTTCAACTATTGTTTCCAAATGAAAGGCTAACAACACACCAGATTTTTCACTGGTGCGGAGAGCTTGTACCTAAGAACATCATTTACAGAGTATTATCAACGAATTTTAAATCGGTTGGGACAAAAAAATGGACTCACTATGTTTGATAGATTTGTATTCGGCCGAATGCATAGAGAAGTTTATCCATTCGGATGAAAAGGAACTTCCTAATTTCATGAACGGTTTGGTTTTCCGTTTGCTCGCATGATAAGGGGTCTCCTAATTTCATGAACGGTTTGATTTTCCGTTTGTTCGCATGATAAGGGGTCTCCTAATTTCATGAACGGTTTGATTTTCCGTTTGCTCGCATGATAAGAAGCTCTCTAATCCCTTGAAAAGTTGATCTTTATGTTCGTTCGTATGATAAAGAGCTCCCAAACCTTTCGGGTAAGTTAAATTTTATACCCATTCGATCGATAAGAAGCCTCCTAACTCTTCGAATTTTACTTTACAGATGTACTGTAGGTATTTGGCTACTCAAAATTCATCCTTGCAATCAATCGATTTTATTTACATTCATTAAATAAAGTTCTATCATAAATAGAAGAGAGACTATAGCTATTAAGGAGGTAGAAAATAAATGGCTTTTGTTATTCTAGAAGCATGTCAGTCGGAAAAAGCTGCAGAGTGTGTAAGCGTATGTCCGGTTGATTGTATTGAAGAAGGTCCCGATCAGTTTTATATAGATCCTGATGTATGTATTGACTGTGCAGCTTGTAAAGCGGTGTGCCCAGTTGATGCGATTGAGGAAGAATACGATCTATCACCAGATCAGGAAGTATTCCTCCAGCGCGCAGAAGAATTTTTCGCAAATCGATAATTAGACAAGCCGTATGCAAGGTAAAGAGCATACGGCTGTTTCATATAAGGGGGATTTATTCTTCTTCTCGGTGCTCCTGCATCGCTATTTCCTTTGTCTGATGCACCGTTCCTTTTGGGTGCTCTGGAGGTGCATAAATGGAATAAAGGAGTAGAGGCTTTCTTCCGGTATTTATAATGTTATGCCATGTACCGGCTGGAACTAAAATTGCGTCATCCTCACGAACCCGCCGTTCGAATGTTAATTGATTATGCTGGGGCCCCATTTGCACAACTCCGCGTCCATCTTCTATTCGTAAAAACTGGTCTGTATCTGGGTGAATTTCAAGCCCGATGTCTTCTCCCGGCATAATCCGCATCAGGGTGAGCTGGAGATGAGTACCAGTCCAAATTGCCCGCCGGAATGCCCGGTTCCGCTCGGTTGCATGTTCAATATTAAATACGTACGGCTGCCCACCTTGGTCCCCCTGCCTTTCCATATCCTCTTCAGGTAACGGATAATAATCCCTGTCTTCGTCCATATCTGAATAAACCGGTTGTTCATAAGGGTAAGGGTATGGATAGTAGCCTTGAGGATAGTTGGGGTATGGATAGTAACCATAGTACATTTCTATCATTTCCTTTCAATTATACTTTTCTTGTTATCCTATGCAGGCGGTGCCTATTTTGTTTTTCGATAAAGTGAAACTCATTCAGCGGGAGTATCCTTCCCCCACTGAATGTTAGTTGAACAGAATCAGGTATTTACGGACTGTTTATCCCCGGCCTTTACATAATGGTTTTCCCTCGTGTTTAGGGAAGGGGTATTACAGGCCGTTAATACGTGATAAAAACTTTGCGTAAAGGGGGCCAGAATAAAAAGCAATCCGAAAGATAGTCTGAATATGGTATAGTATGTGCAAAGGTATAATCGGAAAAGGGGGATTAGGTCTTGAAGCAGACGATTCGGTGGGCTTTTTTCCTTGTCGGGGTTATGATATTCAGTATGGGAATTACATTAACGATTAATGTGCAGCATCTTGGGATTCACCCGTGGGATGTTCTAAATGTTGCATTTTTCCATCATTTTGGCTTATCGATCGGTTCATGGGCGATTATCGTTTCCGGATTACTGATCCTGATTACCCTCATAATGGACCGGGGGTATATCCGGTTAGGAACATTTTTTAATGCTTTTCTCGTTGGATTATTTGTAGACTTTTATATGTGGCTGGATTTTCTACCCGCAGCAACGAATCGCTGGATAGACATTCTGATTATTTTAGCCGGAATTGTTGTGATGGGTTTCGGTGGTGGTATGTATAATGCTGGTGGAGTCGGTTCAGGTCCGAGGGACGGCTTTATGCTTTCATTGTCGGATAAAACGGGAATCTCAATCAGTCGGGTGCGAATTATCGTGGAGACACTCGTTCTTGTACTTGGTATTGCTGTAGGTGGTCCGGTGTTTATCTTCACTTTCCTGTTCACGTTTATCCAAAGCCCAATATTTCAGCAATCTTACCTCTTTTTTAAGTCATTGATTAAAAAGATCGAAGGGAAATTAGATAGGGAAGGGCAAGTTCCTGTAAAGAAAGAATTGAGCTAATCTCGTTGTATGCTCAAGACAAATCTTACTGGAAGATGGGATAATGTTTAACTGACTTTAAATGCGATAGATGAGTGGGGGATTCCATTCGCGTGAGAGATGCAGACAAATTTTCCAGTATTTATTTGTCAAATAAAAAATGTGGGCCAACTTTAAGGACCCACATTTTTCTATAGGTGATAATCTTCCAAGTTTAGATCAGTTTCTTCCCCAAGGGCAAGTTTAGCAAGTTGCTGGCCCATCAGGGGACCGGCAGTAAGTCCGGAAGCACCGAGACCATTTGCATAGAGTAAACCGTCTAGACCTTGTAATGAACCAATTACTGGAAGTGATCCTTCTGTCATTGGCCTAAAGCCAACCCGTGCTTCAATAATTGCGCTATCCTTTAGAGCGGGGGCAACTTCCAAGCCTTTCGTTAAAATCTCATGGATTCCAGCTGCAGTTACATCTGTATTATAACCCACCTTGCTTTCAGTAGTAGCGCCCATGACGAAGCGGTGATCGTCAAAGCTCAGTAAATACTGATTCGTTGGTGGCTTAATGACTGGTAGATTACCTGTTTCCAATTTGTCGTAATGAAGATGTAGGATTTGCGCTTTTTGCGGCCTTACATATAATCCTTCCACACCAAAAGGTTCCAGTAGTTCATTCATCCAGGCTCCCGTTGTTGCAATTACTTGATCAGCTGCTAGCTTTTCACCGTTCACATGGACACCGCGGACGCGCGTTCCTTCTACTAAAAGCTCAGCGTTTCCTTGAATGAGTTTCATGCCATTTTTCCTCGCGCGGCGGATCAATGCATCTCTTAATTTACGACCATCTACTCGGGCAGCACCACTGACAAATATGGCATGATATCCGTCGTTCAGAAGCGGGAATTTCTCTTTTGCAGCAGCTTCATCGAGCAGTTCGATCGCTCCAATTTCGGGGGCTTCTTCCCGGCGCTTTGATACGCGCTCGATTGTTGCGTGCAATTTTTTCTCATCATTGTGAAGGCTTAAGGCACCGACCTGTTTATAACCGGTATCGGTTTCGCCGGCCGCTTCCAGTTCTTTAATTAAATCTGGATACATTTTCGCAGCCATCCTCACTAGCCGGTACCATGCTTTATTCCTGCGCTGGGCAAGCCAGGGGCAAATGATTCCTGCTGCGGCATCGGTTGCCTGTCCAGTATCGCTACGGTCTATAAGCGTTACGTCTACTCCTTCTTTAGAAAGGTAATAGGCTGAGCTTGCACCGGCGATACCGCCTCCGATTATAATTATTTTCTTCGTCATACTTCCGCATTCACAACTTGAAGCATGGCTTTCATTTTTCCAAGATGCTCCGTTTCATGATGGCCGAGCATGATGAGCAAGTCACCAAATGTTTCAATACTGCCGAATGGTACTTTAAAGGTTACATTTGTTTTCCAGAACAGGTCATCGAAATTATTCACTCGCTCCTGCTGGTCTAGTAAATGTTTCTTCAATTCTTCCAATGTTGGAGCTGCTTCTGTCCAATCACTCGGTTTTGTACCTGGGCCAAATAGATCCGCATAATTTTCCGGAATGTTGTCTGATTTCTTCGGATAGCGGAATAACAATTTTTCTGTAAAGGTGAGAACATGGCCGATGTGCCAGCGTAATGTATTGTTGAACGGTTTTGCCTGAACGTCTGCCGTTTCCTCATTTATATGATCCATAAAATTAATTAAAGCAGTTCTTGCCAAGTTGAATTGTTTTCTTGACATTGTACATCCTCCTTGTAAAAAATAAGTTCTTCACGTTGTACGTACTCTTAACCTAGTTTAGCCTTTCACAAATAAAATGTAAAATATTGTGCTGGGTTCCGCCTGAATTTCGTTAAACTCCTATTTGTCGATAATTGAAAGAGGGAGGTTCGTGTGATAGAATTTGATTAGATTTCAAACGAAATTACATAATGAATACGTGTATAAAGGAGAAGACGTCATGACGAAATTAGTTTTTGGACATAAAAATCCAGATACCGATACGATTTGCTCGGCACTGGTTTATGCAGATTTAAAAGGAAAACTTGGTGAAAAAGTGGAAGCCCGCAGATTAGGAGAAGTGAGTAAAGAAACCGAGTATGCACTTGAGTTTTTCAAAGTGGATGCACCAGCATTACTAGAAAGGCTAGAGGATGGTGCAGAAGTCGTATTAGTCGACCATAATGAGTTCCAGCAAAGTGCAGACAACATTGAACATGCGAAAATTGTAGAAGTGGTAGACCACCACCGCGTTGCTAACTTCGAAACGAAAGAGCCGCTTTATTTCCGCGCTGAACCAGTTGGGTGTACGGCAACGATTCTAAATAAAATGTACAAAGAAAATAATGTGGAACTTTCTAAAGAAATGGCAGGTTTACTACTGTCAGCAATCATTTCAGATTCGCTACTGCTTAAATCACCGACATGTACAGAGGAAGATGTAGCCGCTGCAAGAGAATTAGCTGAGATTGCGGAAGTGAATCTAGAAACTTATGGCTTGAACATGTTGAAGGCTGGAGCGGACTTAAGTGATAAATCGATTGTTGATCTGCTTACAATGGATGCAAAAGAATTTACAATGGGGGATTCGAAAGTTGAAATCGCCCAGATTAACACGGTTGATTTAAATGCAATTTATGAAAAACAAGGTGAGATTGAGGCTGAAATCAATAACATCATTGAGGAGAAAAATCTCGATCTTTTCTTATTCGTCGTAACGGATATTTTAAATAATGATTCAGAAGTCCTTGCACTTGGAAACGGACAAGCGAATGTCGCAACCGGATTCAACGTGAACCTCGAAAATAACCGTGCCTTACTAAGAGGTGTCGTCTCTCGTAAGAAACAAATCGTCACCACATTAACAGATGAATACACGAAGTAATGGGACGGTGGGGTCAGAGGTTTTGTCCCACTTAAAACAAAAATGAAACATAAAAAAAGCCTTCCCGAAATTCGGAAAGGCTTTTTTTAGCGCGTCTTATAATTTAACAACGTTTGCTGCTTGTGGTCCACGGTTACCTTCTTCAATATCGAAAGAAACAGATTGACCTTCTTCTAAAGTTTTGAATCCTTCGCCTTGAATTGCTGAGAAATGTACGAATACATCGTCTCCACCTTCAACTTCGATAAAACCGAAACCTTTGTCTGCGTTAAACCATTTTACTGAACCTGTGTTCATTAAAATACCTCCATGTGCGTGTTGCACGTTTATTACTATTTTGTTCAAGTTGCCAATTCAAGACGATAACAACCAGTGTTATTTTCTATCCTTATAATCACCGAACCAAAATAATTACCATTAGTATAGCACTATTATTTACTAATTGCAAACTTATTTTAATTTTTTTCGAAAAACCGAAATTGGGACAAATGCTCTGACCCCAGTGTCCCGCTATGAAGATTGGAGTTTTTGGCTTTCTTGGAAGACTTGACAGGCGGTTGCTCCTTTTTTACCGCAGCGGGAACATTTTGGTACGTTGATGATATGCAGTGCGTAGTCGACTGCTTTGCTTGCGTCATTGAAGATATGATCAGAACCAATTTCTTCATATAATCCACTTACCTTCATTGCTTCGAGCACATCAGGATTGACTTCTGCAAGTAAAGTAGTCCCCCCGGTTTTCCGGAAGTCGCGGATAAGGCTAGTGAAGTTATTGCCGCCTGTTGCATCTATATAGGAAACATGCTTCATTTTCAAAATGAGTACTTCCGGTTTCTGGTTGATCGAGCGGGTGATCGTGGATTCAAATTTATCAGCCGCTCCAAAGAACAATGGACCTTCAATGGTGAAAAATGCAAGCTGTGGACATTTGGCAGCCAATTTCTCGTCTTCTAAAGCCTGCTCATCTTTCAAATGACTCGGAATGACTTTCTCTACACCAAGCACTTCACTCATCCGTTTCACAAAGGAAACCATTGCAAGCAGTAAACCGAACTGTACTGCAACCGTCAAATTAACGAATACCGTAAGCAAAAACGTAACCGCTAAGACTAAAGAGTCACTCGATCTCAAGCGAATAATATGGGCGAACGATTTATATTCACTCATATTAAGAGCAACCCGCATAAGGATCGGTGCCATACTGGCAAGCGGAATATGGGAGGCGAAAGGGGCAAAGGCAAGAATCGTAGCCAAGACAAATACACCCTGAAACACCCCGGATAATGGACTGACTGCACCGCTATTAATATTTGTCGCGGTCCGGGCAATCGCACCTGTTGCCGGTATCCCACCAAACAAAGGTGTGATGACGTTGGCAAGACCTTGCCCGACAAGCTCCCGATTCGAATTATGCCGTTTACCGGTCATTCCATCGGCGACAACAGCAGATAGTAAGGACTCAATCCCGCCAAGCATCGCAATAACAAACGCTGGTTGCAGGAGATTAATGATTTTATTCCACGTAATTTCCGGAAGGTGCAAGCTTGGTAAGCTTTGCGAAATTCCTCCAAAAGCTGTTCCAATCGTATCAACTTTTCCAGGGAAAAATATATACGCAACTAGTGCTGGAATAATGAGTGCTACTAGCAATACTGGTACACGCGGGAAAATACGAGGCACGAAAACAAGAATAACAACCCCAAGAACGGCGATTAAAATACTGTACCAATTCATCGTCGGCAACTTATCAAAAATCTGCAGCATTGTTTCATGAAAATATTCTTTCTTCTCCATGCCTGCTAAACCGAGGAAGTTTTCAATCTGTCCTGAAAATATGATGACGGCAATTCCGGCAGTAAACCCAATCGTGACAGAACGAGGAATAAATTTTATCAGATTCCCTAGCTTGAAAAAACCCATAATCAAGAGGATGATTCCGGCCATAAATCCTGCAATCAGCAAATCCTCATAACCGAATTCTAAAACAATCGCAAGCAGGATAGGGATAAAGGCTCCTGTTGGACCGGCAATCTGGTATCTTGACCCCCCGAACAATGCAACAAGAATCCCCGCAATGACCGTCGTATACAAGCCATATTCCGGTTTCACTCCTGACGCAATTGCAAATGCCATTCCAAGAGGGATTGCTACGATGCCAACTGTAATACCAGCAATCACATCCTGCTTGATATCATTGGCAGTTAACCCTTTGAATCGATTGTCTTTCAACAATTTTACTTCAGCTCCTATTTCATGCTACTAACTATGATACCATAGAAGATGGGGAGTACTTAAATAAGTGCATTTTTCATTGAATGATTATTTGAACCTCTCATGTGCGATTCACGTTTTTTGTTGTATAGCTTTACGCCGGATTGTTTTTACTTTTGAAGTTTGATTTGTTGTTTTGTTTCTTAAAGAAACGGGAGGAAGAATCAGCGAGGTTTCTGATGAAAGATTGAAGGGCAATGCTGCCCGACTTCATTTAGCTTCTTCCCGTTTCATTTTTGGGAGCATAGCCGAACAAGCGTTGTAGGATAAGCCTTTTTGAGCTTATTCCACTTACAAAGGACAAGAAAGTGGTGATATACAAATCTGGAACAACCCATTGTTTTAGCAATTAAAAATTGTTAAGCTTGATTTGGATACATTCGAAACTTATATGTTTAATGTCTTAACACGACATCACCTTACTTTATTTACTAGTATACAGGACGTAGAAAAAGTGAGAAAAAGTCAAAACCAAACCAATTCATCTCATGGCTGAAGTCACGAGTGTTCTTGGTTTATTCGATTTAGTCTTAAGGAATTGGAGAGAGTTTAGATGTGGAAAGAATTTAAAGAATTTGCTTTTCAGGGAAATGTCGTTGATTTGGCGGTAGCAGTTGTGATTGGAGCTGCATTTAACGCAATCGTAACTTCTTTTGTTGATCATATTATTACACCACTGATTGGTATGCTTGCGGGAGGAATTGATTTCACTGGTTTGAAAATAACCGTAGGGAATGCTGAAGTGATGTATGGAAGTTTCATCCAGTCATTTGTTGACTTTTTAATCATTGCCTTCTCTATCTTCATGGCAATCCGGATTTTGAATAAATTTAGGCGGAAAGAAGAAGAGGAAGAAGATGAAGTTGATGCACAGGAACAATTACTTACCGAAATCCGCGATTTGTTAAAAGAGCAAAATGGACAAAACTAACAAACAAACAGGCAGTTAGATACCGCCTGCCTGTTTGTTTCTGAAAAGAAAATATAGAAATACCTATATTTTACAAGGAACGAGATCGATCCATTTCTCGTTCCTTTTTGTTGTCCATTTTTTCATCCCACATTTTGTAGAATAAATTTAAACACGTGTAAATAAATTGTCGATTTAGGTAAACTCATCCTCGCTTTTTGCGTAAACAACCCGTATCTTAAGCCTAAGAAAGGGGGTGTGATCATGAATGAGCTGAGGAAGTTATCAAATGGCGGTCTTGTTTGCGCTTATAACAAAGCCAAAAAACTGGATCTGGACCCGCATTTTATTTATCAACTAGAAGAGGAACTGAAAAGG
Organism: Oceanobacillus sp. MO10714A; assembly: GCF_037072045.1. Classification (NCBI taxonomy): domain Bacteria; kingdom Bacillati; phylum Bacillota; class Bacilli; order Caryophanales; family Bacillaceae; genus Oceanobacillus; species Oceanobacillus sp. MO10714A. The sequence goes on along the minus strand of NZ_JAXHDC010000012.1, from coordinate 12,664 downwards.
CGCTCCAGCTCTAAACAAAAGAGGCGTAAAAGTTCCTGGCAAGAATAACATTTAATTGGTTACTCTTGCCAAGAGGGGGGAGGGTTTATCTATAAAATCTCTTGCCCCCTCACCTTTATCCCGTATTAAAGGTCTGTAATACCCCCATTGAATGAATTTCACTTTTTTTAATCCATCACCAGAGCTAAATTTTTGGCCGGGATGTAATTGATTAATTAGGTTAATTTTGCCATTATAGGAGAAATAATAATTTTTCTATATATTTAGCGGGAATGGAGGAATAAAATATTTATTCTTTCGCCTATATCCTTGTATTCATCCCCTACCGAAAAATATAGTGGGGGCTGGTGAACAGTAATATACCGATCGGGAAGGGAATCGATATTTCTTGTAGAATAGGTAATATAACGGAAAGGAGAAAGAAAAAATGACAAATACAGTATTATCTTTTAGTGGTGGGAAAGATTCTATGTTTGCCCTGCACCGGATGATAGAACAAGGGATTACGGTCGTTTGCCTTATGACGACTGTGTGGAACGAGAGCGGGGAAACAGTTGCTCACGGCGAGAAATTAAAGCGGCTGGAAGATCAGGCGGCACGTTTAAATATACCAATCGAATGGGTCGTTACCGATTTTGAAAATTACACCACAGATTATAAACGAAGACTTGAAGAAATAAAGGAAACGTATCAGTTGGACGGAATTGCTTTTGGTGATATTTATCTGGAAGGGCACCGTAAGTGGGGGGAAGAACTTGCACAATCGGTAAATCTCGAAGCAATCTATCCGTTATGGACGAAGAAGGAGCGTTCGATTGATTTGCTCCATGACTTTGTAAAGACCGGCTATAAAAGTGAAATCATAAAGCTGGATGAAGAAAAGCTTCCAAAAGATTGGCTTGGAAGAGAGATAGATCAACATTTTATCGAGGACATTGTGAAGCTTGATGTTTGTCCACTTGGTGAATCGGGCGAGTACCATACGTACGTATATGACGGTCCGTTATTTCAAAAGAACAAATTTCAGTCTTAAGGCTGAGAAGTGTTCCTGCTAAGGAGTGTATTCGTAGATGTTTTCTTATCTTACAATACATGTAAATGATACGAAAAGGGGATGGAAGGATGGAGCCGATTGTCGAGGTACATAATCTCCATAAACAATACAAGAAGCGGAAGACAAATGAATTCACCCAAGCGGTGTCAGATGTTTCCTTTGCCGTGTATCCTGGTGAAATACTTGGGTTGCTCGGTCCGAACGGGGCGGGGAAGACGACAACAATTAAAATGATTTGTGGTCTGCTGCGTCAGGATGAAGGGACAATTACCATCAAGGGGATTGATAACAAAAAGAATCGGTTGAAAGCTCTCCGGCATATTAGTGCTGTGCTCGAAGGAAACCGTAATTTGTATTGGCGCTTGACAGTAAGAGAAAATCTGGAATACTTTGCAGGGAACCGCGGAAAGAGTAACCGGGAAGTACGGGGAAAAATTGAGAGATTCTTGCGTGACTTCCATCTGAAAGAGAAGGAACATGAACTCGTCAATAGATTGTCCCGCGGCATGCAGCAAAAACTGGCGATTGCAGTGGCGATGCTTGCTGATACGGAGGTCATTTTACTTGATGAGCCTACCCTTGGAATCGATATAGAAACAAGCTATGAGGTCCGGGAAATTTTAAAACAGATTGTGAAGGATGCTAAGAAAACGATTATTATCAGTTCCCACGATATGGATGTGATCCAGGATATTTGTGAACGCACGGTTATTATCAATCAAGGACAAATTGTCATTGATGAAAAAATCGATAATTTATTAAAACTTTTTGCCGTGAGGAACTATAAGCTCACATTAGGTGCGCCGCTTACTACGGAACAGCAACGTCTTTTACGTGAGAAATTCCCAGCTCATCAATATGAAGAAACAGACCATTTACAAGCAGTCATTGAAGTGGATTTAGCAGGAAATGAGGAATTCTATGATCTATTTGATCTATTAAAGCTGGCGAAAACACCGGTGGAGTCCATTGACAGGGAAATGGTGAACTTCGAGCAGATCTTTATGAAAATAGTAAAGGGGGAAGGCGGAAATGGCTTGGCTCAACCTTCTTAAGGCAAATTTGAAAAAAGAGTATCTGGAATTAAAACGTTATTTACCAAATACAATTGCGATGATTTTAACCTTTTACATTATTTTTCTAGGTTTGTTCGGAGTGATCCAGATGGTTGGCGATCCGACAACCCAGGATGCGAATACGCAATATGTAATTGTGAATTACATTTTTTGGTTTTTAACAATTACAATTATCAATAGTATCGGATACGAAGTCATTAATGAGGCAATGCGGGGAACGCTGGAGCAGCTATCGATGTCGCCAATGGGGATCTGGCGAATAATGGCAGCACGGCTCCTATCGACGACGGTCATCAATTTAACGATTGTTATTGCTTTGCTTTACGTGTCGATGGCAACTGCCGGTCAATGGTTGAATATAGATGTAGTAACACTGGTGCCGATTATGCTGCTCACCCTTGTTGGTATGTTTGGCATCAGTTTCATCATCGCAGGTATTTCCATTATATTGAAGCAGGTGCAAGCATTTTTGCAAATTCTGCAGTTCATCTTAATGGCACTCGCCTTTATCCCGTTATCCTTGTCACCAATCATCCAGTTCCTGCCATTTGTTAAAGGGTTCGATATGGTCCGGGAAGTGATGATTCATGGTGTCAGCCTCAGTCAATTTGCCATGAATGATTTCCTTGTTCTGCTTGCAAGTGCCTTGTTCTATTTCGCTCTTGGACTTGGCGTATTCATTTATTGTGAAAGAGTGGCGATGGAAAAAGGATTACTTGCCCATTATTGAATCATGATTTGGCGAAACGGGCGAACATATATATTTTCCTGAAAGCTGGGTACTTGCTTATACACTCTGCCGGCTACTGTCATAGGTTAGTAGTGAATCTATAACAGAAAGGGGATTAAATCATGTGGCATCATCACGGGCAGCATTGTGGCTGTCATGCATGTAAAACGATTGTATATCCAACAAAGCATAACTGTGTCAACAAATTCTCTGAGAGTACAGTAAACCATGTGCATCCATCGCACACCACTGTTATGAAGCATCATCTTGTGAAAAATAAGCATTTTTATCCGCATTCAACTTCCGTGCAAAACACTTGCAGCAGTGTAGACCAATTCGGCGGAGCTTTCGAAACCCCACCAAGACCAAATCAAGTAGCGGGTGCGTATAGTCCACCGGGAGGCCCAGGTGGGTATGGCATGGGACCTGGATATGGCATGGGTCCTGGTGCAGGACCAGGCCAGGTCATGGGGGCAACTCAGCCGGGTTATGGAATGCATCAGGGTCATCATTGGCATAAGCACGGTAAGTGGTGTTAAGATAGTAGCGAAGTCAGGCTGGAACTTAATCGTTTCAGCCTATTTTTAATTAGTGGACTATTTGATAAGAGGTGAATAAATGAAAGTATTACATGTAAGTGGCTATAAATCACTTGAAATGGGAATTTTTAAAGAGAATGATCCGAAAGTTCATATTATCAAAGCAGCGATAAGGAAGAGAATTATCGGATTTATCGAAGAGGGACTGGAATGGGTGATCGTATCCGGTCAGATGGGGGTGGAGCTCTGGACAGCTGAAGTTGTGCTTGATTTAAAAGAAGAGGAGTATGAAGTTCAGCTGGCGATCTTCCCTGCTTTTGAAAATCAGGACAAGCGCTGGCCTGAAATGCTTCAGGAGAAATATCAGGAAATGGTGATGACAGCAGACTTTTATAAGCCGTTATATGTTGGCGACTACAAAGGTCCTTACCAATTCCGAGCACGGGATGCATGGTTTGTTGAGAAAAGTGATGCGAGCCTTTTGCTGATGGATGAAGAGTACCCTGGGAGCGTCCGTTATTTTTATGAGGCGGCAAAGAAAACAAACGAAGATTATCCGATTTATTTCATTACACCGATGGATCTTGATGACATTGTAGAAGAAATTCAAATGACTGACCCGGATTACTGGATTAACTTGCAAAACAATCAAGGATAGAAATAGATGGAACAGAGCTGGAGAAATAAGTATAATAATAGAGAGGGGGTAAGCTTGTGAATGTTTTGGCATCGTTATTAAATTTGTTTGTATTTGTTGCCCCATTTATTATTTTATACTTTGTTATCGCTGCTGGGGTGAAGAAAGGAATTGAGGCCTCAACAGTCGGCCAGGCCATACTTGAAGAGCATCACGAACGGAAAGCGAAACGGAAATGAAGAAGAACGAGGAAATAAATGGCAAGGTGAGTAGGATGGACTTAACGATTCGGAAGATGAAGAGAAAAGATATTCCGGCAATCCAGGATATTGCTAAAATCAGCTGGAATTCTACTTATACAGGAATTATTCCGTCACAAATTCAGGAAAGTTTCTTGAATCAGGCTTACAGCGTGAAGATGTTGAAAAAGCAGCGGAGAAATTCGAACTTTTATGTAGCATTAATCAATCAAGAACTTATTGGGTTTGCTAATTATTCGCAAGTATACTCAGATGACAGCGTTCACTTACACGCGATCTATCTACATCCGGAATACCAGGGAAAGGGAATCGGCAGTGCCCTATTAGAGATTGGGAGCGATCAATTAGCTGCGGACAAGATTTCCCTTCATGTGGAACGTCAGAACATAAAAGCAATCCAGTTCTACAAACGGAAAGGATTTTATAAGATTTCTGAATTTGATGATGAATTAGAAGGACATACTATACATACAATTCGAATGATATGGAATATACATGAATAAATACTGCTAATTGCTTATATTCAGCAGTGAAAATAACTTCGCCCGTTTCTTTTTTTAGAGCCATAATAGCGATTCGGTTGCTCGGTTAACGGATGCGCATCCTAGGGATAAAAGTAATCCAATTTGAGTAATAAAAAATAGTTAGCAAGGTTGATTATAAAGGAGGAGTAAGCAGATGACCTATCAAACAGATATTGAAATTGCAGAATCTGTTGAAATGGAGCCGATAACGAAAATTGCCGATCAAGCAGGATTTGACAAGAGTGATATTGAATTGTATGGGAAGTATAAGGCGAAAGTAAATTTTACCGCTTTACAAAAAATGCGCGAAGCTCCCGACGGCAAGCTCATTCTTGTGTCGGCAATCAACCCGACGGCCGCAGGTGAAGGAAAGACGACGACTGTAGTTGGTCTCGGTGACGGCTTAAAGCGAATCGGTAAAAAAGCAATGCTCGCTTTAAGGGAACCATCACTTGGTCCGGTTTTCGGAATAAAGGGCGGTGCTGCCGGTGGTGGATATGCGCAAGTTGTCCCGATGCAAGATATAAATCTGCATTTTACAGGAGACTTTCACGCAATCGGAGCTGCTAATAATCTCCTTGCTGCACTTATCGACAACCACATCCATCAAGGAAATAAATTGAATATTGATACCCGGAAAATCACTTGGAAGCGTGTAGTCGATATGAATGATAGACAACTCCGCCATATCGTGAATGGTCTCGGTGGGGAGAAGAATGGGGTGCCACGGGAAGATGGGTTCGATATTACAGTCGCTTCCGAAATTATGGCTATCCTTTGTCTTTCCAATGATCTAAACGAACTAAAGGAAAAACTAAGAGAAATTATTATCGGTTACAATTACGATGATGAACCGGTGAAAGCTGGCGAACTCAAGGCTCACGGAGCGATGGCTGCCTTACTTAAGGATGCATTAAAGCCGAATCTTGTGCAAACCTTGGAAAAAACACCAGCCCTTATCCATGGTGGACCGTTTGCAAATATTGCCCATGGCTGTAATAGTATTATGGCGACAAAACTTGCATTGAAATATGCGGATTATACGGTGACCGAGGCTGGATTCGGGGCGGACCTGGGTGCAGAGAAATTTATTGATATTAAAAGCCGGATGGCTAATATCGCACCTGATGCGGCTGTAATTGTGGCAACTGTCCGCGCCTTGAAACTGCACGGAGGAATAGCTGCCTCTGATTTGAATGAAGAAAATATTCAAGCAGTTGAAGAAGGTCTGCCTAATTTGCTTAAGCATATTGAAAACATGCAGGATGTTTTCGGTATTCCTTCCGTTGTCGCGATTAATAAATTCCCGACAGATACAGAGGAAGAACTTCATGTGATAAGGAAAAAATGTGAAGAAATCGGTGTGAATGTAGTTCTTTCCGATGTCTGGGCAAAAGGCGGAAAAGGGGCGGAAGACCTTGCTCGGGAAGTCGTAAAGCTTTGTGAAACGGAGAGCACCTTGCGTCATCCATATAGTCTGGAAGATCCCATCCCAACAAAGATTGAAAAGCTTGTGCAGAAAGTGTACGGTGGAAGGGGAATTGAGATTTCAGCGGAGGCGGAGCGGGAGATTACAAGGCTTGTTAAGCTTGGGTATGATAAGCTCCCGATTTGTGTGGCAAAGACACAGTACTCTTTATCAGATGACCCTGCATTACGAGGGGCGCCGAAGGATTTTCATATTACTATCCAACAAGTGAAAGTATCTGCGGGAGCGGGCTTCCTTGTTGTCTTGACGGGAAGAGTCATGACAATGCCGGGCTTGCCGAAGATCCCGGCAGCTGAAAATATTGATGTTACACCGGAAGGGAAAATTGTTGGTTTATTTTAATGATAAAGAGGGGGCGAGATGTTGGATAAGCTCAATTTAAGGAATCTTGCAAAGGATAGATTAACGAACCTCAGCTGCGTGGAAAGAGCGGAAATTGAGGAGAAAATAGTTCAAAATCTCACTTCCTCTGACCTTTGGAATCAGGCCAGTACCGTCGGGGTCACGGTTTCCGGTGGTTTGGAATGGGATACGGAACCCCTGATTAGAAAGGGATGGCAAGAAGGAAAAACGGTCACGGTTCCGAAGTGTGTCCCTGAGGAGAGAAGGCTTGATTTTTATCAGCTTGATGATTTTGAACAATTGGAAGCAAGTTACTTCAATCTCCGTGAACCGAATCCGCATGAGACAGTAAAGGTGGAAAAGCGGGAAATTGATCTACTTATCGTTCCGGGCCTTATATTTGATAAGCGCGGCTATCGGGTTGGATTTGGTGGGGGATATTATGACCGTTTCCTTACAGATTTCCCTAACCGAACCGTTTCGGTACTATATTCAGGCCAATTAGTGGAGGAAGTACCAGCTGAGCCATTTGATATCCCCGTCGATTATCTGGTTACGGAGAATGGTTTTTTATAATAAATCGACAAAAACAATCGCACCGCCCTTCCCAGAGCACCGTGCGATTGTTTTATCACGTATTAACGGTCTGTAATACCCCCCCTCTAAACATGAGGGAAGCCCAATATGTGAAGGGAGGGGGTAAACAGTCCGTAAATACCTGATTCTGTTCAACTAACATTCAGTGGGGAGGTAAGGATACCCCACTGAATGAAGTTTCACTTTATCACGTATTAACGGTCTGTAATACCCCCCCTCTAAACATGAGGGAAGCCCAATATGTGAAGGGAGGGGGTAAACAGTCCGTAAATACCTGATTCTGTTCAACTAACATTCAGTGGGGAGGTAAGGGAACCCCCACTGAATGAGTTTCACTTTATTATTTCTTATCTTCTATATTCTTTTTCCACATTATCTCCATATTCAATTTCCAAATCGACTTTGGCAGCATCTTCTGGGATGTTGAAAGCTTGGAGCACTTCGTTGATCACTTCTTCATCTGGTGTATTTTCATCAAACTGGAAGGAAGTGAAGATGTTGTCAAGCTCTTCCATTGCTTCGTTTCCACGTAAATTGATGTTTTCAGGTTTGTTCTCATAAGATGCTTCGGTTTCATTCTCATCTATGTCCACTTCATAATCAACATCGATTGCATCATCGTTATTTTCAATATCAACTTCTAAATCGAAACTCGTAAAGACGTAATCATTTGAGAAATCGGCCTGATCACTGTCTCCCTTCGTTTGGTTATTATTGGCTCCGTTGTTATCATCTGTTTGATTATCATCATTTATGTCTCCACCAGCTGCACCATCATTTGGTTCTTCCGTTGTTGTATCGTTATTCGGTGTTTCTGTCGCTTTATTACTATTCCCACAAGCTGCAAGAACAGCGGATAGCAGCAGAATCAAAAATAATGTCATTATTTTCTTCATAGAGGCTTAACTCCTTTTCATCGTGATATCTATTAACTTATCCAAAAATGGGAAGAACTAAACTAACTACTTCAATACAGCGTAAGTTTTTAAGAAAGTAAAAAGGGTTAGTGGTCGTTAAGATTGTTTCTAAAGAAAAATAATGCTAAAATATAAAGTTACGTGTAGCTATTCGTATGAGGAAAGAAGGAATAAATATATGGGAGAAAATTTAACAAAGGATCAAAGTGTCCAAAATTTCAATCGTGTACCATTGGTTATTGTGCTTATTTCTGGTGCCTTTGTAGCAATTTTAAACCAGACATTACTTGGAACGGCATTACCTAAAATAATGATTGATCTCGATTTGACGGAGAATACTGTTCAGTGGTTGCAATCCGTTTTCATGCTTGTAAATGGGATTATGATTCCGATTACTGCGTTTCTTATCGGACGGTTTACAACCCGCAGTTTATTTTTAACAGCGATGAGTTTATTCTCATTAGGGACATTAACAGCTGCAATATCAGGAAGCTTTGAAGTACTGTTGTTAGGGAGGATTTTACAAGCAGCAGGTGCTGGAATTATGATGCCGCTTATGCAGACGATTCTCATGCTTATCTTCCCGATTGAAAAACGGGGAACAGCAATGGGAATGTTCGGGCTTGTTATTGCGTTTGCACCGGCAATCGGACCATCTCTTTCCGGCTATATTGTAGAAGCAGCATCCTGGCGTTGGCTGTTCTGGATGATTCTTCCAATCGCAATAGTTGACATCATTCTCGCATATTTTATATTAAAAAATGTAACGAAGCAGACGAAGCCCAAGTTGGATGTGCTTTCGATTATTCTGTCGACATTCGGTTTCGGAGGAATTCTTTATGCATTCAGTATTGCTGGAAGTGCCGGATGGGGAAGCATGGAAGTCCTGATTGGCTTTGGAGTAGGGATTACCACGCTCGCTTGGTTCATTACCCGTCAGTTCAAGTTAGATCAACCGATTTTAGAATTCCGGGTAATGAAATATAAAATGTTTACTCTTTCGACAATCCTCGGGATGATTACGTTCATCGCAGTAATCGGAGCAGCAATTGTATTACCATTATATATGCAGACGATGCTCGGATTTACGGCGTTTGAATCAGGACTTGCTCTCCTTGCTGGAGCGGTCATTCAAGGGTTGTTAAATCCGATTACAGGTCGGCTGTTTGACAGATACGGAGCAAGATGGCTGGCGATTTCAGGGATGGTCATCTTAACTGTTTCGACATTTATGTTTGCAGTTTTAACACCAGAAACGTCATTTACGTACATTGCGGTCACGCATGCTTTACGTATGGTTGGTATTTCGATGGTGATGATGCCAGTCACAACGGCTGGACTTAACGTATTGCCTACGGACCTTATATCCCACGGAACGGCAGTTAATAATACACTCCGTCAGGTATCAGGTTCAATAGGAACAGCACTTCCGGTAACGATTATGACAACATTCACGATACCCGAAGAGGGGATTGAAGGAATGATTCATGGGGTAAATATCTCCTTTATCTTCTCAGGAATTATATCCTTAATCGGCCTTATCATGTCGTTCTATATTAAAGATCGGAGAGTATAAAATGCAAAGGCGAAAGCGCCCGTTTAGCAACGTACAAACTGGAGCACTCCGGAATGAGATAAAGGAAACACAACGAACGGCAGTGAGTTGATGTTGACTTATCGATTGGAGGAGTGTGAAGTTTGATAGTTGTTGGGCGCTGGAGCCGGACGTGGCTAGCCCTAGATACCCATGTTATCACAGCATTTTTATTTTATAGTTTCTTATACAAATAAAAAGACTGAGTTGAAATGTTAACTTCAACTCAGTCTTTTTATTATTCTTCATCCCGTGTCACTACATCAACTTTACCTGTGTCAGGGTCAATGACGAGGCCGTGCACTTTGATACCTTCAGGCAGTAAGGGATGATTACGGATAATTTCTGTACTTTGCATTACTGATTCTTCTACCGTCGTAAAACCGTGAAATTCTTCTTCTAAATGGATACCGCTATGTTCTAACGTTTGAATACGATCTTCACTAATTCCGCGATCAATCATACTTTGTTTTAACGCCTCAATATTTACATCAGACATGCCACAGTCATGGTGCCCGATGACGATTACTTCCTCCGCTTTTAATTTATAAATAGCGACAAGAATGCTCTTTGTAATGCTATCGAAGGGTTTACGGATAATTGCGCCGGCATTTTTAACGATTTTCGCATCACCGTTCTCCAAGTTAAGTGCCCGGTGTAAAAGCTCTAGTAACCTTGATTCCATACAAGTGAAAATAACCATCTTCTTGTTCGGGAATGTATCTGTTCGGTAAGGCTCATAACTTTTTTCTTCTACAAATTTTTTATTGAAATCAAGTAAATCTTGTAAACTCATATACCATTCTCCTTCACTCTAAAATTCTTTCTTTAAAATATATCATATTTTTGGAGAAAAGAAATAAAAATGAAGGATGAAGGTGAAGGTTAAAAGCTTAACGATTGATGAATCCGTTCGTCGATTCCAACTTACCCTTGATTTGTTTCGCATTTATATCGGCTCCAGCAAGCCATTTCTTGAAATCAAAAATAAGTGGCAAGCGATCATGGCCAAAGGAGATCCAAGCTTGCATATGCACTGGTAAATAGGCTGCTGTATGAATCGTCCCTGCCCAAGCGCCGTAATTCTTCGAGAAAACCCCTTTATCGGCATCATTTAATATGCGAAACGCATCATATACATTGTCGATATTTGCTTGTTGATCGACCATTGCTTCGTAACGGCGCAAGGAATCGTCCATCCGGTAACGATTCTCCTTTGTTAATTTCTCGAAGTGGTTCGTACAGATTGTACCTTCCCTTGTTACGACTTCATTTGAAGAAGCTTCAACGACGAGTGTTTTTCCGGTTGCGTCGACGAGGGAATAACTGAAGGAGTGACGGTGGGGAATTTCCTTTAGCAGTTCAATTGCTTCATCAACGGTTGCGCAATTTTCCAGTACGAGTCTGCCAATCATATTGCAAACAAATCCATCATCTGAGCGGAGGCGATTAATAAAGTTATAGCCCATGGCGAGTCCTTTTTCATTCAGACCATCCGTCCGGCCAGTAATTTGCATGGATGGACCAATCGTTGCATATCCGCCATCAGTTGGTGCATAAAGGACGTAACGCCCTTCATAGGTGATGGGGTCATTGTCATAGTTTCGAATCATAAACTGATTACCAGTCAATATTGAGCAGCCGCTCTTCCCGTATTCAAAATAATAACCGCCAAACTCTCGGAGGGCCTCTTCAGTAGATAGTTCGAGGGCATCGGCAAGCCCGAGTAATTCATTCCAGATGCCGGGACTAAAATATTGGATGATTGGCCTGATTTTTTCTTCATCCACGATATAATGGTGTTTTGCCCGGCTGCTCAATTGTCTTCTGCGGGCTTTTAAAATGGGAGAGTCCTGTAATTCTTTTCCTTGAAATCGACCAAAATCATCATGGCTTCCCCGAAATTGAATGACATCGCTAACTACCTGTCTCACGTTATCCCTCCATTCTGATGGTTGTGTGTAGTATACATGAAGCATACTAGAAGCAAGGGAAATAAGAAAATGAATTGCATTTTTAGTACCAGTGTAGTTATTGTAAGAATGTCTAATTGTTTGGTAAGATAAAGAGACGGAAGGGAGAGAAGTCCATGGGCCGGAAAATCCTTGTTGCTTATGATACATCTCTATTAAGTAGAAAAGCAATTGATGAAGCAAAAATCCAAGCGAAATTAGTTGAAGATTCCCATCTTTATATTGTGACGGTAGTAACCCCGGGGATTACGAGTAATAGCACGGCTGCAAGTGGTAATTTATCGATGAATGATGCCGAGCTCATCTATCCGAAACTGGAAGAAATAAAAAAAGAGTTACAAGGTAACGGATTTAATGTGCACACCGAAATCATAACCGATTTTTCCCAACGAAACCCGGGAGTTGCAATCTGTGATTATGTAGAAGAACATGCGATTGATATGGTAGTTGTTGGTCATCGTGGACTCAGCAATTTAAAAAGACTCTTTCTCGGGAGCGTCAGCAGCACGATTGTACAACGAGCAGCAAGTCAAGTTTTAGTAATTAAATAGGAAAGAGGTAGAAGAATAATGGCTATCCAATATGAAATCATTGAAAATATTGCCGTCCTATCCGAATCACCAAAAGGCTGGACGAAAGAGCTCAATCTCGTCAGCTGGAATGGAAGGGATCCGAAATATGATCTTAGAGACTGGGCCCCAGATCACGAAAAAATGGGCAAAGGCATCACATTGACAAAAGAAGAAGTACTTAAACTAAAAGAAAGCTTGGGAAGTTTCAATTGAATAATAACTGAATATACGCTGCCTGAACAGTGGATTCCGTTCATACAGGGTAAGTGTTTGCTCTTTCACTAATTAAGGCGCTCTAATCGCCGTTCAGTTGCCCGCTGGACGGATGCTTTCCCAATTAAGTAAGATAAACATGTGAAT
>NZ_JAXHDC010000011.1:0-76091 GCF_037072045.1 Oceanobacillus sp. MO10714A | reverse complement strand
AAAAATAGCGACAAAAAAGGCGTGGGATCCACACTTTTTAGCGTAGATCCCACGCCTTAATTTTTTGTTTACTGGAGTTTTGTCCCAGCCTCAATATAAAACACAAAGGTTCGAAAATCTACCATGTTAGAATAACATTTCTACAGTTAGAGCGAATTTTATAGGGCATATACATTTACCTTTTACATTATAATTAAAAGTACTAAAGGTTGAAACTTCGATCGAAATTGAAATAGTTGAATGGAACTGTTATTATTCTCATTGTGTCTACTATTTTATGCTTGAATAGTGAAAATGTAATAGAAACCTAGTTGCGATAGGAGTACTGAAGAAGAGTAATAAATTATCATAGATTAATTATTGTAGTAATCTTCATTTAGGAAGGACTCCGTTAGGTTATAATTTTCACAATATTTTTTTGCGTGTAGGAGGTAAATTTTGTATGGCAAAACAAAAAAAGGGGATTATTCTGCGCTCTTTGGATAAAATTGAATCGGCTGGAAATAAATTGCCGCACCCAGCTACCTTATTTGCAATTTTAGCACTCTCTGTAATTTTACTATCTGCAGCGTTACAACCGCTGGGGATTAGTGTAGAGCATCCCGGAGAAGAAGGGACAATTGTAGAAATTAAAAATCTATTGAGCGCGGAAGGAATTCAATACATATTCACGAGTATGACCGATAACTTTATTGGTTTTGCGCCTTTAGGTGTTGTCCTTTTAACAATGCTTGGGATAGGGGTGGCTGAACGGACTGGACTGATCAGTGCATTACTTAGAGGGTTTGTATTATCCATACCTAATCGATTTATTACGTTAGGATTGGTTACAGCAGGTATTATGTCTAGTGTGGCATCGGATGCGGGATATGTTGTATTGCCACCACTAGGGGCATTGATTTTTGCAGCACTTGGCAGGCACCCGTTAGCGGGGCTCGCAGCGGCATTTGCTGGAGTATCTGGAGGGTTTAGTGCCAACTTATTACTATCGGGTACAGATGCCATGCTTGGAGAGATGACAATTGCAGCCGCAGCGATTATCGATCCTGCCTATGCTGCAAATATGAATATCGCAATGAACTGGTTGTTTATTGCCGTTTCCGTATTTGTATTAGCAGTGATCGGTACTTGGGTAACGGAAAAAATTGTAGAACCTCGTCTTGGCTCCTATAAAGGCGAATATAAAGAGGAGCTCGAAGGTCTTGAAGCAACAGAGAAAAAAGGTCTTATCTGGGCTGGTGTAGCAACAGTGATTGGTGTTGTACTTGCATTATTGCTCGTCTTACCTCAAGGCGCCCCATTGCGTGGGACAGAAGGTGATGCAATGGCTCAAATTGTTCAATCTCCATTTATGAGTTCATTAGTACCAATTATCGCGATTATATTCTTTATTCCTGGTCTTGTTTATGGAATAGTCACGAAATCGATCCGCAGTGATAAAGATGTAGCAGCCCAAATGTCGGATACGATGGCTTCCATGGGAACATTCATTGTGTTGGCTTTTACGGCAGGACAGTTTGTCGCATACTTTAATGAAACGAATATGGGCTTAGTATTAGGTGTATATGGTGCGGAATTATTAACGAGTGTAAAGTTAACTGGTATTCCATTAATCTTACTATTCATCTTGATTACAGCATTTATTAACTTATTTATAGGAAGCGCTTCAGCAAAATGGGCGATGATGGCGCCGGTATTTGTACCGATTATGATGCAACTCGGATATTCTCCGGAGCTAACTCAAATGGCTTATCGGATTGCGGATTCTTCCACAAATATTATTTCGCCATTAATGACCTATTTTGCAATCATTATTGCGTTCGCACAGAAATATGATAAGAAAATGGGTATTGGTACCTTGATTTCTACGATGGTTCCGTATTCTATGTTCTTCCTAATAGGTTGGACACTTATGTTAATTATCTGGATGCTGCTTGGTATCCCTCTAGGACCAGGTGGACCATTAATTTATCAACCATAAACTAATAATAGCAAGAAGTGGGGATTCTTCAGATCATCTCTGAAGGACCCGCTTTTTTGCTTATTGGAACTGGGAGAGAAACATTAGGGGAAGTGGCTTTTGGAAATTGGGAATAAGTGGTTGACAATGATTATAAGTCTACGAAAAAACCGAGAAAACCTGACTACGGAGTTTGGGTGCAGGATTTGGAAGCTAAGGTGAAGATGTACCTAGATTTCAACAAGTACTCTAGGTACATCTTTTACCTGAGCTTGAATTAAATATATTAATGATTTAAATCGTTCAGCGCTTTAACAAAGTTATCCTTATGTTTAGCCAAAATGGTTTGGGCATCCTTTAGATTTATATCAAATAATAACATTAAGATCGCAACCTTGACATTACCATTGGCATCATCATTTGCCTTTTGTGCGATTGTTTCATCAACTCCTGTAATATCTTGGATAATATTAATCGCGCGTTTTCGTAACTTTTGATTACTTGCTTGAACATTTATCATTAAATTTTTATATACTTTACCTGTTCGAATCATAGTGGCTGTAGATAACATATTTAGTACCATTTTTTGTGCGGTTCCAGCTTTTAATCGAGTTGACCCCGTAACAATTTCCGCTCCTACAGGTAGTTCAATGGGAATATCAACAGATTTTGATAATTCAGTATCCACATTACAAGAGATACCTATAGTTGGAACTCCTATTTCCGTTGCTTTTCGAATTGCTCCTAAAACATATGGTGTTCTGCCGCTTGAAGCAATACCTACAACTACATCATGTTTCGTAACGTTTTTACTGACGTCAGAAATCCCTAACTCAAAACGATCCTCTGCATTCTCAACCGCTTTTCTTAGAGCAATGTCTCCTCCTGCAATGGTGCCTTGTATAAGTTCCGGAGAAACACCAAACGTAGGTGGGCATTCAGATGCGTCTAATACACCTAATCTCCCACTTGTACCAGCACCAAAATAGATGACCCGGCCATCGTTTTCAATTGCATGAACTATAGTATTAACTGCTTTCTCAATTTGTGGTAACGCCTCTGTTACTACATCAGCAATTTTTTTGTCTTGCTCATTCATTAGCCGAATAATTTCCAACGTTGAAAGTTCATGAAGATTCTCTGACTCAGCATTTTTCATCTCCGTTAATAATTGCTCGTTTTCCTTCGACATTATTGTCCCTCCTTCTATTAAGTATTCGACATGATTCTAAATGTTTAAATGCTCTTGATTTGGGACAACTTATCTTCCGGTACACTTTACGATAAACCTACCTTTTTAAAAATATGTTTATGATCTCCGTAGGGCGGAAAGGTAATTTGTCCAAGTATAACTGGCTCTTTAGCTCCAGTGGCACTTGGAACATTCGCTTTTTGCTGATGAATGGACTCGTTAGCAAGAATTGCAAAACCAATAGCCTCTTTTTCATCAGTTGTCATGCCGAACTGATCAACTACAAAAACTTGTTTGTCAGGCAATAGTTGTTTAATCGTTTGCAATAATGTTCTATTATGGGCACCCCCACCACTTAAAATAATATCTTCTATTTGGGATGTAGGGAAAATAAATTTGTTATACGCATCAACTATTGAATAAGCTGTAAAGTAAGTAGCCGTAGCTATCAAATCTTCTTTTGGTAGATGATGATATGACTTTAAAACTTTTTTTGTATATTCTCGACCAAACTCTTCTCTCCCAGTTGATTTTGGAGGCTTTAAACTGAAATAATCATGATTCATCCATTTAAACACAATGTCTTTGTGGACTTTTCCCTTTGAAGCTATCTGGCCACCCTTATCATAAGAAATATCGAAAAGATTCCTGCATAACTCATCAATAATCATATTTCCAGGTCCGGTATCAAAAGCATATACATCCTTTAATTGAGCATTTTTTTCGATAACTGTACAATTGCCTATTCCACCTATATTCTGCAAAATTCTGCCCTTCGTTGCATCATTAAATAATAGCCAGTCTATATACGGAATTAATGGAGCACCTTCTCCGCCTGCAGCGATATCCATTGTTCTGAAGTTTGATATTACCATTGTGTTTGTTTCATATGCAATAACTGATGGGTCACCGATTTGTAATGTTGATTTAGCTAATGGAAAATTTGCCTGTGGAATATGATATAACGTTTGACCATGTGACCCAATCAGATCTAATTCTTCTAAAGGAATATTTGCTTTTTTACAAACTTGTTTAACTGCATCGGTAAAAATAGTAGCCATTTTAAAGTTTAAACTACAGATTTGTTCTATGTTAGATGTTTTATTATCCATTGATGATAATAACTCTTGTTTTATTGATTCATTATAAGGTAATGATATACTCTCCATTACTTCTGCTCTTGTATTTCTCCCAAAACCTTCAATCCTAACAAGGGATGCATCAATTCCGTCTAAGGAAGTTCCAGACATGAGCCCTACAACCAACATGCTCATTTAATTCTCCTCCATTCTACTTTTCCAAGCAGGAAGAGCTCCAACAACTACTGGTTTATCATTAAAAATGGGTGAGATGTCGACTGAATGTTGACGTAGTTTATTTATAAAGCACGTTTGAACTATTTCATTTTTCTCTAATAAACTACCTCTACAACCGATTTTTATCGGTGATTTTAATTTTAGTCTCTTAATAAGTTGCAAAGTTTGGCTTGCTAATTTTTCTCCTGCTAGTTCTAATATATTCAAAGCATGTTCATTCTCGTCTTTCGCTAGTTTGTAAATAAAATAAGCAATTTCTGCTATTTCTGCTTTAGAAGAGGAATAAACAAATTCTTTTATGTGTGATGAATGGTATAATTTGTATTCGGAAGCTAATGACTTTGAAAAAGCCGTTTGAATGCCCCCTTGGTCTATTTCATATATTATTAATTTTAATGCATGTAAACCAATATCATAAGAACTGCCTTGATCACCTAATAAATGTCCCCATCCGCCGACAGTGAAGATATCCGAATTGTTTTTTCCTAAAAAAACTGAACCTGTTCCTGCTATTGCCAAAATACCATTGCTATTTCCCAAAGTGGAATAATAGGCAAGTTCTGCATCGTTCAATAACAGGATTGGCAATTGAAATTCATTATTCAAATATTCTTCGAGGAGCAGTTTCAGATTACCTTTTTCAATACCAGCAACCCCCATAACAATGAATTCGCAATACTTACCATGTTCGCTTTTTAAACAAGCTTTAACAGCTTCTCTTATATTCTCTCTTGCGTCTGTGTAGTTCACTGTTACATTGCCCGGACCATTTATCATTTCAAATATTATATTTTCATTGCTGTCTACAATTGCCGCATGAGTTTTAGTTCCGCCTGCATCAAGTCCGATATGATACATTTCTTTTCACCTATTTCCATTTCGAAAAAGCAAATTTTTCCCATGGTTTTAGATAATCAATTAAAAATATTTCCTCTTCACGAATTCTTCCTACAACGTTTGTCTTTCCGGAGTTTTCCATATCTTTTAAGGCGATTTGCAATTCACCAGCATATTGTTTATATAATTCATTTTCTATGATAATATCTCCTCTTTTAATATCTCTTGTATTATGGGGTGAAAATGATTCACCTCTATATTTTACACGGCTTTGTGTTGAGCGAATCATATAATCAGATATATCTCCGCGATAAAAATGTGGCTCATCAAAAATGATTGTTTTCTCCAATTCACTAGCTTCATCGACTACTTCAACATTAAACGTGATTTTTTCCTTGTTAATTGTACTTAAAAGTATTAACTCTTCTTCTGATGCGTATGCATTGCTTATTATGACATCGTCAATTAAATCCGTTGCAAATAAGTGTTTTGCTTGCACATCAATAGGCAAGTTTCTATGCATTTCTAGAGTAGGCAATCCTTCAATAATTGGCCAAGGTCCAAAAGTTGCGCTATTTGAAGAAACAAAAGCTGCCGTTCTTAATCCATTATTTTTAAACTTTTCACTACACTCTATAAAGAAATTATAGGACAGTCCAGAATAACGATGTGGATAAAAGTTGTGACAACCTATTAACTTATTGCGATTAGGCTGATAGCTGAGTATGTTTTCAAGATATTTTGTCGAATTACTCATATTGATTTCAATACTTAAGTCGTATGGATTGTACGTCATTAATGATTCTTCATTACCTGTAAAACCAAGATCTAGGCGAATACCATCAACTTCTAAATTTTTAAAGAATGATAAGTCATTGTAAGAAATGCCTAGTTCGTCAAATATTCGTGGATTGATATCGCAAATTACTTCCATATCAAGTTGTTTCGCATAATGGATTGTTTCTTTGAAATTTGCTAAAATCTGTTCTTTGTTCCCTTCGACAGATAGTAAACACGTAAAAATTTTTTTAAATCCGTATTGCTTTGCTAGCTGTATATAATTTTTATCCTCTTCAACTATCGAATGGTTTGGATAAATAGATATTCCAAGTTTCCTCATAGTTAAGCCTCCTAATTGACTTTTTCTTCTAAGAAACTAATTTTTTTAAGCATCTTAATCATTTGCTCAATTAATGAAATCTCACTAATGGATGTCATTAAATGATCCTGTGCGTGTACGAGTAATAATGACATTTTGACATTTTCTCCGTTAATATCTGCCTGAATAAGTTTTGTTTGTGTATTATGTGCTTTATTCAATGTTTCGTTCGCATTCTCCATCTTCTTATAGGCTTGTTCAAATTGATTTTCATGGGCCAACTCGAGAGCTTCATAAGCTATTGCTTTTGCATCTCCACCGTTTGAAATAATATTAAAAATTTCTAACTCCATATCCATATAAAACCCCTCCTAAATTTCTTTAACTTAAAGATACCACAAATGAAATTAAATTTTATGGAATTTAATCATTTTCTTGATTATTAATTTCATTTATCTTATAATACAATCAAATGGAAACCCTTTCAAATAAAAACTAATTAAAAGGAGCAAGCTATTTGTATATTTTAGAAATGATCGAGAAACAAATGAGTTATTTTACAAAAACAGAGAGGCTTGTTGCTGAGCACATCATTAGTAAACCGCAACATGTTGTAAACTACACTACAAAACAATTATCTGCAAAATCTGGAACAAGTGAGGCGGCAGTAATTCGCTTCTGCAAACGTATCGGGATAAACAGTTTTAAAGATTTTAAAATTGAATTAGCAAAAGAGATAAGCCTTGAAAAACATGAAATATTATATGATTCCCCAATTCAATTTGAAGACACTACAGACGAAGTGATTGATAAGGTAATGAAAAAGTCGATAAAGGCACTGCAAACTACATCACAACTATTGTCTACACAACAATTGGATGAAGCCATCCAAGCTCTGTATTCGGCTAAGAGAATCTATTTATATGGTGCGGGGGGCTCATCTATTGTTGCACAAGACTTAACATTAAAATTGCTAAGAATTAATACGTCTGCTTTTCATCATGCAGATATACATGTACAAATGATGAATGCAGCAAATATGGATGAGCGCGATGTTTTATTTGTTGTCAGTACTTCTGGAACAACAAAAGAAGTACTACAATTAATTGATTTAGCAATAGCTAAGAATGCGAAAACTATTCTACTTACACAGCAAAGAAAGTCACAGGCAAGAAGTAAAGCAGATATAATTCTCGATATATCATTAGAAGAAGAGAATATTAGAATCGGCACTATGAGTGCTAGAATTGCTGAGCTAGCTGTAGTCGATGCTTTATTCATAGGTTTATGTATTAAAATGGGTGATTCAGTTTATAACCACATTTTTAGTACACACCATGTAGTATCACGAATAAAAAAATAAATCTACTTGAAGGGGGTGAAAACATGAAAGTACTATTTGTATGCTCTGGTGGGATGTCTAGTGCGATTGTTGTTAACGCCTTAAAAAAAGAAGCCGAGAAACATGGACAAGAGATTGAGGTTAAAGCAATTGGATCTAGTGAAGTATCAATGGAGCTTGAAAATGATTGGGATGTAGTTATGGTTGCACCACAGATAAGGCATCGCTTTGATAATATAAAAAATGAAGCAGATGAAGCTGGTGTGCCATGTGGTGCAATCCCACCTCAAGGTTATACACCATTGGGTGGACCAATTTTATTTAAAGCGTTGAACGAGTTGGTTAATTAGCACTACATGTATGAGAGGAGTTAATTACAATGGGGAAATTTACTGTCTTCCTTGAAAAGAAAGTCTCTAGTCCGATGGCCAGATTAGCTGAACAAAGACATCTTTTAGCTATTCGAGATGGTGTTATTTCATCCTTGCCATTTATTATTGTGGGTTCATTCTTTTTACTAATAGCATCCCCACCTTTACCTGAAGCATGGGCAATTACTCAATGGGCAACTGAACATGCCGCTGAAATTCTAATTCCTTACCGGATGACGATGTTTATTATGTCCCTATATGTTGCATTCGGTATAGGGTACAATTTAGCAAAGTCGTATAAAGTTGACCCTTTGTCAGGTGCACAAATCGCAGTTGCATCCTTATTACTTACGATTACTCCAACTGTAATTGAAGAGTTAGGCTTTGTATTGCCTATGCAATATCTTGGCGGAAGTGGACTTTTTGTCACAATAATCGTATCTATTATATCTGTTGAAATCTTTAGGATATGTAAACAAAAGGAAATTACGATAAAACTTCCAGAGGCTGTACCTGCATCTGTTAGTAGATCATTTGAAGCACTTATTCCCGTTGCCATTGTGATAGTTCTAATGACTATTATTACGGTAGTTATGGGAATAAATTTACATGTAGTTATCGAGAAACTTGTTGCACCTATTATTACAGCTGGTGATAGTTTATTAGGTGTTTTAGTACCAGTATTTTTAATTACATTCTTTTGGTCCTTTGGAATTCACGGCGTTTCTGTTGTAGGTTCAGTTGCCCGTCCTGTATGGGAGGTTTATTTATTAAATAACGCTGAGGCAGCATCTGCTGGTGCAAGTAGTCTTCCTCATGTGGCCCCCGAGCCGTTGTATCAATGGTTTATTTGGGTAGGCGGCTCTGGTGCGACATTAGGCCTTGTAATTGTTATGTTAATATTTTCTAGATCAAAGTATTTAAAAAATTTGGGGAGAACAGTAAGCATACCTAGTCTATTTAATATTAATGAACCTGTTATGTTCGGATTGCCAATTGTTTTAAACCCAATATTAATTATACCGTTTATTGTTACACCTTTAGTACTTACAATTGTTTCTTATTTAGCAACATCTCTTGGTTTAGTATCACCTACGTTTATAAAAGCACCATGGACACTACCAGCACCAATTGGGGCCTATTTAGCAACTGGAGGGGACTGGCGTTCTATTATATTGGTTCTGATAAACATTGCAATTTCTGTAGTTATATACTTTCCATTCTTTAAGGTTTATGATAAAAAAATGCATGCTTTAGAACAAGGGGAAGATACAATTTCATAAAATTATAGGGAGGTTGGGACAAAACTATTTTAACATGATGAAATCCGAACGAATCTGCTAACTATCGCTGAGAATAAACCTCTTACGCAGGCGGTTGTTAAAGATGAGAATTGTTCAAATTTCACCATAAGTTAAAGTTATATCTCAACCTCTGTTTATTAAGGAGGAGTGTATCATGAAGGAATCGAGATTGATACCTCATATTAGCTTTAAAGGTGTTTTCATTTTTATATTTATTCTATTTATCGGAATGTTGATTATCCCTATCCCACTGCGATATTTTCATCTATCTGAATCATTAAGTTATTTTATTAGTGCTGGAGTTTCGGCTTTTATAGGGATGAGTATTGCACTTACAAAAGTAGATGGGAAATCAGAAGATAAAGTCCTTTTTAAAAAGAGAATACTGATTGCACTAATTATCGGGTTTTCAACTAGTGCATTAATGACATTTGTATTTGGAGGAGACATTCTTGAATAATAACCAGATTAAACTAGTGACAATAGGTGGTGGTTCAAGTTACACACCCGAATTCGTTGAAGGTTTAATTAACAGATATCATGAACTGCCTGTTAAAGAGTTATGGTTAGTTGATATAGAATCAGGGAAAGAGAAACTAGAAATTGTTGGGAACTTGGCAAAGAGAATGGTTAAAAAAGCAAACATACCAATGAAAATATATTTAACACTAAATCGAAAAGAAGCATTGAAAGGTGCTGACTTCGTTACGACTCAAATACGAGTTGGTCTCTTAGATGCTAGAATTAAAGATGAACGTATACCTCTTAAACATGGTATGGTTGGACAAGAAACAAATGGAGCAGGCGGCTTGTTTAAAGCACTTCGCACTATCCCTGTTTTATTAGATATTGTTAACGAAATGACCGAGTTATGTCCTAATGCATGGCTAATTAATTTTACTAATCCTGCAGGCATAATCACTGAAGCCGTAATAAAACACAGTAAACATAAAAAAGTAATCGGGGTATGTAATGTACCCATTAATATGAAAATGAGCATTGCAAAACTATTGGATGTATCTGCAGATCAAATACAAATTGTTTTTGGTGGACTAAATCATATGTCATACGGTCTTGATGTATATGTAAATGGTGAATCGAGATTAGACGATGTAATTAAATTGCTAACAGATCAAGAAAATCAATTGACAATGAAAAATATAATTCCTCTTCCATGGGAAAATGAATTTATTAAAGCGTTAAAAATAGTTCCAAGCCCTTATCATCGTTATTATTATAAAACAAAAGAAATTTTGCAGAATGAATTAGAAGGGTTTAGGGGCGGCAAAACCCGTGCAGAAGTAGTTAAACAGCTAGAAGACGAATTGTTTGAACTTTATAATGATCCGAATTTAAATGTAAAACCCCCACAACTTGAAAAAAGAGGGGGAGCTTACTATAGTGATGCAGCGTGTAACTTAATATCCTCTATTTATAACGATAGGTGCGACGTTCAGACATTAAATGTTTTAAATCAAGGTGCCATTACGAATCTTCCTAATGACACAGTAGTGGAAGTTAACTGTATGGTTACGAAGCAAGGACCTGTGCCGCTGACAGTTGGAGAGCTTCCTCATGCTGTAAATGGTTTAGTACAGCAAATAAAATCATTTGAATTGACAGCTATAGAAGCTGCGGTAACTGGTTCTTATGAACAAGCTTTATTGGCACTTTGCATAAACCCACTTATAACAAGTGATGAAGACGCTAGGATAATATTAGATGAAATGTTAGAAGCACATAGGGATTACTTGCCCCAATTTTTCAATCAACAAACATAGAATATATCTTTAACCTATATATAATACGTAGAGATTCCTGTATCGAAGAATTTATAATTTTATTTTAGGATTTGGATAAATGTATCAGATAACAGTAATGACTTTGCTCATGCTGGTAATGGAAACTTTCATATGGTATTAATAAAGGAAGGGGTGGGTGGGGAAGTGTGGTTGTAAATTTCCTACTAACTGATGAAATACATAACCTCAATATACGGTTTGCCACAATGGAACTAACTTCATCATTGTTGGGGTAATTTTTATAGGTAAAGGAGATAAACCAATGAACATTATGAGGGTAAGAGACTATAACCAGATGAGCGAAAAAGCAACGGAGTTTCTCGTTAATCGCATTAACTCGTTGGAAAACCCAGTTCTCGGTTTAGCAACTGGTTCAACAACAGAAGGACTTTATCAGCGCTTGATTGAAAAGTATAGTCAAGGAGAAATATCGTTTAAACATGTTACAACATTTAATTTAGATGAATATGTAGGTTTGGAACAAAGCGACCCAAAAAGCTATTATCATTTCATGAATGAAAGGTTATTTCGCCACGTAGATATTTCAACGGATCGTGTTCATATTCCGAATGGAGCAGCTTCGGACCTGAAAAAAGAATGTGAAGCGTATGAAAATGCAATTGCACAAGCTGGTGGAGTAGATGTTCAAGTGCTGGGAATTGGCGCCAACGGACATATTGGTTTCAATGAGCCGGGAACACCTTTTTCTAGTAAGACAGATGTCGTTGACTTGGATAAATCTACTATTCAAGCAAATGCGAGATTTTTTAATTCAATAGAGGAAGTTCCGACACAAGCAGTCTCTATGGGAATCGAAACTATTATGAACAGTAAAGAAATTCTTTTAGTTGTTTCGGGTGATACAAAAGCGGACGCAATGGCAAAATTGCTGGAAGGAGAAATATCCGAGGACTTTCCTGCTTCCGTTTTGAACAAACATGACAGCGTAACGGTTATTGTTGATGAGGCGGCATTAGCCGGTTCATAAAAAGTGATTATTTTACTTTGCGTTCAAACGATACAGCCAATCAAGCTAACCCACCTAATAAGTCCCAATTTTAACCATCTTCAGATCCAATATCGTGTAGTTCGTTGGACGCCAAGTATACACAGTTGATGATGCGGTAGGAGAACTGATAGGAATTATGAGATGGGACCGTAATAGATTAGGGGTTATATTAATTTTTCTTGATAGATTTTCAACAACATGATGGCATGAATGCTTTACTTTTTATTTTAGACCAGTGCATTATAGTGCGCGGGATCCGTAAAAAATATCTGAGCAAGAGTGACATGATACATTTAAACGTAGTCAGCACAAAAAGACGAAAAGAATCCTATTTTGATCTTTTCGTCTTTTCAGCCGCGTCATACGGTGAGCAATACGTTATTTCTTTTAATCCACACTCCCGATACAGGGAGTGACTGACGCGGTTACGCTTGTCCATTAAAGACAATTCATTTCAATCCACACTCCCATACAGGGAGTGACATCATTACACGCAAATGCGGGCGCCGTAAGTGCAATTTCAATCCACACTCCCCATACAGGGAGTGACGCAAGGGAGGTCTAACCATGCAAAAACTAGATAATTTCAATCCACACTCCCCATACAGGGAGTGACTCGACAGCGGGGAAATCATACAAGCTAAACTCCGTATTTCAATCCACACTCCCCATACAGGGAGTGACTCTAAATTGAGATATGGAGGTAAAAAGATGGCGATTTCAATCCACACTCCCCATACAGGGAGTGACGTGTATATCCTTTATCTTGGTACTTAGCGTATAATTTCAATCCACACTCCCCATACAGGGAGTGACGTGGGGCAATTAAAAAGCAAGGTAATTCAATTCGCATTTCAATCCACACTCCCCATACAGGGAGTGACTGTTGATTCATGGAAATCTTGGAAGCATGATGACGATTTCAATCCACACTCCCCATACAGGGAGTGACAATGAAGCTGACTTTATCAATGGAGTAACTTGGAATTTCAATCCACACTCCCCATACAGGGAGTGACTCTATCAATATGTTACAGGTGCGCTAGGATATACTATTTCAATCCACACTCCCCATACAGGGAGTGACGATATTACCTTTAGAGTATCAACAAGGTTTTCGCTATTTCAATCCACACTCCCCATACAGGGAGTGACTGGATTTCTTCGTTCAAGGTGTAAGTGTGTTGGAATTTCAATCCACACTCCCCATACAGGGAGTGACCTCCATTGAATCTCCCTTCGCTTGTAAGTAATAAATTTCAATCCACACTCCCCATACAGGGAGTGACATAAGTGGGGTTGGGATGAAAATGCGGACTAACTATTTCAATCCACACTCCCCATACAGGGAGTGACAAAGGTAAGAATTCGGGTTCCTCGTCTCCCTTTGATTTCAATCCACACTCCCCATACAGGGAGTGACCCTTCTTTGGCAATTCGTTATATCTAGGTATCATATTTCAATCCACACTCCCCATACAGGGAGTGACTCATTTTTGATTCACCTCCTGCGTTTCTTAATCATTTCAATCCACACTCCCCATACAGGGAGTGACAGTGTTGGAAGTGCACAAGTATTATGCCCTTTGTATTTCAATCCACACTCCCCATACAGGGAGTGACAAGAATTTACCTGGGTAGCACTCTATGACGGATTATTTCAATCCACACTCCCCATACAGGGAGTGACTTGCATGGATTCCATTTCTTCTCTTGCGGATTGAAATTTCAATCCACACTCCCCATACAGGGAGTGACGAAACCAAACAGAACAAGCAGTGTACAATGTCCTATTTCAATCCACACTCCCCATACAGGGAGTGACCGTTACTTCGGCGAAAGTTATAAAGCGCAGCCTAAGCCATTTCAATCCACACTCCCCATACAGGGAGTGACGATTGACTGTGATACTTGCCCGAGAATGAACGCTATTTCAATCCACACTCCCCATACAGGGAGTGACCGATTTTATTCTATATATCTGCGCATCATATACAATTTCAATCCACACTCCCCATACAGGGAGTGACCTAAAAATGTCTTCTCCTAATTTAAAATAGTAGGATTTCAATCCACACTCCCCATACAGGGAGTGACCCATTTTGACTTTTTGATTTGCTACCGAACCCACTATTTCAATCCACACTCCCCATACAGGGAGTGACTTTAGCATATCAAAGGCCAATGGGAGAGTTCATGATTTCAATCCACACTCCCCATACAGGGAGTGACTAATAATAACGCTACTGGTTCATTTCGAGGAAATATTTCAATCCACACTCCCCATACAGGGAGTGACGAACCAGACTGTGGGAATGCCAATGCAGTTGCAAATTTCAATCCACACTCCCCATACAGGGAGTGACCCGTGCTTTTATCAGGTCTTTCGATTTTCTTGTTATTTCAATCCACACTCCCCATACAGGGAGTGACTAAGTTTTATAAACAACCAGTGGGTGACGGGAAAATTTCAATCCACACTCCCCATACAGGGAGTGACACTTGCTTCTATATCGCGTGTTTCTAGATATAAGATTTCAATCCACACTCCCCATACAGGGAGTGACTCGCTCGTTATTTTAAATAATTCTCTGAAGACGGATTTCAATCCACACTCCCCATACAGGGAGTGACTTTAACGGAGCATTGAATGAGTTTTTACAAAAGAATTTCAATCCACACTCCCCATACAGGGAGTGACACCATAAACCTCAATCCAACCCATCTCCGTCCAGATATTTCAATCCACACTCCCCATACAGGGAGTGACTACCGTCGCTAGTGTGATAGATTCCCATTTTGGATTTCAATCCACACTCCCCATACAGGGAGTGACATAACATGAAATTTGGAACGTTTGTGACAAGATGATTTCAATCCACACTCCCCATACAGGGAGTGACGGTTTTACACCAAAACTGCGGTTGAAAGAAGGGATTTCAATCCACACTCCCCATACAGGGAGTGACCCGTTTGGGGGTGTCTTTTTTATATTTAAAAGGAGATTTCAATCCACACTCCCCATACAGGGAGTGACCGTCAAGGTCAGCCCTAACCTCACTCGCAGTAATAATTTCAATCCACACTCCCCATACAGGGAGTGACTCTGAGGGATATAGAGGGTGTCCTCAAAAATGAGATTTCAATCCACACTCCCCATACAGGGAGTGACTGGTAAAGTTAGTGAGTATTTAAGCGAATCTTTATTTCAATCCACACTCCCCATACAGGGAGTGACGCAATAAATAGCGTAATGTATTTCAGCTTGCCTTATTTCAATCCACACTCCCCATACAGGGAGTGACAGGACGACGGAGCCGGTCAGGTAGGCGATGGATATATTTCAATCCACACTCCCCATACAGGGAGTGACGTTGGTAACCAGGCAGTGTCAACGGATAGCGGATATATTTCAATCCACACTCCCCATACAGGGAGTGACATTAGTTACTTTCGTGCCGTCATGTTCGATTGGATTTCAATCCACACTCCCCATACAGGGAGTGACCACCTGCATTCCTTAACTGTGCTTGTAGTCGATTATTTCAATCCACACTCCCCATACAGGGAGTGACAGGTAACAAAGCAACCGACTGGACACCAGCTCCAATTTCAATCCACACTCCCCATACAGGGAGTGACATTGTGTTGTAGGTTCTCAATCATTTCATCGGCAATTTCAATCCACACTCCCCATACAGGGAGTGACATCGCTTGACGGCAGAGGGATTGCTGGAAGTCTAATTTCAATCCACACTCCCCATACAGGGAGTGACCCACCTCCGCCGCCATCATCTTCTGGAACGGTGTCACATTTCAATCCACACTCCCCATACAGGGAGTGACTAGGCATTGGTGTAAATGGTCACATTGGATTCAATATTTCAATCCACACTCCCCATACAGGGAGTGACCGGCGGGGAAATGTAGAGTTTTTTCTGGACCGTAATTTCAATCCACACTCCCCATACAGGGAGTGACGTGCCTTCGTTTTCTACTTCTACGATGTCGGCGGGATTTCAATCCACACTCCCCATACAGGGAGTGACAATCACCAGTATATCTATTGGACCACCGCAAGTTATTTCAATCCACACTCCCCATACAGGGAGTGACTATGGTGTTTGATCTACTGTAGCTTG
Source organism: Oceanobacillus sp. MO10714A (assembly GCF_037072045.1). NCBI lineage: Bacteria > Bacillati > Bacillota > Bacilli > Caryophanales > Bacillaceae > Oceanobacillus > Oceanobacillus sp. MO10714A. The sequence goes on along the minus strand of NZ_JAXHDC010000011.1, from coordinate 59,717 downwards.
CGCTAATTATTTCAATCCACACTCCCCATACAGGGAGTGACTCGTTACCTCTTTGAGCTCTTTTTCATAATCAAAATTTCAATCCACACTCCCCATACAGGGAGTGACTGCGAGATATTGACAAAAACATCTTTAACTTACTATATGTAGTATCGTATCACCTTCACTATCCATAGAACAAGTTAAAAATCAGAAAATCCCCGTATTAATATAAAACTTTATGTGCGAACCTCCTGGGGAATTCATGGGCGCTTCAGGTTCGCGCGTTTTAATTAATGTTTTCTACTAATTTGAGCGTCTGTAAATAATAGAGATTTTGAAACCTATAGAATTCAATATTGAAATAGAAGATTATAAAAGTTAAGGTTCAGATATAGGTTATAAGATAGATAAACATGTGAAAATCTTACTGCGTGGTTTTTCCATGTTTAAGTAAGCCTTTCGTTTCTTTTGAAGAGTAAACTTCCTGATAAAATTTTTAACTGTATCAATAAAACATAAAAATTCGTGAGTCCACTATGCTAATATCTAGGTACTAATATTTAGATACTCACAAAACTTTTATGGTAATCAACCACTTTATTATGGAGAACTCAATAAGTTATAATGAAGTCCAGGATAAAGAACGTTTCGGGAGTGAGTATAAAATAAACCTCACCCAGAATATATAGATGGGGTTCTATTTCGCCCCTATTTTAATTATGTTTTTTAAAAGGATTTCCCAAACTTGGAAATGGATTTACAAAGTTTTATAATAAGTTAGAGAGGTGCATTGATTACCAAGAAACCAATTGATTCAGTGTCACAGGTTGTATTAGCATCGCGGTATCCTGAAAAACGAACAACGAAAAGCGTATGAAGCAATCGGGGAAGAAACAGTAGAAACTCAGGGCTCCAATAATGAATATAATGGAAGGACGTGTTTTAAAATGGCGGTAGAAGTTTATCTCGTATTTGACGGCGATTGTCGCCAAGCAGTGGAGTTTTATTCACAGGTGTTTGGAACGGAAATCACAGATCTAACTACTTTCGAGGATACACCACAGCATCCCGATTACACACTCCCCGAAGAGGCAAAAAACCGAATCATGCATGCCCGACTTGAAATTAGCGGGAGCAGGGTCATGTTCTCTGATACATTCCCAGGTCAGCCTTTCGAGCAGGGCAACAATGTAACATTGGCATTGCTTAGTGACAAGCAGGACGAGTTAAAGGAATGGTTTGAAAAACTGAAAGATGGTGGAATCGTTGAGATGGAGTTACAGGAAACTTTCTGGAGTCAACTCTACGGACGTGTTACTGATAAATTTGGAATACATTGGCAGCTTAGTCACGAGGTATAATAAAATGCAGTCTCTAATTGAAGGGACTGCATTTTATTAGGATTTGAAAAATCGAAAGGAATTTGGGTGCAGCTTTCTTAGCTTTGTATAAATCATTGCAAGTAACTTTAAATTCTGCTGTTTTTAAATAATTTTCATCCAATGTCCAGATAGCAGCCTTCTCAATTACAAATTTTGACAATGCATACAATACTTGCTTTGCCTCTCACTCAAACCTCCACCCAAAAATTCTCCGTCACACTCGCCCGAATCGTTCCCCGCTCCTCTATGTAATTACTAATCAACTCCACCATATCCTGTTGAATTTCTTTTACAACCGGTTTGTTTTTAAACATATCAAAGTCGCCGCCTCCACTTGCACGGTAATTATTCATGACGACATTGTAATTTCCTTCCATATCTAGTGGTTCGCCCTTGTACGTAATGTTTTCCACTTTGCTTCCTTTAGGGTTCGATACTCGTATGGAATACTCGATCCCTTCCCACATATCATAATTATAATGCTCCGGCTTCGGAATGAGATAATCTGGGTTGACGGTCAACTCTCCATTCGCATCAAGCGTGAAATAATTTGCGCTTTTTTCCAGTGCTTGTTTGATATCCTTTCCAGTTAGTGAAAGAACGACGAGTGTGTTCTGGAATTTATAGTTTGTAACAATATCACGCATCGTTATTCTCGAAGGAAATCCAGTTGCTTCATTCCCCAGCAGAGCTGTGACTGAAATATTTGCACCTGACGCCTCCATTTGCACCTTTTGCACCAGTTCAATGAAGGGATGCTTATTCACTCTCGCCTTGAATGGGTCCCTGATGATCATATTGCCTTCGATTTTTCCGATTGGTTCATCCAGCCAATTTTGCGTGGATTGCTCCAATTCTTCCATTTCTTCTAAAATAACTGGATCCGCCTGTATCCCTTCTAACGTTTTCACGTCTGCTTGCTTATTTGCTATGACCCAGCTGTCTTCATCCCGCTTGAATGTTACATCAATTTCTCCGTAGGCCTCTCCATTATTTCCTGGCTGAATGACAAGACAATCACGAATTGTACCAGTTAAGGTTCGGTGTTGATGGCCGGTTAAAAGGATGTCGATCCCGTCTATTTTATCCGCCATTTCATACCCTTGGTTTTCACCAGTTAAATTTTCTGTTATATCTCCTGTTTCAACATCCCTTTCGAATCCTCCGTGATAGAGGGCGATGATGAGATCGTAGTCTTCGTTAGATTGTATTTCTTTTACGACATCTTTTAGAGTGGAAAAGGCATCCGCAAATTGTATCCCTTGAATATGTTCCGGTGCTTCCCAATTTGGAATATAATGCGTTGTCACGCCGGTTATCGCCACTTTAATCCCATTACTTAATGTTTTAATGATGTAGGACGGACCAAAATAAGGTTCTCCCGTTTTTTTATCCAATATATTAGCGGATAGCCACGGGTAGTTTGACTGATTGACAGCGTCCTGTAAAATCGTTTTACCAAAATTAAATTCATGATTGCCGGGGACACCTGCATCAAGACCGATTCGATTCATAATTGCAATCATTGGATTCGGTTTTGCTGCATGATTTTTTACGTAATGGGACATCAGTGGCGTCCCTTGAATAAGGTCACCATTATCGAGCACAATCAGATGCTCATTTTCCTGGCGTTTTTTCCGGGCAAGTGTAGCGTATGTTGCTAAACCGAGCTCTGCCTTTTCGTTTGTTCCATAGTTAATCGGGAGAATATTCCCGTGAATATCGCTTGTATAAAGCACTTTAATAGTCGTTTGTTCCGTCAAGTGTGTTCATCCTTTCCTGGAGAAGTGTTCCTAATAATAGTTTACCAAAAGAAAGCTATATTTTTATAATAAAATATTGTCAAAAACTGTGACATAAGACATAATGAGAATGTAGGGTTTGTCTATTAGTAATATACTTAAAAATAGCAAACGTTAAAACGTGATGGGTTGAGAAAAATGGGAAGCGTGCTAAGGGCAGCATTTGTTTAAACCTTAACACAAGTAGTAAATCTCGTAAAAGTATTGCGAATAAACCGCAAGCACTTTCGTGGAGCTAACCCATTAGAAATTAATAGGTTTCTATATTTAGGAATCCCGTCACTTAAAACAGAAGGGGGCAATTACGAAGCGTTAGGGGAGAGGGAAGCAGCTACATATAATGATGATAATGGAAAAAGAAAACGTTTCAACGTAAAAAAACTTTTATAAAAATTTACAAATGTTTACCTGCCGTTCATAGTTATTTAAGACTTATTTTATAAACTAGTCTTTACCACCATTAAATAAAGAGAGGAAGATTGCTTTGAAGAAATTCTTATATTTATTCATGGTAAGTGCAATTATTGTTGTATTAGCGGCTTGTGGAGGAAAGGATGAAGGAGGATCTTCATCTGGAGAAGATGGGAAAACGTCGATTGACAAGCTATCCATCGGGTTTGTTCCATCAAGAGAGCCAGAAGAAATTATCACAGCAACAGAACCTTTGAAAGATTTATTGAAAGAGGAAATGTCTGCTCAAGGTTATGAAATAGGTGAAATCGATATTACAGTAGGGACAAACTACGAGGCGGTTGGTGAAGCACTTTCAGCTGGGACAACGGATATTGGGCTTATTCCTGGTGGTACATATGTGCTATATGATGATGGTGCAGAGGCCGTTTTGACAGCAACACGTGCTGGATTAAGTATTGAATCTGATGATGCAAAAGAGTGGAATGATAATAAGCCGACAGAAGACTCCGATGAACAGACGACAAGCTACCGTGCTTTGATTATCGCTGGTCCGTCTGCAAAAGGACAGGAATTGTCGGAAAAGGTAAATAATGGCGAAGAGTTAACGTGGGATGATGTGAATAGTGCATCTTGGGCTGTGATGTCTTCCTCTTCACCGGCAGGCTATATTTACCCTGCTTTATGGTTGGATGAAAACTATGGAAATACGATTACGGACCTTGATAATGTAGTAAAATCTGATTCTTATGGAAGTTCATTTGCGCGACTTGCAGCAGGTCAAATTGACGTCATGGTAGCATACGCAGATGCAAGACGTGACAATGAAGACCAGTGGCAAGATGAATTCGGCGGAGAAGGAACGATCTGGGATGAAACGAATGTCATTGGTGTAACTCCTGCTATTTATAATGACACGGTTAGTGTCAGTAAGAATTCTGAAATTATGGATGATGACTTGAAAGCAGCCATTCAGCAAGCCTTTATCAATATTGGTGAGTCAGAAGAAGGACAAGAAGTCATTTCTATCTACAACCACGAAGGATACCAAGAAGCTGATCCAGCCGATTATGACACTGAAAGAGATGCACAGGAAATGGTTCAAAGTCTGAACTAATCAAACGCATCATTCAATAGAATGCTAGTTAAATGAGAGCATCACTTGTTGATGTTCTCATTTTTCAAGATTGGAGAGTAAGAGATGATAGAATTTATCGACGTTGAAAAAACTTATTCGAATAACATGAAAGCACTGGAAGATATTAATTTGCGGATTGAAAAAGGTGAATTCGTTGCGGTTATCGGTCCTTCAGGTGCTGGGAAATCTACATTGCTTCGTTGTATCAACCGAATGCATGATATATCTGAGGGAAAATTAATTGTTGACGGAGTGGAAGTAAACTCATTGAAAGGAAAAGAGATTCGCAAATTCAGGCAGCGTATTGGCATGATTTTTCAATCGTATAATCTTGTTACAAGAATCTCTGTTATAAAAAATGTCCTCGTGTCCTTCGCTCCAAAGCTTCCCTATTGGAGAAAAGTGCTCGGGCTGTATACGAAAGAGCATAAAGTGAAGGCGTTGACGGCACTTGACCAAGTTGGAATTTTGGACAAAGCGTATGTCCGAGTTGATCAATTGTCTGGTGGACAACAGCAACGTGTGGCACTAGCACGAACACTTGCGCAGAACCCCGACATTATTCTAGCTGATGAGCCGATTGCATCCCTCGACCCTGTGACAGCTAAACAGGTAATGGATGATTTCACAAAAATAAATCGGGAAACGAATATTTCTGTCATTATCAACATCCACCATGTCGAAATAGCGCTTGAATATGCGGACCGGATTATCGGGATTAGAAAAGGAAAAATTGTTTATGATGGAAAAGCGGAGGATTTAACAGAGGAAAATCTTAATTACATATATAAAGGGCAGACAGAAGAATTGCAATCAAATGAAATGGAGGGGAAAACGGATGTATGATAGAATTTTCCCCCCAGCTAAAATTACACTCCCAAATGGAAAGATCGTTTATGAGAAAAAGTCGCGGGCACCGATCATTCTCGTACTGCTTGTGCTCGCTACGATTATTTCGGTCCGGTTTACAAATTTTGATTTGAATACATTGTTTAAGCGAGGGCATGAATTTTTTGTGATAATCGGTCAAATGATTCCACCAAAATGGGATTATTTAAATAATATTTGGAAGCCGCTCCTCGATACCATTAAGATGTCATTATTGGGTTCAATTCTCGGCTCGATTGCTGCCGTTCCAGCGGCATATTTCGCATCTTCTAATATCGTAAGTAAGCCGGTAGCTGCGGTGGCAAAGTTTTTCCTAAGTATTCTCCGCACATTGCCGACGCTTGTTACGGCATTGATTGCTACTTTTATATTCGGCCTCGGGACACTGGCAGGTACGGTAGCGATTTTTCTATTTACGATTGCTTATGTTGGGAAATTGCTATATGAACAAATTGAAAATGCCCACATGGGATCTTTTGAGGCGATGGAATCAATTGGAATGGGCCGTCTGCAAGCGTTCCGTTATGCGATTTTCCCCCAAGTCTTGCCTAACTACTTGTCAACCTCGCTATTTTCCTTTGAAGGAAACGTCAGGTATGCCGCAATTTTAGGGTATGTCGGTGCTGGCGGGATTGGACTATTGCTAGATGAATCACTTGGCTGGCGCGATTATTCAAGTGTTGGGATGATATTGCTCATGCTGATTATTACGGTATATCTCATTGAAAAAGTCAGCGAGCATTTTCGCAAAAAGTTAATCTAAAGGAGTATATTCATATGGATGCAATCGAAAAACAGCTTCATGCTTCACCGCGAAATTTACGCTATATCTTTACCATAGCCATACTCATCCTGCTTTTATTTATTTGGTCGCTCACTACTGTGAATCTAGATAATGTATCTGAAAGCGGGTTGGGGATTGCTGCAGGGATTATTGGAGGGATTCTGAATCCGGATTTAGATTTATTATTTAGTTTTACATCCCAGGGTGTGTTGTATTTACTTATTGAAACGATAGCAATTGCTTTTCTCGGTACGATTATGGGTTCGATATTGGCGATTCCGCTTGCGTTTCTATCCGCCTCTAAGATTGTACCAAAACCTGTTGCGAGTGTTACGAGACTTTTATTAATTATCATTCGTACGATTCCAGCCCTTGTTTATGGATTAATGTTTATTCGCGTCACAGGGCCAGGTCCATTTGCCGGTGTGTTGACCATTTCACTTGCATCAATCGGGATGCTCGCCAAATTATTCGTCGATGTGATTGAAGAGCTCGATACAAATATCTTGGAATCTCTTGACTCGATTGGCTGCAATACATTTGAGAAAATCCGTTACGGTATATGGCCACAGCTTTTTTCCATGTTTCTTTCCATCATCATTTACCGTTTCGATATGAACTTAAGAGAAGCATCGATTCTTGGAATTGTAGGGGCAGGGGGAATTGGTGCGCCACTAATCTTTGCGATGAATGCTTACCGGTGGTCTGAGGTTGGTTCGATTCTTATTGGTTTAGTTGTGCTAATATTATTGGTCGAATTTTTCTCTAATCGAATTCGGAACAAACTCGTACGGGGGTAGGATATCCATTTTGTTGTATAAACTATAATTTACAGATTTTTAACTAATTAAAACGAGAAGTCTCCCTCCTATTAGCATGGTGTGGTGGGAGATGAATCGTTTGTTTTGTCAGAAATTATTGATAGTTATTTTCTTTTCGGTTACAATAGAACAAACGTTCCGATCGAGGGGTGAGTATCATGTATCGTGGAAAGCGAGTTTCTTTTCATGCATCGAAGGAAGCAATCGATCGCTTGTTTGCATGCAATCGTCTGTCCGCTTATGTGTGGAATGCTTGTTTAGAAGTTGCTAAAAACCATCATCTGCAAGCAGGTAAGTGGATCAATCGAACCCATTTACAACAAGCAATCAAGAAAATGGTCCCTCTTCACAGTCAAAGTATCCAAGCAGTGGCACATAATTACTTGGATGCCAGAGATAGCACGAAGAAAGCCAGAGAAAAAGGGATTTCTACTGCCCGCTATCCCTACAAGAAAAAACGCCATTATAATACGAAGTGGGTGGACAAAGCCTTCAAAATAGAGGGAAACAAAATCACCTTATCCATGGGGGCTAAACGTAAACCGATTGTTGTCTTCGTCTCGGATTTACCATCTGGCGATATCAAAGAAATCGAGCTTTGTTATGACAACGGCTTATATTTGTCCGTTTCCTTTGATGATGGCCAGCTTCCAGAAGAGCGAGTAGGAACCCAAGAGGCGGGTGTCGATATGGGAGAAATCCATTCCTTCGCTTCGATCGCTGAAAATGGGGAAGGTGTGATTCTGTCTGGCCGGAAGCTGCGAAGTATTCACCGTTTCCGCAATCAAAAGCTAAAAGAACTGCAACGCAAAATGAGTAAATGTAAAAAAGGCTCGAACCAATGGAAAAAATACCAGCGTGCTAAAAAGTACATCCTGTCAAAAAGTGATAAACAATTACGTGATGCGAGTCATAAAATTACGAGAAATTTCATGGAGTGGGCGGTGGAAGAATCGGTCCACACGTTACATGTTGGTGACGCACGAAATGTCAGTAAACATACGAAAAAGAGAAAACGATTGAACAGAACCAATCGACAAAAAATGTCGAATTGGAATGTAGGACAGCTACTAGGTTACCTCGTCTATAAGGCGGAGGCAACAGGTATCCAGGTCGTATTAGTAGATGAATCCTACACCACACAAACATGTCCTGTTTGTCAAAACAGACGAAAACCATCCGGAAGAACCTATACTTGTTCTTGTGGTTACGAGGCGCATCGTGATTTGCATGGTGCAGCGAACATCTTAACGAAATCCAAATACAAAAAGATGCTGCCGGTACCGACAAGCAAGAAGATAACGTATCTACGAGTTGCATAAAACAATGAGTAGTAAATGGCGTGTTCCCGCCCACATGGATTGATGTGTTGCTTATTATGAGATAAAGAACACCCACCACCATCAGGTGGAGCGTCTCCTAACCGATGCGCACGGGAACTCTTTTTCTTTAAGATAAGAAACCCCCATTTCAAAAGATGTTCATCTTTAAGTGGAGGGAGGTTCATTAGGAATACAACAATGATTTGATAGAGTGGATATGAAAAAATAAATGATCTGACTAGGAGGGTAAAAGTGAAAAGAAATGCTTATGCTTTATGGATGTTGCTGCTCACGCTAATCGTAAGTATTACCGTTTTACCAATGCCATTTCAGGCGGAGACAATGGATGACCCAGCTCCAATCATTCAGCCGGAAACCCCAAATGGAAAGAAAGTATTATTTGATAATACCCACGCACAAACGGCTGGACAAGCAGATTGGGTGATTGATGGGGCTTTCTCCGATTTTGCGGAAGGGATAGCCGACAATGGGTATTATGTGGAAGAGTTTCGGAAAAACGGTCCGCTAGCTGTAGAGGACTTGGAGGATTATGATGTGTTTGTCATCCCAGAGGCAAATATTCCGTTCAAGAAAGAAGAACAGGATGCGATGATTACGTATGTTGAAAATGGTGGAAGTATATTCTTTATTTCCGATCATTATAATGCGGATCGCAATAAAAATCGCTGGGATTCTTCGGAAGTGATGAATGGATACCGTCGCGGAGCACATGATGATCCAACAAAAGGAATGTCAGAGGAAGAAAAGAACTCTGAAGCCATGCAAGGCGTGGAAGGGTCCGATTGGCTAAGTGATAACTTTGGTATCCGTTTCAGGTACAATGCCGCGGGGACAGTAATAGCAGATCAAGTAGTGGACCCAGCAGAAACATTTGGGATTACACAAGGTGTGAGCGAAGTAACGATGCATGCTGGTTCGACACTAGCTATAACAGATCCAGAAATAGCAAAAGGAATTCTGTACTTGCCAGAAGGTCTTGATGAAAGCGATAAATGGGGACCAGCAGTGGATGAAGGAATTTATCATGGTGGTGGAGTAGAAGAAGGTCCATATGCCGCTATTTCCAAATTGAAGGAAGGTAAAGCTGCCTTTATTGGCGACTCCTCTCCTGTAGAAGATGCGACACCGAAATACCGAAATGAAGAAACCGGTGCAAAGAAAACAACGTATGATGGATTTAAAGATGCTGACAACGGAGAATTACTATTAAATATGATTGATTGGCTAGCGGAGGATGAATCCTATGAGAACTTTGCCGAGGTAGGTATCCCGTTAGATGAACCTTCGCCCTTCTTGGACAAGGAAATACCGGAAAATTCAACAGAACCCGAGGAGGAACCTTGGTCTACACCGTTAGAATCTTATGATTGGTTTGATCCAGCAACATTCGCACCAGGCTCTTTTGGTTCACCTGAAGATCCGGTTGCGGAACCGGAACTATCCTTGAGTTATCCATCTGTTTTACCAAAAAACGAGCTCTTTACCATTGAAGTTGTGGCAGAAGGTTTAAATCCCGGGCAAACGATTACGGGGTATAACCTTGGTGTTTATTTAGATGGTGGAAAGCAAGTAGCCAAAGTTCAGAATGCTGATGGAAGCTGGCCTTCTGATTATGGTTATAGTGAACAATTTTCACTTACAGCAAATAGTGACGGTATTGCAAAGCAAACCTTAAACGTACAGCTTGATAAAAATGCGGATGGAAATGCGAATGTACGCTTGCGTAAAGGTTCAACAAACGTCCTTACAAATCCCGCGCTGATTAGAGAAGCGGAAGAAACTGTAAAACTTTCAATTCAGGAAGCTCGTGCTTTAGCGGATGGTAAACCTGTAGAAGTAGAGGGCGTTATTACGACAAAACCAGGACTATTAGGTGGGCAAGGTTTTTATTTACAAGATGAAACGGCAGGCATTTATGTGTTTCAACATAATGAGGCGTTTCGTCCTGGAGATAAAGTGAAACTTGAAGGAGTCGTCTCGACACATCAAGGGTTAAAGCAAATTTCAGATCTTGAGCTAATTGAAGTTATAGGAGAAAGTGAACTCCCAGAATTTGTAGCGGTCGACAAAATAGACGATGCCAACCAAGGGCAGCGTGTTACGATTCAGGGTGAAATTGAAAATATCGTGTCCCACTGGAATGCATTTGAATTTGATGTAAGAAACGGTGAAAATTTGACGAGAGTGCGAGTCGATGACCGAACGAATATATCCTATGAAGCGTTTGTAAGCAATTATGAAGAGGGAGAAAAAGTTTCGGTATCTGGTATCGCTTCGATTTTTCAAGATACGTATCAATTATTAGTAGTGGATGAAGACCATATCCAGAAGACGGCAGATTCTGGTTCTGCCCCAATCATTAACCCTATTCCAGATTTCACGACATTTGATATTACGGAATCTTATCAAATTCCGGTTGATGTGTATGATGAAGATGGAGATTTAGCTCAGGTCATTATTGAGATGGAAGACAATACAATGGAAAATGATATTTCGATTGAGCCTCTAGATTATACACCTGGAAATTATGAAATAAAAATTATTGCACGTGATGAGGCAGGGCATGTCACGGAAGAAGTGTTTCCTGTAGAAGCAATTCTCTCCCTATCTGAACTGGATGAATTAGTGGAATTAGGAGAAGATCAAGGTTATCTCGATGAAAAAATGGAAAAACGGTTATTGAAGAAAGCTATGGATGTTCAAACTGCTAAAAATGAACAAGCGAGAAATGGGAAATGGAATGCATTGGTTAATCAGATTAGAGCGCAATCGGGTAAGAAAATAGAGCAGGGGTATATTGATTATTGGGAAATGCCGGTGGAGATGCGGTAGGTGAATACTGGGAATAAAAACTTAATGTTTGGTTCGCTGCACCTTTCATGAAATGATACTGGCATTGCAGGATATGTAATAAAACATGCTAATAGAAAAATGAAAAAGAAGCTAGGTACTTCAGCCGAGCTTCTTTTTACTTTAGTATATCTTGTTATGGAAAGGAGAGCATTATATAAACTTTCCCAGATGGATTGGATTTACTTCTGAATGCTCGCTTAACTCATCTACTTGTTTAATATTGTCAAGTCATATGGTATACTTAAAGTACTTAAAGGTGAGACTGCACATATACTAGCTAAAAAGGACGTGACGTATGTGTGCGTAAACAAGGAGGAAAAAGACATGGGGACAACGACAGAACGTATGCAAGTTAAATCCACTGAGATTGAATTTAAATCTGAGAAAGAGTATGATGATTTTGTTAAATTAATAAATAATCCTCCAGAGCCTAATCAACGTGTAAAGAGACTTATTAAACAATATCAAAGCCAAAGAGAGAAGAAGGATGACAGTAATAAATAATCCATTAAAAGAAGAATGGATAAATAAAAATCACTATTCTGCGATAAATGGTTTTAGTTGTATTGATGAAAAAGGTGATAATCAGGTACAATTGTTCTTACAAGAGGAAGCATTAGACTTGCTAGAACGAAATTTAGTCAGAACACGATTATTTTTCGATGAATATAGGAATTTGATTGGTTTTTATTCATTATTTAACAATACAATAAAAGCCAATAAAGGGAAGAGAGAAGAGCTTAGCATATATCTTCCTTATGAAGTCAAAGAAATACCAGCAATTAGGCTTCATTATATTGGAGTAGATAATAAGTATAGACGTCAAGGGCATGGAGATAACCTCATGACATCGGTGTTAGTTAACTGTGCTAAAATTGCTCAATTATCAGGCTGTTCGCTTATTACTGTAGAGTCAACTAAAAATGCAATAGGATTTTATGAAAAATATGGCTTTGTCCATATTAGAACAGAGGGAAACTTTAACTTAATGGGGATAAACACAAAAGGAATATTAGATCTAGTGAAATAGCAGATTGGTAACTACTTAACTCAAATTATGGTAGATGCCTGTTACTAATTTAAGAGCATTATGAAAAAAGCTAAACGTTATATTACGGTATTTTTAAATTCATTCATCAGTTAAAAAGAACAGTGAATCGTTTAACATACGCGTGATTTCCAAAAAATATTTTGTGTGGCGGAGATGAAAATTTTAAGATGTTTATAGAAAATCCAATGCAATTATTAACTAATATTAGCTAGAATTGACTAAGGGTAAACCGACGCCGATTCTAGCTAATTTTTATTGAAGTTTTTTGTTTATTTTAGTTAGTAAATGGGAAGGAACAAGCGTTTTAGAAAATACTATACTCAATTATATGAATATCTTTAGATTTCGATGGTATGAATAATACCTTTAAATTAGAGTGTTTTGAGCTAAAAGGTTGAGCTATCCGGGGTCGGACTATGAAGGCGATGATATGACTTGGTGCAAGTGCGCACCATCCTTTACGATTTCGCACACTAACCAAGCAAAGCGTACCAGCCCCAGATGACCTCGCATTACAATAATATTTCACGTTCTAATCTTGAAGGCTTCTTATATTTTATTAGAAGAACCCTAGAATAGCCTGATCTCCGAAATTGTGTAAAAGTTTTTTATATGGAGCCGTTCAATAAGTAAATACAGGGAGTGACTGCTTAAAGACCAAAACAAGCGGTCATTATGCGATTTCAATCCGCACTCCCAATACAGGGAGTGACAGCGGGATATTGATAAAAATATTTCTATCTTACTATATGTAGTATCGTATCACTTTCACTATCTATAAAACAAGGTATTAATCGGAAAGTATCCGTCTTAATATTGGATTTTATGTGCGAATCTACCGGGGAATTCAAGTGCGCTTCAGGTACGGGCATTTTGTTCATAGTTTTCAATTAAATTATTTTCATATCATAGTTATAATAGATGTATAGTCTAAGTGCAGCCCATTCAAATCCAAAAATAAGAAGATTTAAAAGCATGAACTTCAAAAATATCAGATGTTAATGCGTCAATAAGGGTAGTAACTAAATATTAGAGAACTTAATCTGTTAGCCTTTACTAAAGATGTATTCAATCTAGTGAAGGCTTATTCCTGCTTCAAGCCAACAAAAATATGACAAATTCTGAGTCCTTCCAGGCATGAAAAAGGTGTAAAACCAAATATTGGTAGAAATTACTCGGGACTTAAGGTATACTTGAATGTAATGTAGATTTTAGTTCTTTATATCTGGGAATCTAGCAAATTATTTAGAATAACCTCCAAGGTATACAAATCTCTGCAAGCGCTTTATTTCATAATAAAGATATGGAAAATTAATAAATTTAGAGGAGGGTGTCCTTTGTTTATAGCTCATATTCGCAAAAGTGATCATGTAATCCAAACGGTTCAAGACCACCTTGAAGGGGTTGCCTGGCTAGCGCGGAGATATGGTAAATCGATAGCGCTAGCTGCTCACACAGAGTTATCTGGTTTACTCCACGATATGGGTAAATACACGGAAGCTTTTACGACCTACATAAGAAACGCGGTGCTTTATGATGATGTGGCGAGCACTAAGATTGATCACTCCACCGCAGGAGCAAAATATTTATATGAAAATTATTATGGGAAGGATCCCTTGCAAAATCTCGTAGTAGAAACGGTAGGGATGGCTATTTTATCTCACCACTCCGGCCTGCAGAATTTTATCCAGCCCGATACGAGTCAATCGGATTATATCCGCCGTGTGACAAATGTTGATTTACCACACTATCAAGAGGTAGTAGCCAACTTTGAGGCTGTTTCTGGAAACGTGGAAAAGGTAACTCAATTGATCGAAGAAGCTAAAAAAGAAGTCGAGGAATTTATGGAGCGGATTAAGCACCTAAATGGAAAAGAACGAACCATTCATTTAAATTATATGCAAAAACTCGTGTTTAGTTGCTTGATCGATGCGGACCGTACTGATACTCGCTGTTTTGAAGAGGATACGGAAGTAACGCTCTCAGATCATTCGGCTGTTTTTGAAGAAGGATATAAAAACCTGATGAATCAAGTGAACGAATGGGGAGAGGCGGTTCAACCCATTTATAAACTGCGGAACGAGATGTCCGAGAGTTGTGATAGAAAAGCGGATGAAGCCTCATCTATCATGACTTTATCCATCCCGACCGGGGGCGGGAAAACCTTTGCAAGCCTCCGTTACGCCTTAAAACATGCGATGCAGTACAAAAAAGAACGGATTATTTATGTAGTTCCTTACACAACCATTCTGGAACAAAATGCTACGGCCGTCCGCGATATTATCAAACAGCCAGAAGCTGTCCTTGAACATCATGCGAATGTCATTGATGACAGCGGTTTGGATGATGAACCGGACTATTATCAGGAGGCATATCATAAACAGTTGCAGCTCGGGCGTGATAATTGGGACTATCCGATTATCTTTACGACAATGGTGCAGTTTCTGGATGCCTTTTTCCAAAAAGGAACGAGAAAAAGCCGGCGTCTCCATCATCTCACGAATAGCGTAATTATCGTGGATGAAGTACAGTCTGTTCCTTACAAACATTTCCATCTGTTTAATACAGCAATGAATTTTCTCCAAATGGTCGGAAATAGCAGCATCTTGCTTTGTACAGCAACACAGCCGGAAGTAGCTGAAATGAAGTATAAAATACACCTGGGGAAAAATGCGGAAATTGTACCAGACCTTGTGAAGACTGTCGACGCGTTTAAAAGAGTATCAATCATCAATAAAGTGGACAAGGGCGGTTGGAATCTCGAAAAAATAGCATCATTCACAGAAGAAGTCATGTCAGAAAACCAATCACTTTTGATCATTTTAAATACAAAGTCAGAAGTCCGGAGGCTTTATAAGCTGCTGGAAGAATTGAATATAGCGGAAGTTTATCATCTCAGCACCTCAATGTGCCCGGCGCACCGAATGGAGAAGCTGGATAAGATACGGGACAAATTGGGTAAAGAACGAATCATATGTGTCAGTACACAATTGATTGAAGCTGGTGTCGATATTAGCTTTGAATCCGTGATCCGCTCTCAGGCGGGACTCGATTCGATTGCTCAAGCGGCTGGTCGCTGCAACCGAAATGGGGAGCGAGAAGAAGGGAAAGTTTATATCATTCGCTCCGCAGAAGAAAATCTTTCAAGACTGCCCGAAATCCGAATCGGCGGAGAAGTGCTGGCAAATTATATCTTGAATAATGAAGACTTTGACGGCAATTATTTAAGTCCTTTGGCAATCCAGACTTATTTCAGACATTTCGATGCCCAGGCTGGACGTGTGATAAAAGTAGTGCCACCACCGTTGGATTGCCCTCTTATTAGTCACCTGAACGGGAGACATCCTAACGCGGGAAAAGCAAGCACCATCTCTAAAGGGATGTTTAAGACAGTAGAAAAGCATTTTGAAGCAATTGAATCGCCTACAACATCTGTGATCGTTCCTTACGCGAGAGGCGAAGATATTATTGCTTCACTCAACCAAGACCTCGACATCAAAGAATTCAGCAACATTATGAAACAGGCACAGCAATATTCCGTAAATCTCTTTGACTATGAAATACAGAAACTCAGTCAAAATAACTTGCTCGTACCCCTTTACGACAATTCGATTTATTGTCTCACGGAGCGGGCGTATGATGAAGATTTCGGCGTCACGATAGATGGAGAAGGTTCGATGATGGATTATAACTTTTAAGGAGGTGATACCAATGAGGAACCAGATTGAATTTGTTGTTCATGGCAAATATGCCTTGTTCACCGATCCCGTGACTCGGATTGGCGGGGAGAAATTTACATACCAAATCCCCACATACCAAGCTTTAAAGGGAATCGTAGAATCGGTGTACTGGAAGCCAACGCTGACTTGGTATATCGATGAGGTACGTGTCATGAACCCAATCCAGACAGAGGTTAAGGGAGTTCGTCCGATCAAATATCAAAGCAATTCCAATGATTTAATGTACTACACCTACTTACGTGAGCCTGTCTACCAAGTACGGGCCCATTTTGAATTCAATGAAAACAGACCCGATCTTGCTTATGACAGAAACGAGCACAAACATCACAATATCGCCAAGCGAGCGGTGAAAAAAGGCGGTCGGCGTGATGTATTTCTCGGAACACGTGAATGTCAGGGGTATGTAGAAGATTGCGCGTTTGGTGAAGGCGAAAGTTTTTATGATGATTATGGTGAAGTAAGTTTTGGTCCGATGTTCCACGGGTTTACTTATCCGGATGAGGGAGATCAGGAAACGCTCCAGGCACGAATTTGGGTACCTACGATGAAAAACGGAATTATCCGATTCAAGCGCCCGGAGGAATGTGAAATCATCCGGGACGTCCGGAAAGGCTCCATGAAACAATTTACCAAAGGAGAAAACTTCACCGATGTGGATCAAGAATACGAAGAGATGTTTAAGGAGGTGTGAAAATGAGCTGGATGCAGCAGTTAAGCAAAGTGTATGAAAATAATATGGACCATGTTGGAGAGTTTGAGGAAAGGCAGAATCAGCGGATAACGTTGCTCCCTGTTTCTCACGTTATGCAGAGTGCACAAATTGAAATTTTGATTAATAGAGATGGAGAATTTGTGAGTGCGAAAGTTATTGAGAAAGAGAATGCGCGGACGATTGTGCCTGCTACCTCCGCATCAGCAAACCGCAGTAATTCGAGTGCGCCCCACTATATCCATGACAAATTGTTTTACGTTGCCGGCGACTACGTAGCTTATACCGGGGAGAATAAGCGTGAAAAACATCATCAGGATTACCTAGGGCAAATGAAAGAATGGGCTGAATTTCCAAACGCACCAAAAAAAGTGAAAGCAATCTATCAATATGTCAAAAAAGGAAATGTGATAGAGGACCTAATTAATGAAAAAGTAATCCCGGTAGACAGCAACAATGAAGTAATCACCAAGTGGACTTCATCCGAGGAAAAGCCATTGATTTATAAAGTGGTACCTGGTGACATTCTATCTGCATTTGTTCGATTTGATGTGCTTCACGAAAGAGCAGATGATCCTTTTATCTGGGAAGATAAACAATTATTTGATGACTATATCGAATACCAGGAAACAATTGCAGAGATGGAAAAAGGCTACTGCTATGTTACGGGAAAGGAAACGATACTGACCACACAGCATGGCTCGCGGATTCGAAACGCCGGTGACATGTCGAAGTTGATTTCTGCCAATGACAACAGCGGTTACACATACCGCGGAAGATTCGCAAAACCAACCGAAGCAGTACAAATCGGCTACGATGTCTCTCAAAAAGCACATCATGCACTGCGTTGGCTCTTACAAAGACAGGGGACTTATGTTGATTCGCGCTACTTTGTTTCATTTGGTGTGGAGGAAGTAGAGGTGGCTGATCCGCTTGAAGGAACAGCAAATCATTTATTCGATTTCTTCTCTGCGGAAATGGATGAAGATACTAAAACGCACATTTATACAGAAGAAATTGTAGCGAAGGAATTAAATAAGGCGCTGCAAGGAAAAAGGCATGAGCTGAAAAAAGATATGTTGGAAAATATTATCGTTATGTCCGTGGATGCTGCAACGCCAGGCAGGCTTGCTATTGTGTACTATCAGGAACAAAATGCGGATTTATATTATGAAGCACTAGCCCATTGGCATCGTACATGTTACTGGCTTATGAGTTTTAAAAATGAAAATAAATGGATTTCATATCATGGTGCTCCTTCCACCTATCAGATTGTAGAAGCTGTCTATGGGAGGAATGGAGATCCAAGGATGAAGAAAGAGTTATATACAAGGTTGCTCCCGAGTATTACAGAAAAGAAGGCAATCCCGAAAGATATCGTTCAGACGTTGTTTAATAGGGTAAAAAATCCATTTAGCTTTGAGGGATTGGGACAGTGGAATTCTGTTATAAACATTGCATGCGCACTGATTAATAAGCAATACGAAAAGGAGGGATTTACCGTGGCGTTACAGGAAGAGAATTCATCAAGAGATTATTTGTTCGGAAGATTATTAGGTATTGCGGAAGTGATGGAGCGAGGACAGCTGAGAGAAAGAGAAGAAGACAGGGCAACGAATGCTACAAGATATTTTAATGCCTTTTCTCAGCATCCTGCCCGCACCTGGATGGTTATCCGGAAGCAGCTTAACCCTTATTTTCAGAGGCCCAAGGAACAAAGAAGAGATTATGCGAAGCTCATCCAACAGATAGAAGATAGATTGACAGTGGAAAATATGACCGACGCCCCGCTCAGTCCAGTTTTCCTATTGGGGTACAGCAGTCAAATCCAACATTTATATACAAAAAAGGAGGAAAATGAAAATGACAGCGTTGCAGAATAAAATTGACTTTGCAGTAGTATTTACAGTCGATAAAGCAAATCCAAATGGGGATCCATTAAATGGAAACCGCCCAAGACAGGATTTCCTAGGGTACGGTGAAGTTTCAGATGTCGCGATTAAGAGAAAACTTCGTAATAGGTTACAAGACAATGAAGAACCTATTTTAGTGCAAGCAGATGATAGAAGAACTGATGAATTTCGTAGTATAAGAGACAGAGTGAATTCAGTTGAAGAACTCAAGAAATTATTGAAAAAATCAAAGACAGGAAAAGAAGAGATAAGTGCTGAATTAATCGCATGTGAAACGTGGTATGATGTTCGCGCATTTGGTCAAGTGTTTGCATTTACTGGAGGGGAAGATAAGTCAATTAGTGTCCGCGGTCCGGTATCTATTCATACTGCAACAAGTGTGGAGCCGGTAGATATATCTAGTATGCAGATTACAAAGAGTGTTAACTCGATCACAAATACAAAAGATCCGGGTCAAAAAACATCCGACACGATGGGGATGAAACATCGAGTAGATTTTGGTGTATATGTATTTTACGGAAGCATTAATCCGCAGCTCGCTGAACGTACTGGATTTACTTATGAAGATGCACAAAAACTGAAAGAAGCGTTAAAAACATTGTTCGCAAACGATGCATCTTCCGCACGACCAGACGGTAGTATGGAGGTAAATAAAGTATTCTGGTGGGAGCATGATTCGAAATTAGGAAATTATTCTTCTGCTAAAGTTCATCGGACCGTACACGTGAAAAAGGTAGAAGACAATCTTCCTCATTCTATTGAAAATTACAAGATTACAGTAGATGAGCTGGAAGGACTGCCAGTTGAAGAACATGACGGGCTATAATGAACAAGATTATCTGATGCTTTCAGGGATCCAGCATTTTGTATTCTGCAAGCGGCAGTGGGCGCTTATTCATGTGGAGCAGGAGTGGGCTGAGAATGTATTGACGGTAGAAGGAAATGCCCTCCATGAGAAGGCTGACGACCCTTTCATACGCGAAAAAAGGGGAGATACCATTTTTGTCCGCGCGCTGCCTGTTCATTCAAGCTCGCTTGGCATCAGTGGCATCTGCGATATGGTGGAATTTACAAGAGATGAAGACGGTATTCCTTTAGACAAAGAGGAAGGGCTGTATTCTGTAAAACCAATAGAATATAAAAAGGGCAAACCCAAAAAGCATGATGCCGATATTTTGCAGCTAGCTGCTCAGTCCCTGTGTCTCGAGGAAATGCTCGGAACAGTGATTGAGGAGGCTGCACTCTACTACCATGAAATCAAACGAAGGGAACCAGTCCCTATCACAAATAATCTCAGGAATAGAGCAAAAGAAATGTTAAAAGAAATGCATCATTACTATGGTAGAAAGCACACTCCAAGGGTAAAAACTGGAAAACATTGCTTAAGATGCTCATTACGGGATATCTGTTTGCCGGAAATGCTGGAAAGAGAAAAAGTATCTGCGTACATGAATAGGATGTTGGCGGAATGAAAAAATTACTTAATACTGTTTACGTTTCTCAGCCCGATATCTATTTGGCTCTTAAAGGAAAAAATCTAAACCTTATAAAAGAAGATGAATCAATTGCACGTGTCCCGCTTCACAATATCCAGGCGATTTGCACCTTTGGACATCAGGGGGCAAGCCCGGCACTAATGGCTGAATGCATGGACCAAAATATTAGTCTCACCTTTTTCACAAGCTCAGGTAGATTTCGCGGGCGGCTAACGGGAGAGTCGAATGGCAACGTTTTGTTGCGGAAAAGACAATATAGAATTTCCGACTCAGAAGATGAAAGTTTGCGGGTAGCTAGACATATGATCGTTGGGAAAATCTTTAACAGTGAGCAACTGTTAAATCGTACGTGGAGAGACCATGGACTGCGCGTGGATTCAGAGCGGATTAAACATGCGATCAGTAGTCTTGCAAAAGCCCGACAGCACATACTTACATGCACCAATTTAGAAGATTTAAGAGGAATTGAAGGAAACGCCGCAAGTGTTTATTATAGCGTTTTTGACGAATGCATTCTGCAGAATAAAGAAGATTTTACATTCTCGCATCGTAACCGGAGACCACCATTAGACCGAATAAACGCCTTACTATCTTTTTCGTATTCTCTACTGGCATCCGAAACAGCAGCTGCTTTAGAAGGAGTCGGGCTAGATTCGTATGTAGGATTTTTGCATCGTGACCGGCCGGGAAGAACTTCACTTGCTTTAGATGTCATGGAAGAGTTGCGACCATTGATTGCAGACCGATTTGTTTTAAAGATAGTTAATAGAAAGCAGATTCATGCTAAGGATTTTGTTATTAAAGAAAATGGCGCTGTCATTCTCAAAGATGATGCGAGAAGGAAATTTCTGCAGCTATGGCAGGAAAACAAGGAGTCTGAAATTACTCACCCGTATTTAAAAGAAAAAATCTCCTGGGGATTAATTCCGCATGTGCAGGCATTATTATTAGCCAGATTTTTAAGGGGAGACCTTGACGCATATCCTCCAATTTTACTCAGGTAGGTGAAGAAAGTGTTAATACTAGTAACCTATGATGTTCAGACGGTGTCTGCAAGTGGCCAAAAGAGATTGAGAAAAGTAGCTAAGAAGTGTGAGGAATACGGGGTCCGAGTGCAGAATTCTGTATTTGAGTGTGTGGTGGACAGTACGCAATTACGCCAGTTGGAACTAAGCTTAGAATCAATCATCGATCCATCTGTTGATAGTCTTCGGTTCTATCGCTTAGGGAACAATTATGAAAATAAGGTGAAGCATATAGGTGCTAAACCGTCGCTTGAAGTAGAAAAGCCACTGATTTTTTAATGCGCGAACCCGAAGTGAACATGATTTTCCGGGGAGGTTCGCGCAGAATATGCGTGCTTACTTTAGAGGAAATAGAAGGAATTTTGGTTGAATTAGTGAGAAGTAATGGATAGACTACTATATGTAGAGGCGAGATGTTGGATTTGTCAATATCTCGCAGTCGCTCCCTGTATGGGGAGCGTGGATTGAAATAAAGAATTAAAGTTTTTTCTGACGGATTTGTTGTGTCGCTCCCTGTATGGGGAGCGTGGATTGAAATTTTTTGCAAAAATAAATAAAAAACTTCTTGAAAGTCGCTCCCTGTATGGGGAGCGTGGATTGAAATTTTTGCCGCCCCTGCAATGCCCGCGAAATTTTGTCGCTCCCTGTATGGGGAGCGTGGATTGAAATATTTCCCGAACGCTGTAGGTGGACAGTGGAAAGGTCGCTCCCTGTATGGGGAGCGTGGATTGAAATGACATCATATCTCGAAACGAAATAGATAACTTCCGGTCGCTCCCTGTATGGGGAGCGTGGATTGAAATCACTGAAATCACTCGCTCCACCGGACGACAAATTGTCGCTCCCTGTATGGGGAGCGTGGATTGAAATGAGATTGAAACAACGCTTGATATTATCTCCCGTCGTCGCTCCCTGTATGGGGAGCGTGGATTGAAATTTTTTGGACTTGAAGCGAGGTGCATCGTTTTGCTTCGTCGCTCCCTGTATGGGGAGCGTGGATTGAAATTCCTCATCGTCATAAATTAATTGCTTATCAACAGTCGCTCCCTGTATGGGGAGCGTGGATTGAAATTCCAGTGTATCTGACGCTTTAGCGAAGATGGTCGCGTCGCTCCCTGTATGGGGAGCGTGGATTGAAATTTTGAAAAAACCGCTTATCTTCAGGATTAGTAACGTCGCTCCCTGTATGGGGAGCGTGGATTGAAATACCTGGAGCCACCGCTTTAGTGCGCCCGTTATTAGTCGCTCCCTGTATGGGGAGCGTGGATTGAAATAATTAAGTGGTTTAAATTGCCGTATTCGTCGTACGTCGCTCCCTGTATGGGGAGCGTGGATTGAAATATCACATTTGCGGATAAACGCTTTAGCGAACATCTCGTCGCTCCCTGTATGGGGAGCGTGGATTGAAATCGCATATTGTTCTGATACCCTGTCTGCATAGTCCTGTCGCTCCCTGTATGGGGAGCGTGGATTGAAATAAGATATTTTTTTTACGAAAATCTATTGACACTAACGTCGCTCCCTGTATGGGGAGCGTGGATTGAAATCCCACTAATTTTTGGTATGGATTTACTAACAATAGTCGCTCCCTGTATGGGGAGCGTGGATTGAAATGTGCATAGTCAAGACCACCAACACATACTCTGTGTCGCTCCCTGTATGGGGAGCGTGGATTGAAATAAACCAGGAAGAACAACAGTTAACGAATTAAAAGTCGCTCCCTGTATGGGGAGCGTGGATTGAAATTAATTATATTGTAACACCTAATTAGGTGTAAGTCGTCGCTCCCTGTATGGGGAGCGTGGATTGAAATAATGATGTCAAATGTACGATTGTCGTATTTAAGGTCGCTCCCTGTATGGGGAGCGTGGATTGAAATACTTCATGGTCGGAATTCGCCGCTGCATAGATGATGTCGCTCCCTGTATGGGGAGCGTGGATTGAAATAAATGTCTATAATTTAAATTCATTTACTAACCGGTTTAATTCTTCTGCTAACTTTGCAAGCTCATCCGAACTAGCGGTAACCTCTTCCATCGCAGAGCTTGTTTGCTGAGTTGAGGCAGAAGTTTGCTCCACACCTGCTGCTGATTCTTCTGAGATAGCTGCAATTTCTTGGATGGATGTATTCATCGCTTGGTTATTTGCTGCGATTTCCATAAGGTTTTCGGATGCAACGTTAATTTTATTTCCCATATCTACAACTGCTGTACGAATATTCTCGAATGTTTCACCAGTCGTTTTTATTTGCTCCGTGCCTCGCACTACGTCTGTATATCCTTCTTTCAAGGAGGTGACAACCATACTAGATTCATTTTGAATGCTATTTACAATATCTGTAATGTTTGTTACAGAGTTAGAAGATTGTTCGGCAAGCTTTCTCACCTCATCGGCAACAACAGCGAATCCTTTTCCTTGTTCACCGGCTCGGGCAGCCTCGATAGCTGCGTTTAGTGCTAGTAAATTTGTTTGATCAGCAATATCTTGAATAACTGAAACCAACTCTGATATCTCTTGTGCGTGCGTGTCTAATCCTTCTACTCTTTCAACCGCATGGTGGACAATATTGTCAATAACAGCCATTTGCTCGGTAGAGGATTTCATTAACTCGGCTCCTTCGCCGGTCATATGTAACACCTCATCTGAAGATTGTTGGATGTGTTCACTATTTTCACTTGTCTCTTGCACTTTTGTAGTGAATACATTCATCTTGGAAGCAAGCTCACTTGCATTATTTGCTTGTGATTCAGAACCTGCTGCGATTTCTTGCATGGTTGATGCAACTTGTTCCGTACCAGTCATTACTTCATTAGAAGATTGGGTAAGCTCTTCACTATGGCTTGCCACGGTTTCAGACACGACATTAATTTGTTGTAACAAATCTCGCATATTTTTATTCATTTCATTTGTCGCAACACTTAGTTGTCCAATTTCATCCTCTAATTTCACTTCAATTGGTTCTTTGCTTAAATCCCCATTTGCAATTTCCTTCATTCTATCCATGACCATTTGAATTCGAGTCGTAATTCTTTTTGTTGTGAAATACGATACGATGATCGCCACAAATAGTGCTAGAATTAGGGTGATGGCAATTGGAGTTAGAATAGATCGTGCCTTTTCTTGGAACTCTTCAACATAAACTGTACCACCAAGAATCCACCCTGTAGTTGGGTTTTTGGTGAACGCCATGATCTTGTCTTTCCCCTCGAATTGATAGTCAACAATCCCTTGGTCTCCAACTTTTTCTATCGCTTGATAGAACTCACTCTGGGACCCATCTTCTCCAATATATTGCTCATCTGGATGTGTAATGTATTTGCCAGTACTATCTAACATTATAGCATAACCAGAATCACCGATTTTTATGTCGTTAACCATTTCTAACAGTGTATCAACAGATACATCGAGGGCAAACACACCAACAAGTCCGCTCGTATCATAGTAAGCACGAGCTGCAGTGACTACCGTATAATCTGAGCCATCCGATTTATAAGGTTCTGTCCAGATTGTTTCTCCTTCTGCCTCTACAGCATCTTGATACCATGGTCGCTCGGTAGGATTGTAACTTGAATCTGAGTCATCATGAGGATCGATTATCTCTGCTGTTTCCTCAACACCAATATACTCTTCTGTTTCCTCAATACCAATATAAATACCGAAAATGGTATCATCCGAATCTTTCATTGCAGCTAAGTCTTCCAAAATCTGCTCTTTATTATCATTGTCATAGTTGGAAAGAAGTTCACTGGAAGTAAAGCGGTCTATTGTATTAATTATATTTTTAAAGAAGATTTCAAACGTATCATTCATCCCGGTCATCTGGTTTTCTACGTTTTTCGTAAGTTCCTCCGTTGTATTCCTTGCACTAGATTGATAGCTTACAAAAGCCACCGCTCCTACAGCTAAAATCAGTAGAATTAAAAAGGGAATGATAATTTGACGTTGTAAATTTTTCGTGAAAAAACCATTTCTCCTAGAGGCTTTATTTGTAACCCTCTTATCCTTCCCATTAGCTGTTTTATCATTTTTCATTTTTTCTATTTCCCCTTCCATTTGAATTATCTAAGTTTGGTTAATCTCTATCTTATGTTGATATAAATTTAAGCATTTCTACGACAAATGTAATAGAAAATACTACGAATTGTTATTTTTACTTCAACCAACCAGATCAGCGCTTTAACTTAAAAATAAAGATAGAGAAACAATGATTAAGAGTTAAAAGGATTGGTATATACTACCTATATCGGGCATTTGTATATTTAGTAAAGGGATCCCTTAAAAGAGTTAATAGTTGAATTATTGGGATAAAGGCGATGTTAGACTAAAATTAGACACACCAAATTGGGATTGGATAATAGCAAAGAAATAGATCGAAGTGTATTAAAGAACAAAGCGTAAGAGTTATGATAAGGAATTTAATTTATATGTTGAAAAACTTGCGGAAGAATCATGAAATAAACAAGTCCATTCCTTTGATTGAATGAACTTGTTTATTTTAAGTGATAGTATAGTAACGTTGAGTCCGCATTTCTTTAGTTATCAGTTGTCAACCTTTTCCATAACTTGTTAAAAAGACTATTTAAGCGCATCTACTGTTATTTCGGTTGCTTGTTTTATCAAATCATCATTATATGATGCGTCTTCTGTATCTCGGCTTGAAAGAATTGCAATGACAATAGGTTCTTGATCAGGTGGCCACACAATCCCAATATCATTTCGTGTTCCGTAACCACCTGCGCCGCTTTTATCGCCAACTGTCCATTCTTCAGGCACGCCGGCGCGGATTAATGTGTCCCCGGTAGTATTCGTTTGAAGCCACTCTAATAGCATATCTTGCTTGGGCTTAGATAGTAAATGATCATCAAGCGCGAAAGCTTGCAAACTTGTAGCAAGTGCTTTTGGAGTGCTTGTGTCACGAATGTCTCCTGGTTGAGCTTCATTTAAATTTGGTTCTGTCCGATTAGAATGTAAAACGGTATCTCCTATATCCCTCATTGCTTTCTCCAAACCATCCGGACCACCTAATTCATTAAACAATAAATTACCCGCAGTATTATCGCTGTAACGAATAGCTGCTTCGCTTATTTCCAATAAGGTCATTCCAGTATCTACATGTTTCTCTGTAATCGGGGAATAGGTGACCAAATCATCTTTCGTATAAGTAACCGTTTCGTTTAATTCTTCCATTGTGTTCTGTTGTAGAACCGCTCCAACTGCTAATGCTTTTACCGTAGAGGTAAAGGCGAATCGTTCATCAGCTTGATAATCAATTATTTTTCCAGAACCAGTGTCAATCGCATAAACACCAAGTTTAGCATCAAACTCTTTCTCTAATTGGGCGAAATGGTTGTCTATCGTCTGATTGGATTCTTCGTTACTTGAGTTAGATACGGACTCGCTCGAATCCTTTTCTTTTGTACATCCAATCAATCCAATGACTGCCATAAAGCAAATTGCTAGTATGAACTTTCTCGTGCTGAATATCTTCTTCAAAATAAACCCTCCCTAAAAATTTAACTTGTAGACTACAAGCGTAATACAATATTACAGTTGTAGTCTGTAGTTGTCAATTACTTTTTTTATATTTTTTGCATTGAACAAACCATGCTAGCATGTTATATTACAATTGTAATATTGAGATAGACATGGTAAGTAGACATGTTTCCCACATACTTGATAAAGTGAAACTTCATTCAGTGGGGGGTTCCTTACCTCCCCAACTGAATGTTAGTTGAACAGAATCAGGTTTTGGTTTTCCCTCTTGTTTAGAGGTGGGGGTATTACAGAGCGTTAATACGTGATAAATTTACTGGTAACCGACAGAATTGAGGTCGAAAGCTATGTTTTTTACTAATTTTGTAATCAGTTTACTCTTACCTACCTTTACAATTATAGTAATTTTGCTGATTAAAAAGATATTCCAGAAACAGCTATCAGCAAAATGGCATTATAATCTATGGTTTTTGTTATTATTTGCGTTGGCTATTCCATTTTTACCGGAAGAGCTCCTTCCTTTTGATGGTCATTTTATTGCTCTGGATTCCATTGAGAGTAACGAAAATCGTTACACTATTGATTCAGGAGAAGTGGAAGGAGAACGTGAAAATTGGATGAAGGATTTTTCAGTATCCGTCAATCGTTCAAGCCCTGATTTCTTAATCAATTTCTTTGTAAGTTTGTGGATGGCAGGAATGCTATTTATGGGCATCTTGACCATAAAATCCTGGTATAAGCTAAAAACTATCAAAAAAACAACACAGCTCATCCAAAATAAAGAATTGCTATTGCTATTTGAACAATGTAAGCAGCAATTAAAGCTAACTAAGCCTTTTACCTTTAATGTAAGCGTAAGAGAGTCGCCAGTAATAAAGTCTCCGCTGGCTTTTGGTTTATTTAAGCCCTATATCGTATTACCAACAAATTTAGATCAATGGCTTACTACGGAAGAGATCAAATATATTCTGCTGCACGAATTACATCATTTAAAAAACAAAGATGTCCTGACCAATTACTTTGTTATTATTTTCCAAATTCTATACTGGTATCATCCACTAGTTTGGTTTTCTTTAAGAGAAATGAGGTTGGATCGCGAGATTGCTTGTGACACTGCGGTGTTAAATTCAATGGGTGGGGATTGTGCTGTCGATTACGGAAATACCATCTTAAATTTTGCTGGGAAAACGTCAAAATTAAAAAACCTTGCTTTGGCAAACCACTTGAATGGTTCAAAGAAGCATATTAAGAAACGTATCATCAATATTGCCGGTTTCACACAAGAATCTAAGCTGCTGAAACTAAAAAGTATACTCATTTTTCTCATGGTTGGGATAATCTTATCTTGTCAATTACCATTTGTTTCCGCTATGGCAAGTGGCAATGATCAATACAAATTTAATCATGAGCGCGTGACTTACGAGGATCTTAGTACGTATTTCAAGGATGATGAAGGTAGTTTTGTATTATATGATGCACAGGCTGATAGTTATAGGATTTATAATAAAAATCAAAGTACATTAAGGGTTTCACCGAATTCAACTTACAAAATTTATAGTGCATTATTTGGTATGGAGGCAAATACGATAACAAGTGAAAACTCCACTATCAAATGGGATGGTGAGAATTATCCTTTTGATTCCTGGAATAGAGATCATAATTTATATACAGCAATGGCGAATTCGGTAAACTGGTATTTTCAGGAATTAGATAAATCAATGTCACTTGATAAGATCCAAGAAAATTTAAAAGGAATTCATTATGGCAATTACGACGTTTCTGCTGGAAAAGAGCGTTATTGGATGGAGTCATCCTTAAAAATATCTCCAGTTGAACAGGTGCAATTGTTAAAAGCATTTTATTTCAATGAATTTGGCTTTGAAGAGAAGAATGTGCAAGCCGTTAAAGATTCGTTGCGAATTAAGGAATTAGACGATTTCCATTTATCTGGGAAAACCGGTACCGGTATGGTTAATGGTGAAAATATTAACGGCTGGTTTATTGGTTACGTAGAAAATGGAGCAAACATATACTTTTTTGCAACAAATATACAGAATGATACCGATGTGTCTGGAAGTAAAGCTGCAGATATTACATTATCTATTTTAAACGATAAAGGCATCTTTAAGGATGAATGAAATTGTGTCTAAGTGAAATGTTTTTCAGCAAATATAATCGGGAGGTCGGTAACAGTGTCTAAACATATACCTAATATATCCGAAGCGGAATGGGAAGTTATGAACGTTCTTTGGGAAAAAGCCCCGCAAACAGCGAATGAAGTAATTTCTTCTTTACAGGAAAAAACAGACTGGAAGCCTAAAACCGTACGCACACTTCTTGATCGCCTCGCACAAAAAGAAGTAGTTGGTATTAATAAAAATCAAAAGATCTATACCTTCTATCCCAAATACTCTCAGGAAGAATGTCAGCGTGCCGAGGCAAAATCCTTTATTAAACGGATTTATGGTGGAACGGTAAAATCCATGCTCGTTCAGTTTATGGAAGAGGAATCTTTGTCTGAAGAGGATATTAAAGAGTTACGTACGATTCTAAATAAAAATCAGAAAAAGTAATGTTTTAAGGTGGGAGGGCACAGGTACCCGTTCTTTTACCTTGCAACATTGAAACAATACAGAACCTTCCCTATGTTTATTATCATAGATTTATAGTAAACTAAAGCTATTCTTTTATTCATCCAAAGCAGTTTTAGGAGGCTTCCAGTGAAAGAAATAATTATTACATTGGCAGAAATAGTGAATGACATCCATGATCTATTGACCGATATGTTCGGTTTACATATGACAGATAAACAGCTTCATTTCTGGATAATTGGTATTATTGGAATGGTTACATTCTTCATGGTGCATTTCTTCTTTAAAATTATTGAAAAGATGAAATGGAGTACGACTATTCTTTCCTTTGTTTATACGTTTACGGTAATGGTTGTCCTTGTCTTTGCTATCGAACTGCAGCAAGCAATTACGAACAGGGGGAATATGGAATTTGCTGATGCAGTGATGGGGTTGTGGGGATTTATAGTATTCTTTCTGGTTTATGCTGTAATAGCAATACTCGTTTATTTCCTATTTAAGACATTTAAAAAGAAAAAACGGAGATAGTTTTTCGTATGAAATGATGCAAATTTAAGAACTCTATATTACTATTATATACAGCGTGATTGTTAGGTGTTTGTAGTTTCTCTTTTGTATTAGCGAATTTGTTCTGGTCATTTACTAAGGGTATATTCAGAGTACCTCCTCTATGACTGTACTGTTGACGTAATCGGATAACGAACCTGTCCCGCAGTCTAAATAAAAATAGCTCCGTTCATTATAATAATGACCGGAGCTGTTTTGCTGCCTGAAATAAAATTAGAGAGTTTTAGGAACCAAGTTAAAGCAACGTTTGTAAATCCACTTATAATCTTCTTCCGTCAAGTCGCGTGGGTTACCTACTGTTTGTGGATCTTTCATTGCTTCTTTTGCAAGCCTATCAATCATGTCAGGGGATACACCTTGTTCTTCTAAATTTGGAATATCCAAGTCTTCTGCAAGTTTATAAACTTCATTAACCGCTGCTTTTGCTGCTTCGTCTGTTGTCATATTGAATGTATTCACGCCGAGCGCTTGTGCGATTCGAGCAAATTTAGCTGGATGACCTTTCCAGTTATATTCCATGACAGGGCCCATCATCGTTGCAACACACTGACCATGTGCAACCGGGATAATACCACCGAGTGTTTGAGACATTGCGTGCGCTGCTCCTGCTGATTCACTTCCGTAAGATAAACCTGCAAGCATGGCAGCTTGAGCCATTCCGTATCTTGCTTCAATGTCACCGCCATCTGCGTAAGCACGACGAATATATTTTCCAACATATTCGATTGCAAGTAGTGCGACTGCATCTGTAACCGGTTGGGCATAATGCATCGTGTAGCATTCGATGGCATGTGCAAGTGCGTCAATACCTGTCATTGCCGTAACGTGTGGAGGCATGGAAACATGTAATTCCGGATCAATAATCGTTAAGTGCGCAGCGATAAGTGGTCCGCCTGTATTAAATTTGAATTCACGTTCCTCATCTGTAATCACTGCCCATTGTGTTACTTCTGAACCAGTTCCAGCGGTGGTAGGGATTGTTGTTAGTGCTGGAATTCGGTTCTCAAGCGGCTTTTTGCCTTCCGCTGCTTCATACTCTAAAACGGAAGCATTATGAGCTATTTCAACACCAATTGCTTTTGCTGTGTCCATGGAGCTTCCTCCTCCTACAGCAACAAGCCCATCACAGTTATCTTCTTTGTATTGTTTGCTTCCTTCTGCAATAAGACGTACCGGCGGGTTTGGTTCTACTTTATTAAATAAAGAAATCTCGATTCCAGCTTCTTTTAAATAGTTCTCAATTGGCTTTGTTACACCAGCTTCATAGATTCCCGGGTCGGTAACTAATAGTGCTTTTGTAACGCCAAGGTTTTTAACTTCTTCTCCAATATGCTTGATAGATCCAATCCCGTGTTTAATCGCTGTTGGTAGTTCGAATTGGTGAAAATTATACATTTGTTCAACTTTCATATTTAAACTCATTAATAAATACCTCCTAAGTACTTTTAAGTGTTTAGACATTTATAAGATTTCATGGCTGTAGATTATTTGTATTTACTGCATCAGCCGCGTCCACTCTGCGCCAAGCAACTAGCAGATCTTTTGATGGGACGAGCAATGCGGCGCTGTCCCAGGCGCCCGCGAAACGAATCGCGAACTGAGCCTGCAAGGGCGCCTCCGCTTTTGATATTAAAACCAGTTCATTGTTTCCGGTTTCAAATTATGGAATATATGTTTTGTTTCTTGGTATTCTTCCAGTCCCATGCCTCCTAGTTCGCGGCCAATTCCAGATTGCTTATAGCCTCCCCATGGAGCGTGTGGGAAGTAGATATTAAAATCATTAATCCATACGGTACCCATGCGCATTTTTGCAACACAGCGTTCTGCTTTTACGATATCTTTTGTCCATACACCGCCGGATAGTCCGTAAATGGAATCATTTGCTAGTTTGATTGCTTCTTCTTCGGTTTTGAATTTCTCCACTGTAATTACAGGACCGAAAGCTTCGTCTTGAACAACACTCATGTCGGTCGTGCAATTCGTCAAAATGGTAGGCAGATAGAAAAAACCATTTTGGAGTTCTGCATCATCTGGACGTTTGCCTCCGACTGCGACAGTTGCTCCTTCTTTAATTCCTTTTTCAACATACCTTTCGACCTTTTTTAAATGCTCTTCAGAAATAAGTGGTCCCATCTGTGTTGTTTCATCAAAGCCATTACCGAGTTTAATCTTTTTCACTCGCTGGGTCAGTGCGTCGACAAATGTATCATGGATGCTTTCCTCGACGATGATTCTCGTTCCGGCTGAACAGATTTGTCCAGCATGAAAATATACAGCGTTTAAGGCTTGATCGATTGCTACTTCTAAATTGGCATCGGCAAAAATAACATTCGGGTTCTTGCCACCGAGTTCGAGTGCGATTTTTTTCATGTTGTGACTTGCAGCCTGCATAATGGTTTTTCCTGTTTCGATTCCGCCGGTAAAGGAAATTAAATCTACATTTTTGTGACTCGAAAGCTCTGCGCCAACTGTGTTTCCAGGGCCAAGTACAAGGTTGGCAACACCTTTAGGTACACCGGATTCTTCGATTAATTCAAAGATTTTAATATGTGTAAGTGGCGTAATTTCACTCGGCTTGATGATGAGTGTGTTTCCAGTGACGAGAGCTGGAGCTAGTTTCCAAGAAGCTTGAAGTAGTGGGTAATTCCAAGGAGTAATTTGCCCACAGACACCAACAGGTTCTTTCACTACTTTGCTGATCGAATTCGGGATGGGAGAGTTTATTATTTCGCCTCCATCTTTATCGGCAAGCTCGGCATAGTAACGGAAGACACCGGCAATATCTTCCATATCCCACCGGCTTTCTTCTAGTGTTTTTCCGGTATCTAATGATTCAAGTTTTGCAAGTTCTTCTTGATCACGGTCAATCAGGTCCGCGATTTTTTTAACGATCTTGGCACGTTCTGTAGCTGGCGTATTCGGCCAATCGCCTTGATCGAAAGCTTCTCTTGCTGCAGCGATTGCTTTTTCGGAATCCTGTGCGTTTCCATCAGCAACAACCGCAATGACCTCTTGGTTATACGGATTAATAATATCTCTTGTATTTCCGGAGATTGCTTCAACCCACTGGCCATTTATGTATTGTTTTTTTATGTCCAATACCGAAACCTCCTCATTTTGTTACGTTGCTTTGTTGTTAAGTTTGTTAAGAAAAAATTTAACGTTTTGAACAAATTTAATC
This sequence comes from Oceanobacillus sp. MO10714A, assembly GCF_037072045.1. Taxonomy (NCBI): domain Bacteria; kingdom Bacillati; phylum Bacillota; class Bacilli; order Caryophanales; family Bacillaceae; genus Oceanobacillus; species Oceanobacillus sp. MO10714A. The sequence continues at coordinate 26,547 of NZ_JAXHDC010000011.1, read as the reverse complement.
TAACACATAAAAAAGTGTGTGTCAAAGAGATTTAGTCATTTTTTAACACATGTATGCTAGGAAAAAATAGTTTTATAAATTAATATATATAGGTAACGAAGCGGTTTGACATGTTTTCATCCACTTGACATTTATTTTAGAAAGAGTAGTATTAAGTTTGTTAAGAAAAAATTTAACAAAATGAACAATAGGCAAGGAGAGTAAGTCATTGGGAAGCTTAAATGATAAAGAAGCGAGAGAAAAATTGGACTTTGCCAAGGATCAAGTCATTGGTGCTATCGCAGAAACGATGGATTTATACGGAGTGACGCCAGCCGCCGGTAGGTTGTACGCCACGATGTATTTTGAAGATAAAATGAATTTGGATGAGATGCTTGAAGAAATCGGGATGACTAAAGCAAGTATGAGCACAAGTGTGCGTAAATTGCAGAACATCGGTTATGTAAAGCGTGTTTATACGAGGGGCTCAAGAAAACATACTTATACAGCGGAAAAGAATTTCTTTAATACCTTTATGTCCTTCTACTGTCAACAATGGGAGCGAGAAGTAAGTATGAACTTGGATGCAGTTCAACTTGCTGAAAAGGAATTAGCAGAAATTATTAATGATGAGTCAATAGCAGATGAAATAAAAGAAGAAGCGAAAGAGCATTACGACATGTTGAATGAATCGAAAGTATATTATCATTGGTTAAGAAAATTAGTAGCAAGTATTCGTTCAGGAGAAATATTTGAATTTTTACCAAAGGAAAATGAAGAAACTTAAATTTTACGGGAGGCAATCTAATTCATGAGTTTGAGAAGGGGAATATTATTTGTCTTTACTTTTTTGATGATAGGTGTTCTTGCGGCATGCGGCAATGGAGATGCAGAAGGTGCATCGTCAGAAAGCGCTGCAGAAAGTGCGGATGAGACGATCGATATTGGACAAATTAGTTGGGCAGAAAACATTGCTGTCACAAATATGTGGAAAGTCATTCTTGAGGAAGAAGGATATGATGTTGAGTTTCACTTATTAGATATGGGGACACAAATGGCAGCACTCGCAAATGATGAATTGGATGTCAACTTGGAATTTTGGCTGCCGGTTCAAGATAAGAACTATCTCGAGCAATATCAAGAGCAAATCGATTTTTCAGAAGAGGTTTGGTATGACAATGCTAAAGTTGGATTAGTTGTACCAGCATATATGGAAGATATCAATAGTATTGAAGATTTAAATGAGAACAAAGAACTGTTTGAGAGCCAGATTACTGGATTTGATCCTGGTGCCGGAACAATGGATACTACCGAGGAAATGATTGCAGAATACGAGTTGGACTTTGAGCTTGTACCAAGTTCCGAACCAGCGATGCTTACGGCAATTGAGGAAGCAATCCGTGAAGAGACCCCAATTGTCGCGCCATTATGGAACCCACATCGTGTGTTTTCGGAAATGGACTTAAAATATCTAGACGATCCTAAAAACATGTTCGGGGAAACGGAAAAAATTCATCACGCGAAAAGATTAGGTTTTGCTGACGATTTCCCAGAAGTTAATCAATGGTTAAAGAACTGGAAAATGGATGATGATTCCATTGGGGAATTAATGAGCTATGTAGCTGAAGCGGAAGAGGCTGGAGAAGAACCGATTGTTGGTGCAGAAAAATGGGTTGAAGACAATCAAGATTTGATTAACGAATGGTTAAGTGAATAAGTAGAAATAAAGGGAACGTAATCTCCTCTCCTCTCCTCTCCTATGTTGATGGAGAGTGGGTTCGTTCTTTTTTTATTGTTTGGAAGATTATAAAGTGAAACTTCATTAGTGGGGGTATTACAGACCGTTAATGCGTGATAAAATTGCTCTACATCACTGTACCGAGAAGACTTTACATAGTACAGTTGACTAGCTCAATATAATAAACGGACAGCTTCAGTAGCGAATTCAAGCAAGGTAAGTGTTTTCAGATGTTGATAAGATTTTTCAGCCTGAGTGAACTAGAATCTTGTTCAAATGGGAATGAGACTCCTCTATTTACCCGAACGGACTGGAATCTGCTTCGTTCGATCGATTAGAACCTTTCTATTCACTCGAATGATCTGGAGTCTGCTTCATTCGATCAATTAGAGCCCCGCTATTCACTCGAACGGACTGGAATCTAGTTCATTCGATCGATTAGAGCCCCGCTATTCACTCGAATGATCTGGAATCACCTTCAAACGAGACATTAGAACCCTCTAATGTCTCAATTGAAGTTTTGGAATCGTGTCCATAACTATAATGAATTGCTGGTTTCACTAATTATACCAGAGAGTAGTTTACTGTTTCAGCTGCGAAAGTTGAAACCTTACATACAGACTCCACGGTTATGCGCTCATAACCTAAATAGTTAAAAGTTTATGAATAAGAATATAAAATTATGCGGTATTGCATAACAATTTTATTTACGATGGATATTCTTTTCCGCAAATAGTCGCAGGAGCCGCGCTGCTTTGTTTCTCCTTTCTTGGATTTGATGCCGTTTCAACTTTTTCAGAAGAAGTGAAAAATCCAAAGAAAAATATACCGCGTGCCATTCTTATCGTAACTATTATCGGAGGGATAATATTTATTATTGTCTCCTATCTCGCTCATAATGTTTGGCCCGACTATAATAGTTTTAAAGATGCTGATGCTGCATCTTATGAAATCATGGCGCGTGTCGGAGGAAGCGCTTTAGAATCAGCATTTTTAGCTGTAACTGCAATTGTTGTATTTGGTTCTGCCTCTGCAGCACAAGCAAGTGCTTCTCGTGTTTTATATGCCATGGGGAGGGACGGGCAACTTCCGAAAAGTTTCTTTGGGAAACTGAGTAAGAAAACAAAAGTTCCAGTCAATAATATTTTGCTGATTAGTTTATTATCTTTATCAGCTTTATTCTTAAGTCTAACCTTGGTTGCTTCCTTTATTAATTTTGGAGCATTAATTGCTTTTGCTTTTGTAAATATTTCGGTTATTGTTTTATACTTTGGTAAAAAAAGAAAGCGCTCTCTTCGCGGGGTTATGAAGTACTTTATTATTCCTTCAGTAGGATGTTTGTTAAATGTTGTACTCCTATTCAACTTAGATAGTTATTCTAAAATATTGGGAAGTATTTGGTTCGGGCTTGGTGTGTTATATTTGATATTTTTAACAAAAGGATTTAGACAGAAGCTTCCGGAGATGGAAAAGGATAAAGATAAGGCTGTGTAAAATAATAATATCCGCGCGATAATGAATACTGACACGATTTTACTAGTTGAATAAAACAGAAATAGTATTATGATTATTTCGAATACCGTGATACAATGTGAATTGATCTGTAAAAGGGGTGCTTATATTGAATCAGACAATTTCTAGTAAATTAAAACCTATATTTGCAGTTTCAATGGACATTGATCAAGTATGTTTTTCAGAGCAAATAGCAAATCGCATGGATCCTTATGTATTTTTAACGAAGAATAACGAATTAAGTGCATACGTGGATTTAAGAGATTTGAAAACATCAGGAAAGAAGAACGAAGATTTATGTGTAGAACAAATACGTTCCAATGCAATATCGATAAAAAATATAGAGATATTCAAGCCGGGTAAGGAAATTACCATGTCGTTTGTATTCAAAGTGCTTGGAAACCCGATTGTTTTAGTTAAGAACAATGAAGATGAATTAATGGGATATATTACCCGAGAAGACATGCTGATTGGTTTGTTTCGTAAAGAGAAAAATATTAATATACTTAAGTTACTCTTGGGTTCAATACCGATGGGTGTTTTTGTAGTTGACCACAATCAAAAAATTATTAATTGCAATGAAACTGGTCTAAATATGATCCAATCCGCAAGCAGTGAAGTAATGGGAAGCGATGCAGGTCAGATTTTCAATCAGGAAAAGTTGAATAACGTGTTCTCGACAGGGGCAATTCTGTTAAATGAAATTCATTTTATAAATGAAATGGGCGTATTGGTTGATTATAGTCCAATTGAGTCGGCAGAGGGAAATGTTGAAGGCGCTATCATTATTGTGCAGGATCTTCCAAAAGTGGGGGAAATGGCACTTGAAATGGAAGCAGTCAAAGATTTAAACAGGGATATGAATGCCATTCTGTCTACCATCTATGATGAACTTTTAGTTATTGATAACAAAGGAACTCTTATACGACATAGCGAGAATTACATCAAAGATTTTTGGCCGAGGCCCCTTAAAGAGCTGATTGGTGAAAATATTTTGGAGTTAGAGAATGAAGGTGTTTTTTCTCCCTCTGTAATAAGGTTGGTCTTAGAGAAGAAAGAAAAGGTTTCCGTCGTTCAAGAAACAATAAACGGAAAAAAGATATTAGCTGTAGGGAATCCTATTTTTAATAGTGCAGGGGATTTACAAAGAATAGTTGTGGCTTCGAGAGATATTACAGAAAATACGAAACTAAGATCCGAACTAAAACAAACGAAGGAAATGACGAAAAAGTATGAGCAAGAACTGAATCGCCTAAAAAACAAGGAGGATCCCTCAAAAGATATTATTTATGGCAGCTTAAAGATGCAAAAAGTTGTTAATCAAATTGAGAAGATAGCAAACTTTTCTTCTACTGTATTAATCCAAGGTGAATCGGGAGTAGGGAAAGAATTAATCGCACGTGCAATACACACGAAGAGTAACCGATCAGATAAGCCATTTCTAACAATAAATTGCGGCTCTATCCCAGAGAATTTACTGGAGAGCGAACTCTTTGGATATACGAAAGGCTCGTTTACCGGGGCTGATTCTCAAGGGAAAAAAGGGTATTTTGAACAGGCAAATGGCGGGTTGTTGTTTCTTGATGAGATTGGCGATATGCCAATGTCGTTACAAGTGAAATTGTTGAGGGTATTACAAGAGGACGAAGTTGTTCCTATCGGGAGTGTTACACCAATTCCTATTGATGTCCAGATTGTTGCCGCGACGAATAAAGACTTAAAAAAGCTGGTGGAAGATGGAAGTTTCCGAGAGGATTTATATTACCGGATTAATGTTATTCCAATCCATGTTCCGCCCCTTGGAGAGAGACCGGAAGATATTCCGTTATTAGCTTATCATACCCTTGAAAAGTTAAACCACAGATATGATAAAAATTGCTACCTTTCACCAGAAGCATTAAATTTATTAGAAAGCTATTCATGGCCTGGCAACATCCGCGAACTACAAAACTTAATTGAACGACTATTTGTAACCGCTGATGAGGAAGTAATAACGGCTGAATTAGTAGAACACTTTTTGTCACATGAAACAGTTCATAAGCCGTTCCCTTTAATTAATGGGATTGTTCCCCTAAAACAAGCAAAGGAAGAAATAGAGGAGCAGTTAATTATATTAGCAATGAAAAAACATAAAACAACAATAAAGGCTGCTGAAGCGCTTGGGATTAGCCAATCTGCAGTTAGTCGAAAATACCAGCAAATTTTACAAAGGGAAAATTAACGGTATAAGTAAAAACCAACTTTCATAAAAAAGTTGGTTTTTATGCATTATTGCATAATGTTATCTGTTAATGCATAAATAAACCGATGTAAAAATCTTAATAGAATTAAAGTTTAGTAATGTAAAAGCCAGATCACCATATATTACGCGATTTTTTACAATGAAAATAAAAGTTGGCATGAATTTTGCTTTATATTATTTGAATACTAAAATTGGAGGTTTTAATTATGGTTAAAGAAGTCTCTGTCTTAAAGTCGAAAACTGATGAACTAGCTGAATTAGATAAAAAACACTTTATCCATCCTACTTCAGCACCTAAAAAAGGTGCTCAAGATGGACCGGATATTATTTTTTCTGATGGTCAAGGTATTTTTGCTAATAATTTAGAAGGTGAAGCTTATATTGACGGGATGTCAATGCTTTGGAATGTGAATATCGGTCATGGTCAAAAAGAACTTGCAGAAGCTGCGCATGAACAAATGTTAAAAATTGCTTACTCTTCGGCATTTAAGGGCTTTTCGAATGTGCCAGCTATTAAACTTGCTGAAAAATTAGCATCTATCGCTCCAGGTGATTTAAATTCAGTTTTTTATACTTCGGGTGGTTCTGAATCAAATGACACCGCTTTCAAGCTATCGAGATTTTATTGGTCATTAAAAGGAAAACATGAAAAAAAGAAAATTATTGCAATGAGAGACGGATATCATGGTGTAACACAGGCTGCGCAGAGTGCTACTGGGATTCCAACAACACACGAATTTGCGGGAGCTAGTGTGGAAGGGTTTTACCATGCAACACCGCACTTAACAAATTGTGAATTGGGCGATAAAAATGATCCAAATTATGAACAGTCTATTCGATATCTTATTGAGAAAGAAGGAGCAGATACAATTGCAGCGGTAATTATCGAACCGGTTCAAGGGGCAGGCGGGGTAAACATTCCACCTGAAGGTTATTTACAAGCCGTTAGAAAACTTTGTGATGAGTTCAATATTTTATTTATCGCGGACGAAGTGATTTGTGGATTTGGCCGCACAGGAAAAATGTTTGGTGTTGAAAATTGGGAAGTAGTTCCTGACTTAATGTGTATTGCTAAAGGGATTACAAGTGGTTATTCGCAGCTGGGAGGCGTAATGATTAGCGATACAGTAAGAGAAGCTATCGTAAATTATGAAGGAGTAATGGCTCATGGCTTTACCTATAGCGGACATCCTACAGCATGTGCAGTAGCGCTGAAAAACATTGAAATTATAGAACGTGACGGTATCGTAGAAAATGCCAAGGCGATGGAAAAAGAAATGCAAAAAGGATTGGCATATCTGGAAGAAAAGCACGACATTATAACAAATAGCCGCTCTATTGGACTGCTTGCTGCATTTGAACTATATAATCCTGCAACTGGTGAACATTTCGATCCATCTTTACAAGCTGCAACGAAAGTGGTTGATGAATGTTTTAATCGCAAGCTTATTCTCCGAGCTATTGGGGATTTCAGAGTTGCAATCGCACCACCACTCGTTATTAACAAACAAGAAGTTAATGACATGATCGACATTATTGATGAGTCTATCACCGCTTTTAAAAAGACGATCTAGTAATACATAGTGAACAAAGGCGCAAGCGCCCGTTTAGCAACGTACAAACTGGAGCACTCCGGAATGAGATAAAGGAAACACAACGAACGATAGTGAGTTGATGTTGACTTATCGATTGGAGGAGTGGGAAGTTTGCTAGTTGCTGGGCGCTGGAGCCGGACGTGGCTAGCGTTGGATACCTAAGTTATTACAGTAATTTTATTTTATAGTTTCTTATACAGGTTCAAAAAGTCCCCACATCTATCAGGAGACTTTTTGAACTTACAAATCTATTATGGACAGAAAAGTAAGCATGATAAGCGAGGGAAGATAATGATTAACAAACTAGTATTAAGCGGATCAGCGAGGGATATAGGATATAAGCATGGTGCATATGGAAAAAAAGAAGTTTTACAAAGTCTAGAAACATATGAAAAATTATTTCACGGCTATCAGCATATTGATTGGTCAGAAGCAAGGGAGCGTGCGCTTACGCATCTTGATGCAATAGAAAAATACGATGTAACCATGATTGAAGAAATGGAAGGGATTGCAGCAGGTGCGGGGGTAGATTTTGAAGATATATTAGCTCTTAATGCGCGTAGTGAAATTGCACTGGCCGGATATAAAGGAACATCATTTTCAGATGGCTGTACAGCAATAGCAGTTACCGAACCAACTATATCAGAAACAATTATTGGTCAAAATTGGGACTGGAAGCCTTCGCAAATAAATAGTCTTTTATTACTGAATATACAACATGAAGGCAGGCCGGATATAACGATGGTGACGGAGGGAGGAATGATCGGGAAAATTGGTTTTAATTCTTCCGGTGTAGGGATATGCTTTAACGCATTGATTACTGATAAAAAGTCAGATGAAGTTCCGATCCATTTAGGGTTACGGGCAGTCCTTAATTCTCATTCTTTAACGGAAGCTATTTCAAAAATCAAAGGGACGCAAATGGCTTCTGCTGCTAGTTTCCTGATTGGTTATGATGAAGGAAATGGAAATGGAATAGCTGTTAATCCTGAGGTGTCTCCATTTGGCATTGATTATGTTGGAGGAGAGGACGGGAAATTAGTACATACAAACCATCTTCTATCCGAAAACATTAAACAGAATTTAAAAGATATGAACGAATTCAGATTTGATGATTCGATGCTTCGTAAAAAGAGAGCGGAACAGCTTATAAATACAACCATTGCAAATAAAGAGCCAATAGACGAAGAAACATTCAAAACATGGCTTTCAGATGAATTTAATGCACCAAATTCTATTAACCACTTTGAAAACGAGAGAGCACCAGAACACCGGAGAATGGAGACTGTTTTTTCTATCGTAATGAATCTATCAAAAAGAAAAGCATATCTTCGGGTCGGAAAATCTCTTGATAACAATAAATACGAAGAAATCAGCTGGAGGAATTCGAATGCTATATATTAATGGTGAATGGATACAAACAGATGAAAAAATAAAAGTCGTAAACCCCGCAACAGGTGAAATAATTGAAACCGTTTCAACAGGTGGGAGAGCGGAAACGAAAAAAGCAATTGCAGATGCAAAAGAAGCATTTAAGCAATGGAAAAAAACAACTGGTAATGAACGAAGTGCCTATTTACAAAAAGTGGTTCAATTAATGAGGGAAAAATCAACAGAATTAGCGGAAACGATTACGAAGGAAAATGGAAAGTCATTAAAAGATGCGAAAAGCGAAGTAGCCGGTGCGATAGCTTATTTGGAGTGGTATGCCGAGGAAGCGAAACGAGTTTATGGTGAAACTTTACCAGCATCACAGCAGGAAAAACACCTCATGGTAATTAGACAGCCTATCGGTGTATGTGCTGCTATTACTCCGTGGAACTTCCCGCTCTCAATGATTACAAGAAAGCTAGCTCCAGCGCTGGCTGCAGGGTGTACGGTTGTATTAAAACCCGCTCCTGCTACACCTTTATCTGCAATAAAAGTTTTTGAATGTTTTCATGAAGCCGAAATCCCTCATGGCGTTGTAAATCTTTTAATTGGACCGGCGGAAGAAATAGGAAGCGAAATGACTAGCAGTTCAGATGTACGAAAGATTACATTTACAGGCTCAACCGCTGTTGGTAAAATGCTTCTTCGTGATTCTGCTGCGACTGTTAAAAAAGTATCGATGGAGCTTGGCGGTCATGCCCCATTTATCATCTTTGAAGATGCGGATCTAGACGAGGCCGTTCGTGGAGTGATGCTATCCAAATTTAAAAATACCGGGCAAACATGTATCAGTACAAACCGTATTTATGTGTCAGAAAGTATAGCGGAACAATTTGGAGAAATGTTAGCGGAACAAACAGCGCAACTAAAAGTAGGAAATGGAATGAACGCTGACGTCGACGTTGGACCACTAATTAATGAAGATTCATTGAAGAAAGTAAAAGCTCAAGTTGAAGATGCGGTAGAAAATAATGCAAAAGTGCTTTGTGGCGGAAATGTATACAAAGAAAATGACTTAAACGGTTATTTTTATGAACCAACTGTTATTCAATACGCTAATGAAAATATGAAAATCGCAACAGAAGAAACCTTTGGCCCGGTTGCACCGATCTTTACGTTTAAAGAGGAAGAGGAAGTCGTGGAACGGGCAAATGGCTCATCATACGGACTAGCTGCATATTGTTATACAAAAGATTTGGGACGTGGATTACGTATGATGAAGGAACTTGACTTTGGAATAGTAGGTATTAATGATTCGTTGCCAATTGTAGTTCAGGCGCCATTTGGCGGCGTGAAGGAAAGTGGAATGGGTAAAGAAGGTGGAAAATACGGATTGGAAGAATACCTGGAAGAAAAGTTTGTCTCTATTAGTACAAAATAATGAATAGGAAAGGAGTTAAAAAAATGCCGGAAACAAAATCAATCCAGCTCGGTGAAAATATGACAATCCGAAAGATTCAACAGGAAGATCTTGATGAAGTGGCAGAGCTATCTTATACATGTTTTGGGCCGGACATGTCCCTAACACGTGCGAACTTGGCAAGTCAAATAGAGATTTTTCCAGAAGGTCAGGTCTGCTTGCAATATGAAGGAAAAATAGTAGGTTCAGCGTGTAGTTTAATTGTTGACTTTGATGATTATGGTGAAGAACATTCCTATACGATGATTTCTGATGATGGTTATATTCGAAATCATAATCCGAATGGCAGTAATCTTTATGGAATAGAAGTAGGTGTTCATCCAGAATTCAGAAAAATGAAGATAGGGAAGTATTTATATCAGGCCCGCAGAGAGATATGTAAAAATCTAGGGTTGAAAAGTATTATTATAGGTGGGCGTATCCCGAACTATTATAAATATGCGGCTCGATTAACACCTGAAGAATACGTAGAGGAAGTAAAAAAAGAAAATATTTATGATTCCGTTCTTACATTTCAGCTTAAAAATGGCTTTAAATTAAGAAAGGTAATGCGAGGCTATTTAATGGGAGATAAAGAATCGCTTACAAATGCTACATTAATGGAATGGCATAATCCGGATTATAGGGAAGAATAATTGGATTACAGGATTTTAAATCAAACTAAATGAACAAAAAGAGTCTCCTGATTTCACTGTTGACATGGGGCCGCTCTTTTATGGTTCCATGAGTATTTACTATGGTAAGTGGTTTCGTTGATTTACTGTATCTGTCTTGAGAATTATCTTGCTTGTGGGAAGGAAGGTCGATTTAACTAAAGTGAAACAAGGAGAGGTGTAAATGAGTAAGGAAAACAAGCAGTTAGGAATTAGAAAACCAACATTATTCGAAGCTTTGATTCCGATTATATTCATGATTGTCGCTTTAGTAATTGGCATTTTTGTATATGATACAGATCCGCATATTCCATTATTGCTAAGTGCTGGAGTCGCCGCCATAGTTGCATTTAGACTTGGGTTTAAATGGTTCGAAGTTGAAAAAGGAATGTTGGATGCCGTTCGTCTTGCTCTTCAAGCGATTGTTATTCTTTTAGTGATCGGAACGATAATTGGTTCTTGGATAGCAGGTGGTATTGTACCAACAATGATTTATTACGGACTCAATATACTTTCGCCAAGCTTCTTCCTTGTGGCAGCTTGTTTAATATCATGTGTTGTATCTATCGCTTCTGGAAATGCCTGGACAGCGGCAGGAACAATTGGAATTGCAATAATGGGTATTGGACATGGACTTGGCATCAACCCGGCTATGGTTGCGGGAGCTGTTATTTCAGGTGTTTATTTTGGGGATAAAATCTCACCACTTTCTGAAACAACGAATCTTGCTCCAGGCATTGTCGGTGGAGAGTTGTTTGAGCATATTAAACATATGCTTTATACAACGATACCAGGTCTCGTCATTTCGTTAATACTGTTTTCAATTCTTGATTTTAGATATTCTGGTGAAGGTGCAAGTATTTCCGAAGTACAGGTTTTGCAAACTCAATTGAATGAGATCTATAGCATTTCACCATGGCTGCTGTTAGTACCGTTATTCATCATTATCATGATGATCTTTAAAATCCCGGCACTACCAGGTTTAGTTATCGGTTCCATACTAGGTACAATCTGCTCAATTGTTGTACAAAAAGTACCAGTAGGTGATGCGATTAATATATTATATTATGGGTATTCCATCGAGTCGGGAAACCAAGTAGTTGATAATCTATTAAATAATGGTGGAATAGAGTCCGTATTGTATACGGTTTCATTGATTATTATTGCAATGTGTTTTGGTGGTGTTCTTGAATTAACAAAAATATTTGAAGTGCTAGTTGAGGAGATTATTAAATTTGCCCAAAAAACTGGCAGCCTGATAACGGCAACAGTAGTTACATGTATTTCCTCGAACATTGTCGGATGTGACCAATATATGTCCATTATTGTTCCAGGCCGAATGTATGCGGAAGAATATGATAAGAGAGGACTGAAGTCGAAAAACCTATCCCGGACATTGGAGGATGCAGGAACGATGACTTCACCTCTTGTACCATGGAATACTTGTGGAGCATTCATGGCGACCACATTAGGTGTATCGACACTAAGCTATTTACCATTTGCATTTCTATGTTTAATTAGCCCTTTAATTGCTATTATCTATGGCTTTACAGGGTTTAAAGTAGAATATAAAGAAGGTTATAAACAGGAAGCAGATCCGCCGATGTTAAAGGAAATGGTGAAGTAAAAAAATCTAAACTACTTGCACTCCTCGTTTAAAGTGAAACTTCATTCAGTGGGGAAATCCTTCCCTCCCCACTGAATGTTAGTTGAACAGAATCAGGTATTTACGGATTGTTTACCCCCACCCTTCACATATTGGGTTTCCTTTCTGTTTAGGGGTAGGGGTATTACAGACCGTTAATACGTGATAAATACGGCATAGGATTGTTTCTAGTAGATTTGGAGCAACGATTTACCTTTCATAGTAGAGAGAATACTAGAAGAAAAAATTAGCTAATAATAAATCACAGAATGGAGAGAATCACATGATTATCGGAGTACCAAAGGAAATTAAAAATAATGAAAAGCGTGTCGCTATTACGCCAGCTGGAGTCACCAATTTAACGAAAGCAGGACATACTATTTTTATCGAAAAAGATGCTGGGACTGGCAGCAGCTTTACAGATAAAGAATATGCAGCAGCTGGAGCGGAAATCATAGAGGATGCTTCCGAGGTTTGGAAAAGGTCAGAAATGATCTTGAAGGTAAAAGAACCGATAGAATCGGAATACAAATATTTCCGCGAAGGGTTAATCTTATTTGCCTATCTTCACTTAGCTGCAGAGCCGGAACTGACCCAAGCATTAGTTGACAATAAAGTAACAGCCATCGCTTACGAAACAATTACTGTCAACAATACACTACCGCTCCTTACACCAATGAGTGAAGTCGCAGGCCGGATGGCAACACAGATTGGAACACAATTTTTAGAGCAATCAAAAGGCGGTAAAGGCATTCTGCTAAGTGGCATTCCTGGTGTGAATCAAGGAAATGTTACAATTATTGGAGGCGGTGTCGTTGGTACGAATGCAGCTAAAATCGCAGCGGGAATTGGAGCCAAGGTTACTATTATTGACTTGAATCCGGTCCGATTACGTGAGCTAAGCGACATCTTTGGTTCAACGGTACAAACTTTAATCTCTAATCCTTATAATATTGCAGAAGCCGTCAAGAACTCCGATTTAGTCATCGGTTCTGTTCTTATTCCAGGCGCGAAAGCACCAAAACTTGTGAGTGAAGAGATGATTAAATCGATGGAGCCTGGTTCTGTTATCGTAGACGTTGCGATTGATCAAGGCGGGAACTTTGAAACGATTAGCACGCCAACGACCCATGATAACCCAACTGTTATGAAACATGGTGTCGTGCATTATGCAGTTGCAAATATCCCTGGTGCTGTACCACGTACCGCAACAGTTGGTTTAACAAACGTGACCATCCCTTATGCAGCACAGCTTGGCTCACATGGAATCGCCAAGCTTATTCAAGATAATCCAGCGATACGCTCTGGTGTTAATACAATTAATGGAAAAGTAACCATTCAAACGGTGGCGGATGATCTTGGTTATCGTTATACTCCACCTGAAGAAGCACTGATTGAAACGGCAAATGTATAATGATAGAAAATACCCTTCTGATTTGTTTAGAAGGGTATTTCTCGTTAATTATATTTTTTTAATCTATATTTGTTAATGATACCCCATTGCCATCCGACTCTACGGTGTAATTCCAACTATAATCACTAGTTTCCTCTTTACCGCTGCTATAAATTATCTTAATGGTTTCGTCTGTCGTTACAATCCATGAATCGCCGTCTTCTTCAATATTCGTTACGGTTGCATCGATGACTTCTTGCTTCATACCTTTTTCCACCAAGCGATTTACTAAATCTACCTGCATGCCATGGAGCGGGCTGTCATCTTTGATATAAGGGCGAACTAGCTCATAATCACCCGCATTAATCGCTTCAACAAGACTATATATATAATTTAAAGTGGTTTCCTCTATTTGTTCATCTGAGTCTTTGCTTGCAGGTGCTGAAGCTGACTTGGTAGCCTTATGTAATTCTTGCGACCCTTCCAATGTTGCCGTAGCTTTAAAATCATTACTGCTAAATAGTCCATACGAACTTGCTTCATCGATCAGCCATTTTTCTTCATCCGGATCGAACACCATTAGAAGTGTTACCGTATCAATTCGTTCTTCTAAATCAGGCTGCTCGTCACTATCGTGAGTGGATGCTGTAAAATGGAAATTCGCTGGGATGGCAACTTCATTTTTTTCATAGAAAGTTAGCTCATCATAATTTATTTCAATTTTATCTAATTGTCCAGTGAAATTTTTTCCATAGTCGATATTATAGGAAAAGTCGTCTTGGAAATTTTCTCTTAAGTTTTCCGTAACAGCTGTATAGATTGTGGCATCATTCGCTGCATGGGCCTCTACATATTCTTCCCCATACAATAAAATAACTTCTGATAAATTATCCATCAGTTCCTTGCTTACAGTGTTCAATGTTAGCTCGTAGTAATCTTCTTCAATCTTGATATCCTCTAATGTCACCTTACCCCATTCTGTTTCAATAATCGGAGTTGCAGTGACAGAGCCATCCAGATTCAGCGGACCAAACGCGTCAATATTCATACTCTCATCGAAAGGAATTTGCTGTTCATTCACTTCTATGTACGCATTTTTAATCGGACTGTCATTCGAATTATATAAATGGAATGTTGTCGATTCTGCATTCAGTTGAACATCATGGTAAACCGTATCACTATAGCTGTCTCCGAGGATTATTACATCATCGGACTCAGCTTCCGTTAATTCCCCGCTGTAACTACTATTTATTTTATACTTACCGGGTGCGAGTGGCCCGTAAACAATATTTCGTTCATCGTTCTTTTTAGCAGGAAATGTTTCCTCATTAAATGTTGTTTCTATATCTTTAAAAGGAAGATCCAAGTCCGCATATTGTGGCACTAAAGAAAATTGATACTTGGGAAAAATAAATAAATGCTTCCCGTTATCTGTTAGTTTCATAAGGTCATTCTGATTAGTAAAATCCTCTAAATTTGTCGTTTCAATATTGATATAATGTGCCTCTTCTTTTGCTAGAGTGACAAGTGCTTCTGCCTCTGCCTGTGATATCGATTCACCTTGCATCATTGTCAAATCCTGAACTTTTCCATAATCTTCTTCAATGATTGCTGTGATGAATCGTTCTGCCGTTTTTTCTGGAGAGAAATATGATTTTCCCCACGTATAGCCGCCAATCATGAAAACTAATAGAGCGGCTACTGCACCCATGATTATTTTTTGTTTCTTTGTATAATTTTTTGGCTGCTTTTTAGGAGGGATAACTGTATTTCCGTCCTGTTCTGAAGAGGCATGTAATTTATGCCCACAATTCTGACAAAAATTCAAGGATTCATCTATTGCTTCCCCGCATTCCGTACAGTACTTATCCATGTTTGATAGACCCCTTTATGTTAATTATTTCTTCAAAATCACCATCGTCAGATAACGATCTTAATTATTCACACTCTAGTATTTAAGAAATAAATTTTCTTCATCCATTCAATCATAAGTAGTATAGACTATTCTATTAAATTTGTTAAGCCTTTTCGTTATTTAATGAATATGAATAATTATATACTTTAGTAGATTCATATATAAATGTTTGCACTAGTATTAGATTAATAAAAACAATCATTATGATGACCGGTTCAATATCAGAAAGGAATGAAAAGAGTATATCCTTATACCCTTCGCAAAAGACCTAGTAATGTGTAGCATTATTTCGGTTAGGTAAATAATGCTTATAGATGATGAAGATGATGATTGGGAATTGGTAACAGTGGAAGTTATGCAATATGGTGATAAGTGGTATGTCTCGGATGTGTACGGGTCAAACCATTATACATAAAAATTAATTTAGCTTTTATATAATAAAGTGGAAGACTTAGCCGTTTTGTATAAGGCCTAGTCCTCTTATAGCCGAGTAGTGAAAGCTGGTATCAACTTACTCTCTTCGCCTAAGTTTCCTTTAATGAGGCTGGGACATAACTATTCTAATATGAATTAAATCCGAACAAAACTGCTAACTAGCTCCGGGAATATACGGAGACTCCAGCAGGAGGCCGGCTAAGTACGGTCACGTCCTGTGACCAACGCCGGCACTAGAACCTCCTGTTCGTCGGCCGGCATCGGGGAGACCCCGCAGGGCGGCAGCCCGAGGCAGACTAAGAACGCCACGTCCTGTGGCAACGTCTGCATTAGCACATCCTATGCGTCGAGGCTCACCAGCCGCCTGCGGAAAGCGTAGTATATTCCCGGAGCGGTTGTTGATGCTCTTTCTTATCATTTGTTCGGATTTATAACCATACTAAGAAGTTATGTCCCAGCCTCGATTAAGTTCGCTCACGCAATGGGAGTCGCTGTTTCGGTTTTAATATAAAGATAAGGCTAAAAGCATGAGCAAAATAGTTACCATCCCCGTTATGAGCGGAAGTTGGTAATTTTGGGGAACAAGACGTGATAGTGGTCTCCGGTCTTTTTCAGTCACGTTACTAAATGTGTGCTGAAAACTATAAAAAATGATATCAAAGAAACGTCCTTTTATTACATAACCAGCCATCGCTATGAGGATTAGTGCAGTGCCAATAATAAAAGATACATTAATATAGGCTAATAGGTCCGCACGTTTGTAAAAAATCATAGCAAGCAGTAACACAAGTAATTGAGTTATACTATTCCAAATCAAAATTTTCTTGAGCATGTAGGTTAACATCCTTTATAAAAAATGGATACGAGAACAAAGGCAAGCGCCCTTGCAGGTAAAAAACGCGATCATCTTCGCAACACCTGGGACAGAGATCGTCCCGCTAAAGGGCGTTTGTACTAGCACATCCAGTAGTCGCAGCAACGTACAAACTGTGTTTCTGGACGCAGAGCGGACTTGGCTAGTCCTGGATACCTAAGTTACCATAGTATTTTTATTTAATACTTTCTTATCTTTAAAAAAGTCTTGCCGAATTATAAATCTACTGGTATATTATATTATGAAAACGCATTCATGCAAGAATTAAACTGAAAGGTAGCATAAAAAACGATAATCAATTATAGTGGCTAACCCCAAAAACAGGGTTATTTAACTCCTCTTATCTGAACATCTTAAAGTTATGCCTGCAATATCAGCTTATCATTGGATAATTCTTTATGCCAATTTATTCCTGATCGGCTACGTATGCAATTAACTTGGAGATTACGAACCTGCATGAAAGCAATATACTAAAAAGTAAGGAGGAGACAGAAGTATAGGTGAAAGGTCTGGTTTTATAGAAGGGAAGCCATTGATTTCGTTCATACTATCTACATAGAAGGAGAGGGTTTTATAAGAATAATTGCTCAATTCCGATAAAGAACTTTGCAATAATTTGTAAAAAAAGTAATGTACAATTATTTAAATTGTAGTATAATATATCCTGAAACTATATAAAGAAAAGGGTGGGTTTACGAATGAAAAAGTCAAAATATTATCTTTTTATTGTACTAGCCTTGATGCTGGTACTCGCTCTTTCAGCTTGTAGCGGTTCTGACTCAGACTCAGGTGCAGATTCAGGATCAGAGCCGGATTCAAGCTCGGACACAAGTAGCGAGGAAACTGATGAAGGTTCAGATGGTGGAGAAGCCACAGGTGAGCAAGTGTTTAATATGATTGAAACAGCTGAGATTCCTACGGGTGACCCGTCACTTGCTACAGACGCAGCTAGCTTTATCGTGTTTGGGCAAACAATGGAAGGTCTTTATGTTTTAGATGAGAATGATACACCTGTCCCTGCGATTGCAGATGGCGAACCAGAGATAAGTGAAGATGGTAAGGTCTATACATTTAAATTACGAGAAGATGCTGAGTGGTCTAATGGTGACCCTGTCACTGCCAATGACTTTGTATATTCTTGGCAAAGAGCAGTAAATCCTGAGACTGGATCAGAGTATGCATATATGTTCTCCGGAATTATTGAAAATGCAACAGAAATTATGAATGGGGATAAAGATCCAGAAGAGTTAAAAGTCGAAGCTATTGATGATTACACGCTAGAAGTAACATTGGAACAACCTGTTGAATATTTGGATTCCCTATTGGCATTTGGAACATACTTACCTCTTAATGAAGAGTTTGTTGAGGAGCAAGGTGACAGCTTTGGAACAAATAGTGACACGATGCTTGCAAACGGACCATTCGTACTAACAGAGTGGGACGGAAGCGGTCTAACTTGGAAGTATGTGAGAAATGACCATTATTATGATAAAGAAAACGTTGCTTTAGATGAAGTTAACGTACAAGTTGTAAAAGAACCAAGTACAGCGGTCAATTTATTTGAAACAGGCGAAGCAGATCGTACAGCTGCTTTAAGCGCTGAATATGCACAACAATATCAAAATGATGAGAATGCTTCTACATTTGAAGAAGGTAGTTCTTGGTATTTGAAGTTCAACCAGGTACGTGATGGCGAAGAAACTCCATTAGCGAATGAGAATATTCGTAAAGCAATAGCAATGGCGTTTGACAAAGAAGCATATACAACAACAGTTTTAGCAAACGGTTCTGTTCCAAGTGATGGATATGTACCAAGAGGTTTGGCGAAAAATCCTGAAACTGGCGAAGATTTCCGTGAAGAAAGCGGCGACTTGATTGGATTTGACCTAGAAAAAGCACAAGAGTATTGGGAAAAAGGTTTAGAAGAGTTAGGAGTGGAAGAAATTACGCTTGATTATTTAAGTGATGATACAGAAAACGCTAAGAAAACAAGTGAATATTTCCAGAGCCAACTCGAAACAAATCTAGAAGGTTTGAAACTTGAGTTAAGAAACGTACCATTTAAAGTGCGTCTGCAAGATACGACCAATCAGGACTATGACATTGTCATGCATGGTTGGGGACCAGACTACTTAGACCCAATGACATTCCTTGATCTATACGTTACAGATGGAACGAACAACAATACTGGTTATTCAAATGAAGAATATGATCAATTAATTGAAGACGCGAAAGTGAAATATGCGAATGACCCTGAAAAACGTTGGGAAGCAATGTTAGAAGCTGAAAAGCTATTGATTCAAGAGGATACTGTAGTGGCTCCAATCTATCAAAGAGGACGACTTGTTCTTATTAAACCAAATGTAAAAGGTTTTGAAGAGCATTTATTCGGACCGGACTATACATTGAAGAACGTGTATATGGAAAACTAATTTTGCTATCAAGTGAACAGCAACGGTTAAAGGAAAAGAGAGTATTCCGTAAAGATACTCTCTTTTCCTCATGTATGCACCTTTTTTATTAGAAAATTTCTATTTATTAGCATATAGGAGGAAACACCAATGGCGAAGTATCTCATAAAGCGTATAATTTATTTGGTTATTACGCTGTTTATTATAGCTTCATTAACATTCTTTTTAATGAAGTTCTTGCCTGGTAGCCCATTCCAAAATGAAGAAAAGCTCACGGAAGATCAGCGAGTAATCTTAGATGAGAAGTATGGGCTAGATAAGCCGATTCCTGTGCAATACGCCAATTATATGATGAATGTTGTGAAGGGTGACTTAGGTGTGTCGTTTCAGTTCGACAATCAACCCGTGACAAAACTTTTAAAGAATCGTATGGGGCCATCCTTACAGCTTGGTTTTCAGGCGATGTTTATTGGAACCATTATTGGTATATTACTTGGCGTTTTAGCTGCTATGTTTCAAAATACATGGATTGATTATGGCAGTACATTTTTAGCAGTCTTAGGGAAATCAATTCCCTCTTTCGTATTTGCAGCACTCTTGCAGTATGTAATCGGAGTTAAGCTCGGATGGCTGCCTGTTGCATCCTGGAATGGATTTGCTTCGTCAATTATGCCAACGATTGCTCTGGCGATATTCCCTATTGCAACCGCGGCCCGTTTTATGAGAACAGAGCTGATTGAGGTCTTTAGCTCGGATTATATTACTCTCGCAAAAGCAAAAGGGAACTCAAGAATGGAAGTATCCTTCAAACATGCTATCCGCAACGGATTAATTCCTCTTGTAACCGTACTTGGACCTATGGCTGTAGGATTGATGACGGGGTCGATGGTCGTAGAAAAGATATTTGCGATTCCGGGAATCGGAGAACAGTTTGTAAAATCAATTATGACAAATGATTTTCCAATTATCATGGGAACAACCATCTTTTTTGCCTTCTTGTTGACAGTGATTATTTTAATCGTGGACATATTATATGGAATTATTGATCCAAGGATTCGTTTACAAGGAGGGGATAAATCATGATGAATGTTCCGGAAAAAATTGAAAAACATCGATTTGATCCCGCTCCAAAGGATCATTCTGATTTAGAAAAGATTGAGAAACCACAACTTTCATTCGGTAAAGATGCATGGCTACGGGTCCGGAAAAATAAAGCAGCAATTGTTAGTGCAGTCTTATTATTGCTTATAGTTGTGATGGCAATTATTGGACCGTCCCTTTCAAAATTTGACCCCTATGCGCAAAACGTTGCCCATGGGAATCTTCCTCCTCGTGTGCCTGTTTTAGAGGATATTGGGATATTTGATGGCAGTCAAAAAATCGGCGGTGTAGAAACAAATAAATATGAAGAACTTGGTATAGAAGAGTATTATTGGTTTGGAACGGACAGTCTGGGACGTGACCTGTTCTCCCGTGTCTGGGTAGGAACAAGGGTGTCACTTTATATTGCCCTTTTAGCGGCAGTAATTGACATGGTAATTGGTGTTGTCTACGGATTAATCTCCGGTTTCAAAGGCGGCAGAGTTGATAACGTGATGCAACGTATCCTGGAGGTAATATCTGGTATTCCTAACCTAATTGTCGTCATATTAATGCTTTTAATCTTAAAGCCAGGTATTATGTCGATTACAATAGCTTTGGTTATCACCGGCTGGATAGGTATGGCAAGGGTTGTAAGGGGACAAGTGCTTAAGTTGAGGAATCAGGAGTATATACTTGCCTCAAGGACACTCGGAGCAAGTAACTTCAGATTATTATTCAAACATTTACTACCCAATTTATCCGGGGTTATTATCATTAATACCATGTTCACGATTCCTAGTGCCATCTTTTTTGAAGCCTTCCTAAGCTTTATCGGAATTGGTTTACAAGCACCAGAGGCATCTCTTGGTACACTAATTGAGGATGGATATAAAACATTTCAGTTCTTACCTCATTTAATGGTTATTCCGTGTATTGTTATTTGTATTATCTTAATAGCTTGTAATTTAATGGGAGATGGACTTCGTGACGCGTTTGATCCAAAAATGCGTGATTAATAAATGAGGTGAAACGACATGAAAAAGATATTGGAAGTTTCAGATCTGCATATTTCTTTCCATACATTCGCAGGGGAAGTGCAGGCCATCCGTGGCGTGAACTTTGATCTTTTTGAAGGAGAAACACTTGCTATAGTTGGAGAGTCTGGATCTGGAAAATCGGTAACAACGAAGTCGATCATGCGATTGTTACCACCTGACAACTCGGAAATAAAAAAAGGAAAAATTCTTTTTAAAGATACAGATATTGCTCAAGCAACGGAAAAACAGATGCAAAAAATTCGTGGAAAAGATATTTCAATGATCTTTCAGGATCCCATGACCTCGTTAAATCCAACGATGACAATTGGAAAGCAGATTATGGAACCACTTTTAAAGCATCAAAAGTTGAGTAAAGACAAGGCAAGGGAACGGGCTTTGAAACTGCTTGATCTTGTAGGTATTCCAAAACCGGAAATTCGTATTAAACAATACCCGCACCAATTCTCAGGTGGAATGAGACAGCGTGTTGTAATTGCGATTGCACTTGCTTGTGCTCCGAAAGTGTTGATTGCGGATGAGCCAACAACGGCCTTAGATGTTACCATTCAGGCGCAGATATTAGATTTAATGAAAGAATTGCAAAAACAAATCGAAACATCGATTATTTTTATCACACATGATTTAGGTGTTGTTGCTAATGTTGCTGATCGTGTAGCTGTCATGTACGGGGGTAAGATTGTAGAAATTGGCACCGTAGATGAGATATTTTATAATCCACAACATCCTTATACATGGGGGTTAATAAGTTCCATGCCAAGCTTGGATTCAGGAGATGAGGAGTTATTTGTAATCCCTGGTACACCACCAGATTTACTGCATCCGCCAAAGGGAGATGCGTTTGCTCCAAGAAATCCATATGCTATGAAAATAGACTTGGAGGAAGAACCGCCAATGTTTCAAGTTTCGGATACCCATTTTGCTGCTACCTGGTTGCTTCATCCCGATGCACCTAAAGTAGACCCTCCAGCAGCAGTCAAAGAAAGAAAGGCTATATACCAAGCGAAACAAGCGGCTTCTTTAAAGGGGGGACAGTGAAGTGGCGGAATCAGAAAAGTTGTTAGAAGTTAAAAATCTTAAGCGACACTTTAACGTTGGCAAACCAAGTGAAGTCAGAGCAGTGGACGATGTCACTTTTGATATATATAAAGGAGAAACATTAGGACTTGTTGGCGAATCAGGATGTGGCAAATCAACTACTGGAAGGACCATTATCCGTTTGTATGACGCAACAGACGGTGAAGTGCTTTATAGAGGCAAAAATGTACATGGGAAAAAGTCAAATTCGGAAATGAAGGAATTCAACCGTAAAATGCAGATGATTTTCCAGGATCCTTACGCCTCATTAAATCCAAGGATGAAGGTATCAGACCTGATCGCTGAGGGGATTGATATCCATCGTCTAGCCAAATCGCCTAAAGAGCGTATGGAAAAAGTTCATTCGCTTTTGGAAACAGTTGGTTTAAATCGAGAACACGCGAACCGTTTCCCGCATGAGTTCTCCGGGGGACAAAGGCAAAGAATAGGTATTGCGCGGGCATTAGCAGTGGAACCGGAATTTATTATCGCGGATGAACCCATTTCGGCTTTGGATGTATCAATCCAAGCCCAGGTAGTTAACTTACTCAAAAAACTACAAAGGGAAAAAGGACTAACTTATTTATTCATTGCCCACGATTTATCGATGGTGAAATATATTAGTGATCGAATCGGTGTGATGTATTTTGGTAAATTAGTCGAACTTGCGCCTGCCGAGGATTTATACCGCAATCCGATGCATCCATATACACAGTCATTACTTTCCGCAATCCCGTTACCGGATCCGGACTATGAACGCACCCGTAAACGGCAATCATACAATCCTGCAATTCATCAGTACGCTGAAGGTGAAGAAGTGACCATGCGAGAGGTTGCTCCAGGACACTTTGTCAATTGTTCGGAAAAAGAATTTGAACAGATCCAGAAAGACTATAAAATTTAATAAGCTTTGAGCGTGGTATCCACTATGATCCACGTCACATTTTAGTATACTAGATTGTTAGCTAGATTCTTTGAAGTTAATTCGCTAAATATAAAATACCTCCATCAGCGGGATGATGGGGGTATTTTATATTTAAGCAGATTCTATATCTAACTGCATGTAGAATAATAAATGGGGATTTCACTTCATCTATTATCTACTTTCTCCGGATACATATCATGCTTAAACATTCGTTCTCTTGCCATTTCTTCATATATCGTATTGGGCTTTCCGTAATTGCAATACGGATCAATGGAGATCCCGCCGCGTGGGGTGAATTTTGCCCAGACTTCGATATACTTCGGATCTAATAATTTAATCAAGTCTTTCATGATTATATTTGCACAGTCTTCATGAAATCCTGGTTGGTTCCTGAAACTGACCATATACAGTTTCAGTGATTTGCTTTCCACCATCTTAACATCAGGCATATACGAAAGGTAAATCGTGGCATAATCCGGCTGTCCTGTCATCGGACAAAGGCTTGTAAATTCAGGGATATTGAATTTAACGAAATAATCATTTTCTCTATGTTGATTTTCAAATGTTTCCAAAATGTCGGGATTGTATTTGTAATTGTATTCCGTATTTTGATTTCCTAGTAATGTTAAATCGTTTGTGTCACTTTTTCGCATGCTTTATCCTCCTCTAATTTCCTATCCGTAATATTCGGTTCATACAGATCCATTTTTATAACGACTTTCCTAATTCCACCAGCAACTACTAATTGCATCACAACCTTGGCAACCCATTGACCTAATATGGCATAGGGCACTAGATTCCACGGAACGAATTCCAGTCCAAGCGGTCCAATACCGATAATGACAAAGATTGCTGAATCCAAAAATCCTGCAACGATACCTGAATACATGACCCTTTTTACAAATGGTAATTTAAACCGTGTATAAATTTCGGTGTCGGCTGTCTCGGAAATAATGAAGCTTAATGTACTTGCAAAAACGACCCATAATGGATCCCCTATTAAATAGCTTGAAAGAGCTGAGAGTAACAGGGCTAGCCCAATGAGCAGATAGGTCCGTAATCTGCCGAATCTATTTTGCACCATATCTCTCATGACAAGGGTTAATCCGATCAGCAAGGTACCATACGGGATGATGAGTGGACCTAGTTCCAAGGGAGCGAATCTTGCAGTAATGACATTGGCTAAAATGATAGATAATAGGTAGATAGCTATTCGAATCATACTACATGTCGCCCTTGTAGATAGGTTTCTAACCCATCATTTCTTAGTTTACAAGCAGGGCATTCACCACAACCATCCCCGATAATCCCGTTATAGCATGTCAACGTGTTTTCCCTAATATACGCTAGGCGATCCATCCGATCTGCCATTTTCCAAACCTCTGATTTATCTTTCCACATGAGAGGGGTGATTAATTTAAAAGGAAAATCCATTGCAAGATTTAACGACGTGTTGAGTGATTGAATAAAAACATTTCGACAATCCGGATATCCGCTGGACTCTGTTTCACTGACCCCGGTGATAATATTTTTTATGCCCATTGATTTTGCATAAATGGCAGCAAATGAAAGGAAGATATGATTTCTTCCTTCTACATATGTATTTGGTATTGTTCCTTCTTCTATTTCCATATCTTTTCTCGTTAAGGAATTTTCAGTTAATTGATTCAGTAGATCCATCTGAATAATTTTCTGATTGACACCGAGATCCTTTGCTATTTTCTTCGCGCATTCGACCTCCGATTCATGTCTTTGCCCATACAAAAAAGTGACGGTTTCCACTTGATCGAATTCTTCCAATGCCCATAACAAGCATGTGGTCGAATCCTGTCCGCCACTAAATACAACCATTGCCTTTTCCATTGTACATTCCTCCATAGTTTTTATTTAAGAGGGGATGGTTTCGAACCCTCTATGAGTATTTAGAACGAGATATCCATTATTGTTGGTCTTCCTATTCTAACCGTTTCCTTTATAGGATGGATAATAAAGTAACCAAATTTTTATATTCACCATTATAAGGAAAGAAAAGTGGAAACGCAATAGTAGTAAAAAATTGTATGCAGTTGTGTTAATTCTGGGGTTGGGTGTACTGAATTATCGAGGACGCTGTCGTAAGTTAAATTTCTAACTCAAACCTTCTGCGTCTGCCCCGAACCCTAGCATTCTCTTTTCGTTTTTTCAGTATGGATAACCATCTCGCAGTTATCCGTACTGGTTATATAATTAAGGATTGTTCAGTAAACCCTTCCTAAAACATTAAATCCTATTCCTTTAAAAACTTATAAATACAACACTGTCCACTACTACTATTTGTTAGTAATTGTGATCTCCGTTACAGTCAAATTATCACGCGGTTCAACATTGTTCATAATAATTTCTGCTACGTCGTCCGGATTCATTAAGTGTTTTGTTTCTTCTTCCGTATAAATCCCATCCCAAAATTCAGTTTTCATGCCTCCCATGTATGCAGCATAAACATGAATATTCGTATTTTTTAATTCGGCTACTAGGCTCTCTGTAAATCCTCGTACTCCAAATTTGCTAGCACAGTATACCGATTCGTTTATTTTACCAGTCTTTCCTGCTGTTGAGACAACGTTAATAATTCTTCCTTGGTTCCTTGCTTTCATCTCTTTTAGGGCTTCTTGCGTACAAAAGATGGTTCCTTTCAAATTAATATCAATCATTTGGTTTATATGGGTTTCTTCGATATTTTCAGCGAGATCAAATACACCTAGCCCAGCATTATTTATTAACAGATCTATGGTACCGACTTCACGCTTAATGGAATTAAAGACATTTACTACCTCTGTTTTAGAGGAAACGTCAAGCTCGTAAATTGTATAATCTGATACGAGTGACTCTGAAACCTTAAGAAGCTTCTGTTTCGTGCGTCCTAATAAAACAACATGAAACCCTAATTTCGAATATTTTATTGCTAAAGAGGCACCTAGTCCGCTTCCTGCACCTGTTATGATCACATTCTTTTTCCTCATCTTTACATTCATTCTCCTTTGTGAATAAAGTATTTTAAGTAATATACGTTTGTTTTTAAACGCTAGCCTATGTCAAAATAGAATAATGTGTAACCCTTTACACATATATGATAAAATACTTCTAATTTGATTTCAACTCTCTAATGTAATTGTTTATAATTATTT
>NZ_JAXHDC010000010.1:0-77950 GCF_037072045.1 Oceanobacillus sp. MO10714A | reverse complement strand
AAAAACTTCTTAAGGTCATCAACGTTTCAAACATTGACCACTACATCAAAAAGTTTACAGCTTACAATTTTCTTCAGCTGTTTATTATTGCTCAGTTGAATGAGGCAGAAAGTTTGCGAGATTTATCTAAACGAACGGAAGATCAGGAAGAAATACAAACATTCATTGATATAGATTCCATCAGCCCATCGTAACTTTCTCGTAAACAAAGCGCTTTATCATCACATCTATTTGAAAAAATGTTTCGTCACCTTGTTTTTGAAATACAAGCACGAATGAAGAACAAGGCAATCTTACGGGATATTGGCAGGTTGTTACTCATTGACTCCTCAACCATCTCTATGAGTTTAAGCCAGTATCCTTGGGCAACTTTTCGAAAAACAAAGGCTGGTGTACGTATTCATCTGAAAGTTGTCGTAACAAAGGATTTGACCATCCCGGATAAAGCTGTCCTTTTACCTGCTAAAGCATGCAGAGCGTACCCAAATGAATGAGTTAATCGACATCGACTCGAATGATATTCACCTATTTGACCGGGGGTATAATGACTACAAACAATTTGATAAACTGTGTTTCAAGGATGTTCTATTTATCACAAGAATAAAGTTCTTTCTGCACAGGTACCAGACTTAGAAAATAGCATTTTCTGGATCAAGAAGTTTACTTGGGAAACACTCAAAATGGAACCAAGATGAGACCCATCCGTTACGTCTCATTAAGACAAAAGATAGCGTAGGAAATGTTGTAATCCTTATTACAAATTGCTTTGATATGTCTGCCAAAGAAATTGGGGATCTCTATCGTAATCAATGGAAAATCGAAACATTTTCAAGTGGATGAAACAACATTTAAAACTACAATCATTTTATAGTAAAAGTGAAAACGCCGTATATACACAGATTTGGATCGCATTAATTACGCACAGCTTAAAGGTTTTGCTGCAATTGAAATTCAATCATGAAGGTCCTTTATTGGAATTGACACGAAGCCTTCGTAATCTCCTATTGTAACCATTAGAAGCGTTTATCCGTTCCCTTTTTAGGAAGTCAACACGAAAGTCGAAAGGTCGAAGAAAACAGGATTGGGAGACTGAATTTCAATGGCCAGTAAAACAATACGAAAGAGGAGAGGTGGAACATCTTAACGAATTAGCTTACGATCCTATCTTTATATAATCAACAATTTAAAATAGTCAGACGGTGGATGAGAACGATCGTTTAAATCCCTCTGTCTTTTTTAAAATCCTAGGGAAAAACAATCATACAGAATATTTGTTGACATTTTATGGATGTTTCTTTACAGCTAGACACTTTTGGAAATAATTTATGCAACACTAATGGACGGGATTAAATAAATTAATTATATGAAGTAGGTTAGAGTGAAATACCATAGATACATTGATAAGTTATACAACGTAACCTAGCAAAATTAAGTAAATGGGATAGAAAGAAAATGACACATTTAAAATGGAAATAGGCTACCATCTTTTAAAAGTTTGTTGGTATGGTAGCCTTACCAAGGTTTTAAAAAGTTATTTTATGACAACAAATACCATGAACTATCTACCTAATAACACTTTTATATATTTTCGGTATTTAGCTTTTCCTTTTTCCTTGAAACTACTTTTGATAGAATAATACTGACCTCATAAAGAATTATAAGTGGTATGGCTACTATAATTTGAGTCATGAACTCTGGCGGAGTTACGAGAACACCGATTACAATTAAAACAAAGTATGAGTATTTACGATTTTTTGTTAAAAATCGGGGTGATAATATACCTAAACTTGTTAAAAACATAACTATAATAGGTAATTCAAAAAGAAATGCAAATGGTACAGTAATCCTTAACAAGAAGCCGAAGTATCGTTCAACTGTGAACATTACATTAAACATACCGTCATTTAATGATAATAAAAACGGAAAAATTAATTCTAGAAAAATAATATACCCGAAGATAAGTCCGATAATAAACAAAATAAATAATCCAGGTATATAAGCAACCGACACACGCTTTTCTTTTGAAGTCAACCCAGGACTAATAAACGCCCAAACCTGATATGCTAAAATCGGTATAGTCCCAATGATAGCAATAAGACCTGCCAACGTAAAGTAGATCCAAATAATTTCTCCTGGACTGATAACTGTTAACTCTATACCAGTATCGTTTATAAAGAAAGTATAGACTTTCTTTACATTTGCAAAACCAACTACAAAGAAAATAACAAAGAATATCGCTGTGACTATTAAACGATTTCTAAGCTCTGATAAATGCTCAACTACATTCATCTCTTTTTTTGAATCCCCCACTGACGATGACATACATTAAACACCCCTTAGGCTAGTAATCAAAAATGATGTACAGAACAATACTTAATCCCTTATATATCAATTCATCTCCCCCTTTTTTATTAGGTTAAAAATAAAACGATATATATGTTGAATTTAAGTTTTAAGTTTTATACATTTTTAAATACGTTGTTCTTTTTGGTGAGATTAACGCAATTAACCCTAAGCTGATTTGCACGCTCTAAGGGATTAGCGCACGATCATCGTACAAACTCGCAC
This sequence comes from Oceanobacillus sp. MO10714A, assembly GCF_037072045.1. Lineage (NCBI taxonomy): Bacteria > Bacillati > Bacillota > Bacilli > Caryophanales > Bacillaceae > Oceanobacillus > Oceanobacillus sp. MO10714A. Next base: position 75,382 of record NZ_JAXHDC010000010.1, on the reverse strand, counting down.
GCCACCCCGACAATTGCGCGACATAACAGTACAATTTCGTACACCACTCCGGAATTGCACACGATAACCGTATAAATCCGCACACCACTTTGGAATTGTGCACCATTACTGAATGAATTTGCACGATTCTCGAGAATAGCATACGAACGAAGAATGCAACTTATTTAATTCAACTTATATAGAATACAAATCTCTGCATAAGAAATCAATCAGTTTATAATTAGCTTTTAAATATGGATGAATTTCTAAGCCGATATATGTCATAACATATCGCAGCACAAATTAAAATTATTCTACAAGTTGTACTATACTAGACAGTCAAAAGTTCTTGTCGAAATTTGTTGGTATAAAGATAACCCAAATCTAGCAATTTGATGATATCCTAAAGGTGTCTGAAAACCTGAAAGGAGGATCAAATATCGCTAATTGGGTCATATGAACAGTATACCTTTTTTTCTAGCGATTAACCACATTATGCTAAAATTTATTGATTCCATTTTATATAATTTTCGTTCCTGTTTCTCGAGACAAACTTTTTCCCATTGGTTTGTCGTAATCATTGTAGGACTAATGATTCGTTCGGATCACCCTGGGGTCACCTCTGTCATTCGGGATCTTTCCTTGCATTCCTGCCATTATGAGGCATTTATTCATTTCTTTCGTTCCTCTGCATGGTCACTGCATTCTCTTCGGCTTAAGTTGTTTCAAGTGATTCAACGAGTGGCTCCTCTGACTCTGTAAACGGAGCCGTAGTGCTTGTTGGTGACGGAATGAAACAAGCCAAGAAAGCACGCCGGATGCCTGGCGTCAAGAAGCTCCATCAGGAATCCGAGAACAATTCCAAAGCAGCGTATATGTTTGGACATCTGTTTGGCGCAATCTGTATTCTTATGGGGGCGTCCCAGAAATTGTTCTGCCCTCCGCTATTCATGAATCTACAGGATGGTGTAAAAGTCTTCTACGACTAGAAAAATGCAAATGAACAGACTGCCGAACACCAGGGCTATCATGTGGTGCAGATGATGAAGCAGGCCTTCATCGCCTCTGCACAATTCGGAAAAACAATTGTCCTGTTGGATCGCTACTTCCTAACAGTTCCTGCGCTGGAACAATGGAAAAAGCGAATTAGGATGTAGCCGAAACGATGCATCTCGTCACAAAAGTCAAAAGTAATGTGGTGGCGTATGAGTATCCGCCAGCCAAAAAGAAAGGGCGGGGGCGTCCGCGTAAGAAGGGCAAAACGATCAAACTGAAATAACTATTCAATAGCCGTAAACCTGAGTTTCAAACCTCCACTATAATGACGTATGGCAAGAAAGAGACCGTCCAGTTTCTATGACTTGATTTGCTTTGGGGTCAGGGACTGTATCTGGAACTGCGGTTTGTGCTGGTTCAATGGAGAAACCAACGATCCATCCTTGTAAGTACCGACCTTACTTTAGAAGTAACAGACATCATCGAGTTGTATGGACACCGATTCAAGATTAAATCTATGTTTCGTGAAATGAAGCAGGTAATAAGTGCGTTTGGGTATCATTTCTGGAGCAAGTCCATCCCTAAATTGGATCGGTATTTGAAGAAGGGAGATCCCCAACCGACAGAACAAATTACCGATGAATAGGAACGTACCAATATTCTGCTGACGTTAAAAGCAATTGAAGGCTATGTCATGTGTGCCTGTATCGCCATGGGCATGTTGCAGCTGATTGCCGTCCGCTATTCGGATAAGGTTCCTGGCTTGTTCTTTCGCTATCTAAGAACACCTTCGAAAGCGATCGTTTCCGAGGCAACAGTAAGGGTCTATTTACGTACGTCTATTTTCTCCTGTTTGCGCGAAACCCACGTTTAACCGTAACTCAAATAATTAGTTCAAAGCAGGAAATACCTGTATTTGATGACGATTCATTGGCTTCTTAACACTTTAGAACTTTTGACTATCCAGTGCTTATAAAAATGGTTATAGATTTTCATGAACTCGAAAAAATACTTTTTATCCTTTTCCGCTTCACGCTTTTCTTTTCTGGTTATCATCATTAAAGACCTCCCATATATGCTGTTATTACAGTAATTTTACCATTATGCTATTCCATAATCAGCATATTTTTGGGAGGTATATAATTGAATTTATCACGGAAATTTTTTACTCTTCATAGTTGAATGAAGAAAAACATAAAAGAGATGAATTGAAAGGAAAACAAACCCCCTGAGTTCACAGGGGATTTGTTCCATCTCCACCCAAAAATCTATTGTATATTCACAGTCGGCACCTTCGCCTTTTCATTTTTTACCTCATCATTGAACAAGTGACATGCAACAAAATGGTTATCGTCCACTTCCTTCCATTTCGGCTTTTTCTTTTTGCAAATCTCCATTGCAAACGGACAACGCGTACGGAAAACACAGCCACTTGGAGGGTTAATCGGACTCGGAAGTTCTCCCCGCAAAATAATTCGTTCCCGGGACGCTTCTACATCCGGGTCGGGTATAGGAATAGCGGATAATAAAGCTTGTGTATAAGGATGAAGCGGTTGTTCATAAAGTGTTTTACTACTTGTCAGTTCTACTAAACGTCCTAAATACATGACCCCAATCCGGTCAGAAATTTGCTTCACCATGGAAAGGTCGTGGGCGATAAACAGGAAAGTAAGCCCTTTCTCTTCCTGCAGTTGTTTTAACAGATTCACAACTTGAGCTTGCACAGAAACATCAAGTGCTGAAATCGGCTCATCAGCGATAATGAAGTCTGGATCTAATGCAAGAGCCCGAGCGATACCAATTCGTTGGCGCTGTCCACCACTAAACTCATGGGGGTAACGATTGGCATGCTCACGGTTCAAGCCAACCACTTCCAGCAATTGATACACCTTTTCATTTTGTTCTCTCTTTCTTTTATACAATTGATGGACTTCCATCGGTTCAGAGATAATTTCCCGCACGGTTGAGCGTGGGTTTAAGGATGCATAAGGATCTTGGAATATCATTTGCATTTGCCGGCGCAGTATAAATAATTCTTTTTCCGTTAATTCATGTACATTGCTATTACCGAATAATACATTGCCTGCCGTCTTCTGATAAAGTCCCATAATTGTCCGCCCGATTGTTGATTTCCCACAGCCCGATTCACCGACTAGTCCAAATGTTTCTCCTTTATTTATATGAAAAGTTACATCATCAACTGCTTTCAGAATGCGATTTTTACCGAGGCTGAAATGTTTCTTCAAATTTTTAATTTCTAATATTTTCTCTTCTGCCATCGCTACTCCCCCTCTCAATTTTTTTCACGTATTAACGGTCTATAATACCCCCGCCTCTAAACAAGAGGGTAAACCAAAATGGCAAGGTGGGGGGTATACAGTCCGTAAATACCTGATTCTGTTCAACTAACATTTAGTGGGGAAGGAAAGAATTCCCCACTGAATGAAGGTTCACTTTATGACTCCGGGCATCATTGATAATGTTTTCGTTTGGGTATTCATCGTTGCTGGAACACCTAGCGGAATACCAATGTTCGGGGAACAATGCCCTATTGCAAATCCACTCATTACTGGGGCGGACAAATCACTTAAATAATGGTAGAGAATGTCTTCTAGATTGCAAGATGGTTTCGTATTTGATTTTACTTGAGTAAAGGAGCCAACAACCACTCCAGCAGCTTGGGTGAGTTTACCAGCGACTTTTAATTGATTCAGCATGGAGTCAATCCGGTAGGGCGGTTCATTCACATCTTCTATAAGCAAAATTTTCCCAGCTGTATCGATTTCATAAGGGGTCCCTAAGGTGCTGGTAAGTAGTGTTAGGTTCCCGCCGACCAAATTCCCACTTGCCTCCCCTTCTGCGAGAACTTCTAGCGGTGAGACATCCTCGCTATACTGCAGGCTGGTCGGTTCAAATAGCTGTGACAAGGATGCAAGGGTTTGCTCATCAATATCTGGTGATGCTAAATCAGAAGCAGGCATTGGACCATGAAATGTGATGAGTCCCGTTTTTTGTTGGATCGCTACATGTAAGTACGTAATATCACTGTAGCCCCAGATGATTTTAGGATGTTGTGCTAGTAAATCATAGTCAAGGGATGAAGCAAGTCTTGGAGTACCATAGCCACCGCGGGCAAAGATAATTGCTTTTACTTCCTCATCGGCTGTCATGTCATGAAAGTCAGCTAACCGCTCCTCATCTGTTCCAGCTAAATAACCGGATACTTTTGCGATATTTCTCCCTACCTTCACCCGAAGACCGAGATTCGTGAAAAAAGGGATCGCTTTTCCTAGGCGCTTCATATTTGGCGGACTTGCCGGGGCGATAATTCCAATGGTATCACCTTTTTGTAACGCTTTTGGCCGTAGCATAGTATACCTTCTTTCTATAGAATTAAGGGCGGATTTTATTTATTTAAAACATTTCTATTGTCTTGTAGGATATCGATTTCAGGGTAGGAATGCGTTTTCATACCGTGAAAAGTGATAGAGGAATACTGATACGAGTAATTAGAGTGTCCCAATCAACTGTAGCAATCAGAATACAAATACTTCAGGTAATTAAAGCGCTTCTCATCAACTGAAGATAGTTGAACGCCAATAGTTTAAGCAATTAGAACAGCCCTTATTGGCCGAAGAAAGCTTTAACGTTAACGATTCAAGCGATTAGCGCACCCCCCATCCACCGAAGAAAACTAAACACTAATGATTCAAACGATTAGAAGACCCCTCATCCACCAAAGCAAGCTCAACACTAACGATTCAAGCGATTAGAGCGTCTTTCATCAATAAAGATGAGCAAAACGCTGACGACTCAAGCTTTAAGTGCACCTCCAACTTATAAAATAAGAGCGAGTCTGGGACATAACTTCTTAGTATAGTTATAAATCCGAACGAATGATAAGAAAGAGCATCAACAATCGCTCCGGGAATATACTTCGCGCATCCTTTGGCGGCTGGAGAACCTCGACGCATAGGACGTTAATGTCAGACGTTGCCACATACGAGAGCGTTATTATTCTGCCTCGGGCTAAGCACTAAGGGGGTTTCACCGATGCCGGCCGACGAACAGGGGTTTCTAGTGCCGGCGTTGGTCACAGGACGTGACAGTACTTAGCCGGCCTCCTGCTGGAGTCTCCGCATATTCCCAGAGCTAGTTAGCAGTTTTGTTCGGATTAATTCATATTAGAATCGTTATGTCCCAGCCTCATCCTTTCAATTAAGTGTACTTTATTTCTTCTCCGCATATTTCAGGTCAAAATATCCGACCGGATGGCGCAGAATTCCCTCCACTCCATCTGCTTCAAGTACTACCGTATTGTAATAGCGTAAAGGTGCAGCAATCATTTCGTCAGCTAACATTTTCTCTGCTTCATATAAATACTCCCAGCGCTTTTCTTCATCTGCTTCCGACTTACCTTTCACAATCAAATCATCATATTCGGGATTGGAAAAGCCAGTACGGTTCATATAAGAATCTGTGATGAAACTCTCAAGGAAGTTAATCGGGTCATTGTAATCGTTAATGAATGAACTGCGGGAAAACTGCAGTTCGAGTGCCTGCTGTGCGTCTACAAAAACATTCCATTCGAGGTTCTCCAGGGTAACTTCAACACCCAAGTGTTCCTTAAACATCCCATGCAATGCTTCTGCCACTGCTTTATTTGTGTCACTTGTATTATAACTTAACGTAATCTCCGGCAATTCTTCATATCCTTCCTCAGCCATCCCTTCCTCGAGTAACTGCTCTGCCAACTCGGGATCAAAGGTAACAAGGTCACCATTTACATCACGGAAATCTTCGCCTGTTGGACTTTGGTGACCTGGGTTAATAAACCCGAAAGCTGGCTCCACCCCCTTTTTCACTACAAATTCTGCAATATCATCGCGATTAATTGCATGCGAAAATGCTTGGCGGATTTTCTTATTTTGGAATGGTTCCATTTCTACATTAAATCTAAAAAATTCTAGCCCACCACTCGGTCCGATAAATACATTATCCCCGTCTATCAACTCATCGGATAGTTCTGGCGGAATGCTCGCCGTATCCAGCTCACCTGCTTCAAACATCTGATATTGGGTATTTGTATCATTCACCATCGCGAAGTGGATTTGATCCAACTTCACTGCGGCGGCATCCCAGTAATATTCATTTTTTGCAAATAGCATTTCTTCATCATGATTCCATTCTTCTAATGTAAACGGACCATTTCCTACAAAGGTTTCCGCCTCGGCATGCCAATTCGGATCAGACTCAGCCACCTGCTGGTTGATTGGGAAAAATGCCGGATTTGTCAGTAAATCAAGAAAAAAACCTGTCGGTTGCGCGAGCACGACTTCAAGTGTCTTTTCATCAACCGCGCTAACTTTTACATCGTCCACCGATCCTTCCCCACTGTTATATTCTTCAGCTCCTTCAATGAAATAGGCTAAAAATGCGGCCGGTGAAGCAGTTTCTGGATCAAGCATATATTTCCATGCATATTCAAAATCCGCTGCGACAACCGGGTCACCATTCGACCAACTCGCTTCTTCTCGTAAATAGAACGTGTATGTCAGTCCATCATCCGAAATATCCCAGCTTTCTGCTGTCCCAGGACCTGGTAGGTGTTCCTCATCTAAGCGGGTCAACCCTTCCATTAAGTTATTAAGCGGGTCCCAAGATACCTCGTCAAAGCCAATCGATGGATCTAGTGAAGCTGGCTCCGTTCCGTTATTCAATCGCAATACATTTTCACCAAGGGTTATTTCCTCTTCCGTAGTCTCCTGTTCCCCCTCTTGTTCCCCTGTTTCCTCCTCTTCATCTACCTGTTCCTTTGGCTCAGCTTCCCCTTCCGGATCCTCTGTCGCCGTACAAGCTGCTAGGAAAAACACAATAAATACCGCTGATAGAAAGATGAGTAGCTTTTTCATTCATATCCCCCTAAATGTTTATTTATTCTTGGCAGTAGCGGCCAGCAATTTCTTCGCCCGAACATCCTGCAGCCAGCAATCTACCACATGGGAATCACTTAGCCTCGCAGTTTTCGGGTATACTTTATCACACACTTCCATGGCAAACGGACACCTTGCTGTAAAAGGACATCCCCGCGGAGGTGAGAAAAGATCTGGTGGTGTTCCTTCAATGGGCTGCAATTTCTCTTTGGCATCCAGGCGTGGAACCGAGTGGAGCAACCCTTTCGTATACGGATGTTTCGGGTTATAAAACACTTCCCGCTTTGTACCTGTCTCGATAATCTTACCAGCATACATAACAGCAACCCTGTCAGCAATTTTTGCAACGACACCAAGGTCATGGGTAATGAGAATAATTGAAATGCCGGTTACTTCCTGTATTTTTTCAAACAGCTCTAAGATCTGCGCCTGAATCGTTACATCAAGGGCTGTCGTCGGTTCGTCGGCAATAAGAAGCTCCGGTTCACAGATGAGGGCAATCGCAATAACAATCCGCTGCCGCATGCCACCGCTGAATTGGTGTGGGTATTGTTTCAGTCGTTCTTCCGGATTCGGAATCCCGACAAGCTGCAACATCTCTAATGCTCGCTTTTCCGCTTCCTTGTCCGATATACGATGATGCTGTTTCACTCCCTCTTTCAACTGGGTGCCAATTGTTAAGGTCGGATTCAAAGCGGTCATCGGATCTTGAAAAATCATCGATATATCCACACCGCGAATCGCCCGCATTTTCTTTTCTCTTAATCTCGTTAAATCTTTATTTTTAAACAAAATCCTTCCGCCGGTAATTTTGCCAGGAGGATTTGGAATGAGTCCCATCACGGCATTCACGGTAACACTTTTTCCACAGCCCGATTCTCCGACAATCGCGAGCGTTTCCCCTTTATTCAGATGAAAGTCTACGCCCCTTACAGCTTGCACGGTACCACCGTAAGTTGTGAAGGTGACGTGCAGATTATGGACTTCGAGAATTTTTTCCATCCCTTCACCTACTTTCTCAATTTCGGGTCTAAGGCATCTTGTAATCCGTCACCTAATACGTTAAAAGCAAACATTGTAAGCGAAATGAAAAATGCAGGGAAAAATAAAGTCCACCAATTCCCGGAAAGGATAGCACCGAGGGAATCACTTGCCATCACGCCCCAGCTCGCATTCGGTGAAGATATGCCAAGTCCGATAAAACTTAAGAACGCTTCTGCAAATATGGCGGACGGTACCGTCAATGTCATTTGCACGATAATCGGCCCCATCGTGTTCGGCAAGAGACCTCGCCGGATGATTCTAGATTGCTTCATACCGAATGATTGGGAGGCGAGGATATACTCATAATTCTTAATCTGCATGACCTGTCCTCGCACGATCCGCGCCATACCGACCCAACCAGTGACGGTAAGGGCAATAATAATCGTCGTTAAACTTGGCCCCATTACAACGAGTAATAAAATAACAACTAATAAATACGGGATCCCGTAAAGGATTTCAATAATGCGCATCATAATATTATCTGTGCGCCCACCCTTATAGCCAGATATACCTCCCCAAATAATGCCTATCGTGACGTCAATTAAAGCCGCCATAAACCCCACAAATAAAGAAATCCTTGCCCCTTGCCAAGTTCGCGTGAATATATCCCGACCCGCATTGTCTGTCCCAAACCAATGCTTAGCAGACGGCGGCTGGTACTGCTCTGCTAACACGCCCATATTTGCTTCATAAGGAGAAAGAATTGGACCAAATATCGCTAAGGACACCAAGACGATAATAAATGCCATACCAGACATAGCTAAATAATTTTTTCTTAATCTTCGCCATGCATCTTTCCAATAGGAAAGGGAGGGCCTCGCCAATTGTTCTTGTTCCTTTATATTCTTTTGGCGCCAGGTAAACCATTCATCTGGTACTTGATCGTTTGTAAAATCACGGGGATATTGGTTGTGCATCTTACTACTCCCCTTCCTTCTTGTTTACTTTGATTCTTGGATCTAGTATTCCATAGGCGATATCGACGAGAAATAGCATAATGATAAGAAATGAACTGTAAAATACAGTCGTACCCATAATGACAGGAAAGTCACGATGGTTGATGCTTTCCACGAAATACTTTCCCATTCCCGGAATCGCAAAGATTTGTTCAATAACAAAGGATCCGGTCATGATCCCAACGAGTAATGTTCCCATAATCGTAATAACCGGCATGAGTGCATTCCGTAGCGCATGTTTCACGATAATTTTCCAGGGTGCCAATCCTTTGGCTTTTGCCATTTTTATATAATCCTGTGTCAATACCTCTAACATGGTTGATCTCGTAAGTCTTGCGATAATTGCCATCGGACCAGTTGCAAGTGCCAATACTGGAAGAATCATATACATTGGTCCTTGCCAAGTCGCGACAGGGAAAATGTCCCAGTTAACTGCTAGCTGCTGGATTAATAGGGTAGCGAGAATGAAGTTCGGGATAGAGATTCCGAGAACGGCAATCCCCATCACAACATAATCGATAATCCGATTATGCCGAAGGGCCGCCAGTATCCCGATTGCAATTCCGGAAATAAGTGCAACAATAATTGTCACAAGTCCGAGTTCTGCAGAGATGGGAAACCCCCTTCCTAATAAGTCATTTACCGTCTGATTCGGCTGCTTGATGGACGGACCGAATTCTAAGGTGATGATTGATTTTAAATAAAGGACATACTGAATAGGTATAGGCTGATCGAGGTTATAATGTTTTTCCAAGTTTTGCTGGACGATTTCATTCGAGCTGCTTTCACTGTTGAACGGGGAACCCGGAACTGACACCATTAATACAAAGGTTAAAGTAATGATGATCCATAACGTGAATAGCATGATGAGCAATTTCTTTAAAATGTATTTGAACATGGCTCCAACTCCTGTAAAAATGCTAGGCTCTAGTTTTATCTAATACACTATATGCTTGTACTTTCATATAAATGAATGCTTGTTTCAAACGAGCCAGCAATTCCGTTTATCAAGAGCGTTTTTGGGAAAAATATAACGATAGACTTTTAGGAGGGTATAAAAATGTCACATGTACAACATCAAGAATTGATCGCGACACTGCATGAATGTGTGATGGCATGTAACCATTGTTTTGATGCATGCTTAAAGGAAGAAGACGTGAAAATGATGGCAGAGTGCATCCGCTTGGACAGGGAATGCTCGGAAATCTGCGCTTACTTTGAACAAGCTTTGGCGCGGAACACGCCGTTCGTAGCTGAACTCGCTACCCTATGCGCGCAAGTGTGTGAAGCTTGTGGAAATGAGTGCAAGAAGCATGATCACGAACACTGTCAGAAATGTGCGGAAGCTTGTTTCAAATGTGCAGAAACTTGTAAAAAGGTTGCATAAGCAAAAAAATGCTGGAGGTATAGGCACTAAACCTGTCCTCCAGTTATTTTATCTTTTTAGTTCTTATATATTTAAAATGTTTATTACACCAAAGGATGGCTAACTGTTTTAGGCTACGAAGGTTGAGCGATTATACTAAGTTTTATTTTTCACCTGTTTTATTAAGCACCAAAAGTTAGGTGGTTCCTCAAACTCAATTGTTTTGAGTTTTTCTGTTATTTTTGTTTTAATTTCTTGCTCTAGATCCTCGCGTTCTTGATAAGTAGTATTCCTTAAAGCTTTCTTTATTTTAAATTCAAAATTATTTATTACGTTTTCTATTTCCTCATTATTAAACATAATAACACTCCTCTTCACTGATTTCTTAATATTTCCTTGAGTCTCTTGAGTGCTTTTCTATGTTGGTTCGAAATGTTTTGAGGACTTGTTTTGAATAGAGATGAGATTTCTTGTAATGAAAGTCCATTCAAATAAATTAACTCTAGTATTTGCAGTTGTTTAGATGTAATTTTTTCTAATGCTGAAATTAAACATTCATTTCCTACTTGATCTTTCAATGTAAAACCATAAATGGAGTCAAAATCTTTATGAGTGGTTGATTCTATGAGGTCTTTTCCAACTATTGAATTACTGCTATCACCATATGAAACAGGATTATCAAGAATTAATAAGGAGTTATTTTTATATCTGTTTATCCTTTTGTCATAATCGATACTATAGAAGTGAATTAAATTACTAGTATATTTAATTACCTTTACTTTTTTGCAATGTTCTTTAAATGCATTGTTAACTTCTTTTTTATTTCTTTCTGTCGGGTTGTCTAAAGCTTTTTGTACGAGCTTGTAATTTGCACCATGAGATAGAAAACTTTCTAATAGGCGTTCATAATACTCTAACATACGGGAATCCTGTGTTTTGCAATCTTCTTTCTTCAAAATAAAACCCCCTTCATATTTTTTCCTATATCTATACAAAGAGATTTATAATTCATATTATAAACCAAAAAGAACGAATGTTCTAGTTTGTTTTTTGAAATTTTTATCACTTTATACAGTAATAGACAATATCGAAAGGAGAAAAGGCATGATGACACCTGCAGATGTACCTGTTTGGGTATCTATAATTGGGAACTTCGGCTTCCCAATTGCAATAACTGTATATTTATTTATGCGATTTGAGCGGAAACTTGGGGATTTAGAAAAGGTTATAACTAATCTATCTGAGACAATTAAAACATTGACTAACAGACAATAATTAACTTTTAAAATGTGGTTTACTTTTTTATAAAATATTCTCTTTCTATTAACAGATGTACATCTAATAAATATTCAAAAAGGAGAGATGTAAACAGGCTCATAGTTTACCTGTATTCATAAGACCGGCACACAGGCTTATTACGTAACAACAGCAACTGGTTCGTATATTGTTCAAGTTGAAAGGTTCGTTGATGGTTTATTTGTAGTGAAAAGGAGTTTTCGAGCATCTGGTCATGACGGTGCAACCCAAGACCAATTATGGGATGAGAGTTATAGCAACGAACATTGGACGTATGACACACACTACAAGGTAGTGAATGATTCTATTTCCCAATACGGGATGTCATCTCTTACGAAGTATCTGAATGACCAGAAATGTATGAGTATATCGAAGGTAATTCGTCTTATATCGTGGAAGATTTTTTCGATAATCATTACTAAATTAATAATAATATAAAAAAGGAGTTAGTACAGTGAGCTTTATGTCTATAAATATGTCAACTAGTAATCTACCTGTATATAATCCTAGTGGTGGTGCTAGAATTGGAACAATCTATCGCCATGAACTTTTTGCTGTAAATACACGAGCTGGAGGGGACGGTGCATTTTATAGAATTCTATTTCTTAACTCACGTGGCGCTCTGGAGTGGGGTGAGTTAAGATATCCACCATCCGCTGCCATTCAAAATGCCTATAGTTCAAAGTATACCTATGGTGTTAGACGGATAAGTGGTCGAGAATATTTTATATTTAAAGTTAGATACAGAAGTTTGAATATATATTCTGCAACAGGTAGAAGAATTGGTGCTGTTGCTGCAGGACAAGAGGTTGCAGTTAGAAGTAATAATCCACAATCTGGTAATAGCAATCCTCACTGGTTACAGATACACTATGCAAGTAAGACGACAGGAGGATGGGATAGAATCGCTGCAGATAATGTTGATTATGGTTATGTTGATTCAGGACTTGCGTATGGTTCTCGTTGGAATACCATACCACTTGATGGTTTGTGGTCACCACATTTTTAATAAAAGAGTTAACTTCAAGAATTAAATAAAATTAACGCTCAGAGAATAATTAAGTAATCTCTGAGCGTTCGTTATGTTTAATTACTTATTAAGTTATAGCTTTCTTCCAAGGTTGTCGAAGCATTAAAATACATATCGTGGATACCGTAATAATTAACAGTCTCCTCTCCAGGACCAGCAAAAGGGACATTGAATAGGTGGTTAGAAATATCATATAATATGCGATGAGTGTCCACTATTTTTAGAATATCTCTATGTTCTACCCCTTCTTCACAAAGTTCAATTACCATATTTAAGTCATCAAGCAAGGGCTGGTAATTGACTAGGTGTGTTATACTTTCTAACTTTTCACGAGCATAATAACAATTGCTTACTTCTAAAGCATCCCATTTTGGATCGCTTTTGTTAATTAAATTCTTATATAAGTCATCCGCAACGGTGCCTGTCAACAATAGCGATAAACCTGTGATTGTGTCACTCAATTCGTGAATTCCATCGTTGGATAGATTCTCATACATCTCTTTTCTCAAATCATATCTTTCCTCCAATGTCATAGAGGGTTTCAATTTAAAAGGGTCAATGGATTCGACTAGTTTAACAATGTCGTCTTCCGATAATTCCGGTTGAGTTTCTTTCTGAAATGGTACTTGATTTTGAACAGTATTTATTTCCTCAGTCTTAGATTCGTCATCTGTATGTTCTTGTGACCCCTGTTTTTGTTCAGTGTTAGTTATATCATTAGTTCCTTCGGCTTCAGACTCACCATCTAGACTTTTTTGTGTTTCTTCTTCACAAGCTATTACACCAAATGATAAGACTGTTAAAACAAAAAGCAGAAATAATCCACTTATTTTATTTATTTTCAATCTATCAACTCCTCATTTGAAAATATCCTTGCGGTAAAAAGAATTAAGTATAATTATATTACTAATTATATTACTTATATACCACTGCTTCAATATTTTTCCCTTTAATAAATTAAGATACACTTTTTTCTTATGAAAATTATCCGAAATAATTCCATACACAGATGAATACATTACAAATCCAATAGGGGTTGTGAGCAATGATTTAAGTTTTTTATAGATATGGTTTATTTATTTATTTTATTTCCTCTTTCTATTAGAGAGTGTACATCTAATTTAAAACATTAGTGGACACTAAATTTTAACGATAGGAGAGATAATGATGGACGAAATGGTACTACAAACGCAAAAGTGGTTGAATCATAATTATAGTGGTGTTCCAGGCTATAATGATATTACGGAAGATGGTTATACGGGTCAGCAAACCGTACGGGCTTTAATACGTGCATTACAAATAGAATTGGATATCTATCCGACTTCTGATAATTTTGGGCCAGAGACGATGCGAAGGTTTCCGGGTTTACGAAGACAAGAGCCGGGAGCTGAACCGACCAATCTAAACTTTATTTTGCAAGGTGGTTTTTGGTGTAAAGGTTATGACCCAGGCGGATTTAGTGGAAACTTTTTCGCAGAAACAGAAGATGGAGTTAAAAGATTTCAACGCGATGTAGGTATTGATCCGAGTGGAGTGGTTGACGGAAAGTTAATGAAGGCCATTTTAAATACAGATGGGTTTGAACTCTCTCGCCCAAACGGTCGAGAAAGAGTTCGTACGGTGCAACAAGTTTTAAATTATAGATACAACAACTATTTCGATTATATTCCTACCAACGGAATCTTTGAGAGACAGACCAATAGGGCCTTAATTTATGCGCTACAGCATGAAATTGGTCTTGGGTCTATTGCAAACGGTAATTATGGGCCGTCTACGATTGCAAATACCCCTACCTTAAGCCCTGATTATGCACCTCAAGCGCTGACAGCTGTTCTGCAGTATGCACTAGTCTGTAATGGACCGGAATATGATACGTACCCGTATGATGGACGGTACACTAGCCTAGTTCAAACCAAAGTATCCGAATTTCAACAATTTATGAGATTGCCGGATACAGGAATTGCAGATATGCCTACAATCAAACAATTACTAACCAGTAATGGTTATACCGGCAGGATAGCCATTGCAGCTGATGCGTCAACCATCCTTGATATGCGAACCGCAGAGGTCCTCCGCGATAATGGATATGGCATTATCGGGCGTTACTTAACAGGTACGGTAGGCGGCGTCCGCTCAAAAGCAATGACACGTCAAGAAATAGCTGTAATCAATCACTATGGATTGCGGGTATTTCCGATTTACCAAGATGGCGGATGGTATGCGAGCTACTTTAATGCAGCCAAAGGTGAAAAAGACGCAATCATCGCGATGAACAAAGCATATGAGCTAGGATTTCCCCCTGGAACAACGATTTATTTCGCTGTTGATTATGATGCTTATGATTTTGAAGTACAGAATAACGTTATCCCATACATGGCTTCCATAAGAAGAGTTTTCGATAGTCATCGAACAGAAGACTTTGACTATAAAGTGGGAGTGTACGGCGCCCGGAATACATGCATTCAGTGCATGAACGATTCCAGCGTTCGTGCAGACCATAGTTTTGTCGCAAACATGTCCACTGGTTTTAGTGGAAACTTAGGATTCCCTATGCCGACAAACTGGTCATTTGGGCAGTTTTTTGAAACAGATATTTACGCTAATGTGAATGGCGAAAGCGTTACACTTCGAATTGATAAAAATGATTATTCCGGTTTAGATCAAGGAGCGCAATATATTCAGCCACGCTCATCAAAAGACCCTGAATATGAGGCACTCCATGAAGCATGGGCGGATATAGGGATCAACTTCCCTATCCTAAAAGACAAAGGTTTATTCACGAAAAACTTTGCTTTCAATCAAACATATCAAGTTTATCGTTCAGCCTTTGTTGATATTGATGTTAGCACCTCGACAACGTACACCGTACCGGGAGATGTAGAATCCGTAGCATTCACGATTGAAAATGGAGAGATTAAAGCATCAATGAGGGAAATGCTAGGTGAAATGTATGGGGAAATAAGTTCAGACAGACTAGCAGATTACCAACAAATGGTGAATAATTTATCAGCAACGATAGGGAATGGATTCTTGAGTATCACATACACTCAAAATCCCAGCGATATAGTGATAGATGTGACCGTCTACAAAGAAAACATTGAGATAGAGGGCGGAAATTCAATTGATTTAGCAATCACGGTTTCTTATAAGTTCAAGAATCCGTTTGTCATCGACTTTGAACCGGTTCTTGTTGCTCTCGGGATATCATTAGCAGTTGTAGCCTTTGGTGCCATTGTATACCTCACCCTTCCTGCTTTGGGTGGTGTTACAGCGATAGCAACTATTGTTAGATTGCTAGTTGGTGCCTTTGCTAGATGATAAAAAAAGTGTAGAAATTTATTTTCTACACTCTTTTTGTACTTATGACCCATCTGTTCTTGGTTAGAATCAAAAGCCTTATTCCACTGCTATATTGTGCTGATTGAAATAATTGCGAAGTAATGTATTATATTCTCGGGTTTCTTCTTTTGACATATTATATGGGTTCTTATTTAAAACGATGACATGGACGTCCGACATGTATAGAAAATACCTCTCATCATCCTCGCTTACGAATTTTATTTCTTCCCATCCCAAGTTGCTGGTGGAGTTCTTAAATTCCCTCAACAATCCTTTGTCTGAAACTGTTAGTGTACATTCCACATTAACTAGGGTAGGGTCCTTTTTCGCTATTCTTTTGGCTTGATCTTCCATCGATTTTTTAGAGATATACTTGTACGAAACATAAAAAAAAGCAGCTGATACAATTGCACCCGTTATAAAATTCACTTTGAATATTAACATAATAAAAACCATCAAGCCTATAGCAGCAACGGCACTAACTAATAATCTATTCCTTCTATGAGACTTCGATTTCGTAGCTAGAAAAGATTGAATCGCTATTAAATCATCCAATTCAAATTTAAATTTGGCAATCAATTTCAAATCCTCCTTTTGCGGATAAGCCATTTTTTCAATATAAACGATTTAAAGTAGAAATTTACTCTTCATAGCTGATAGCTGAATTGTTTCTTCTGTGATTTTCGCTAGGCGCTCATTTTGTGTAAAATCCATTGTAGGAGTCCTCCTTAGGTACTTAATTCGAGGTCATGCATGACACTCTCTATCGTACCAAGAAGGCTCTATTTTTGTACAATCTATTCTATGCTCATTTCCGTTCAAATTACTTTATTTACAGGAATGCTTTTATAGGGAGAAAGGGCTGTATACTCTTTTTTATGATCATGAAAATAGCCATATATACAAAATGCAACTTAGAAAAAAGTCATTTGCAATGTTTTAACTCGTAATTCTGGCGGCGTTATTTGGGTCACAGTATCTTAATCGTATTTACCAAGTATATAGAGGACCATTCGTAAATATTATATTATTCATAGCAACTATAATAATAGATTACATCATTGCAAAAATGATTTAAGGTAATTATTAATTAGACTGTAGTATATCAGAAAGAGTCAGAAACAAAGAGAAGCAATCAAGTAACTCTCTATTAGTTTTCCAACAAACAGGAGTGCTTATCATATTTTAAGAAAAGCACCCTTCTAAGTACTGACTGATATAATCCCAATTTATAACCCCGTTAAATCAATAGAGTTAGCGATCTTCAATATTTCTTCCTTTTCAATCCCATGAGTACTTAAAGTAATAAAATATTTATCGGTAATGATATGAAGGGAACTATAGTAGGAAGTGTCGCCTTCTAAAAGTAGAAACGAAGACTGCCCAGAAATTTCAATTTCTTCTAACACCTCATCTGCATACATCTCATTTTTCACTTTTTCTATGATTTCTTCTTTACTTGCAACCATTTTTGATTGCGAAAAGTGAAGGAAATAGCTTTCTGAATCCATATATGTGACCTCAGTCAGTCCCCTCCCTTCAGAGTATTCTCTCTCTTTATACTGTGGTTCGCCAGTCACTTGACTTGGGATATATTTAGGTAGTCTCAAGCCCATCTCTGTTTCTGTATCCTTTTCGTCCTCGTTACTTCCATTGATTGTCTCTTCTTCATTTGAATCATCTACAACTAAAAAGTTTTGTGTTTGGTTATCCATGGGTTCAGTTGAAACTTCTTCGCCATTATTATTAATATCGCTTAAGAACAACTGATATCCAAATAATAGAAGAACAATAAACACTCCAAAACTTGATACATATTTAAAACCTGTCTGTATTTTTGTCTTTCGTTCCAATTTATTTATACTAAATATTATTTTGCTTCGCACCTGATCTTTTCTTTTTCTATTCCAAATAATATCCTTATCATTATCCAATTGTTTTAGATAATTGTCATAAATAGACCTTTCACTATATTGTTTTCTCATTTAAAAACCCCTCCTTGGTAAGTTGTTTTTCTAAAGCAGGAATGGCCCTAAAAAGAGTAGATTTAACCTTGCTTTCTGACCAATTTAAAACTTCACATGTTTCTTTAATACTGAAGCCTTTTATCTTTCTTAATATAATCACTTCACGATATGACTGTTTGATATTCCCCAACGCTCTATATAGCTCTTTTGAACTTTCCTTAAGCTCTATAAGAGCTTCTGGTGAAGGATTTGAGTCTTTCTTAGTTATAAATATATCTTTTAAAGTTTTTATGGATTTTGGCTTTCTCATATAGTCAATTGTTACATTACGAGCAATACTAAACAGCCAAGTTTTCGGCTTTGCCCTACCTTCAAATGATTGATAATTTTTGTAAGCCTTTAAAAAGGTATCATGTGTTAGATCTTCCGCTTGTTGATAATCGTGAACCATCATCAAAATATAATGGAATATGGAATCACCATAACGTTCATACCATTCTGTAATTTTCGCTGTCATGTTGTCGCCTCCCAAATCAACTCACCCCCCCCCTTTATTTTTTCATTCATTACTTAGACGGTTAATAAGATTAAAAGTTACAGTTTTAATTGAATTCTAAAATAAATAAAAACAAGAATTCCTCACTAAAATAAATCTTCTTATACCATTCTTACATAAATGAATTTCATAATGCATAACCCTTGTCTCCCAACAAATTCAAGAGACTAAAAAAGAAGCACCTCCCCAAATCTTGTATAATGGTAATAACGACAAAATCATAAAAATACTGGAGGAGTGCTTCTTATGACCATTATATGACATGGAATCAACCGAAAAGTATGAAGAGATTATTTCTACATAGATTTGGATGCAATCTATCATGCAATAACTAAAAAGTCACGTCTTGGTGCACCTGAAGTACTGAATTATGCAACGATGTAAATTTCCTTAGTTGTAAGATACTCGGAACGGATTCCTACGGTAAAGAATCTGATTAAACGTCTTCATGAAGATATTGCTTTTAAGTTGAATTATGGATTCCTCATGTCCGATTCCGTTCCTTCATAAGCATCCTATTCTCGCCTTGTAACGAAATTAATGATTACTGGCGTGTGATGTCCTAGAAAAGGAAAAAGAAAATATAGTACATCAAGCCATCGCAGAAGGCCTTATCACAGACGATACAGCTGCCATCGATGCAGTCATTTTGAAGCACGTGACCAAGCGCCCCCGAAAGAAGAAAAGCCAAAGTCCATACCTAAAAAACGTGGGCGTAAAACGAAAGAAGAGCGTGAAAAATGGTTAAAGGACGAAGCCGAAAAGGAAGCGAATATGCCTTTATATGAAAAGAAAATAGAATCACAATTAGATGTTCCTTTAGCTGAACCGCGTGCCAAAGTGCCTTAGGACCCAAAATGGGGTATCAAGAAGAACTCGGAAGGAAAAAATGTGTTTTGGTTTGGTTTCAAGGCTCACTTCATCGTTGGTACATCGAGTCAATACATTTTAGATCACTCTTTTCATCGGGCAATCTAAATGACGGAAAGGCAGCGATTCCATTGCTTAAATGAGTTCATGAACGCTTTCTCCAACTACATTTACGTTATCAGACGGTGGATGCAGGCTATGACTATGAGCCCATCTACGAACAAGTCCATCGAATGGGCCAACAATCTGTGATTGCGTCCAACAAGCGTAATGAAGGGGAACTCATTGGTTTTGATAAAAACACTTTGCCCCTACTTGTTTTCGTGGACACCGTTATGATAATTTTGATGCCAAATATGATACATTAAAATACACGAGACCAAAAGAATGTAGTGAATGTCCTTTAGCTAACGAAGGCATCTGTCACAGAAGGAGTGAAAATAACCTCAGACTTCGAAAATATACCACTCCAACTCGTGGTTCGTTGGCATGGAGGAACATTTACAAACGCCGTACCGCTGTAGAGCGTGTGAACGCCTATCTTAAAGAGTTCTTTCAGCTTAACAATGTTCGTTATCGTACCGGAGAACGTGCAAAAGTTCATTTTGACCTGGTCACACTTGTTTATAATGCATCAAAACTAGCTGCAGATCGCATCAATGCACAATTAAATCAACAACAAACTACATGATTTCTGTTTTTAAAAATACAATTCAGAAATTCTGTCCGTCTTTGTAGTTTAAAAAGAGTAATTATGAAATTAACTTACATAATAAATTCAACAAGAAATAGTGCTTATCCATTGAGGATAGCACCGAGAGCACCCAGACTTAACTTAACATATATAACCAATTCAAGAAGAGCTACAACATTACGCTGTAGCTCTTCTGTGGTTTTAATTAAAGTTTATTTCCTCTGCTATAGAAAACAAGACATCCTTTTCAGCTCCACCTAATGTAAAAAACTTTTTAGATGTAATAATGTGAATTTCATAAATTCCTTCTCCCGAGTTGTTTACTACCGCAGGATGACCTTTGAAATCTATTACTTCAACAGTCTCGCCTGGATACCATGATGAAGATCTTTTAACCATTTCATCAATGTTTATTCCTGATTCATAAGTTGATTCCGATACTACAATAGGGTTTGTTTCCGTGTAGAACCATAGACTAGCATTTTTCACTTCTCCTGTTTCAGAAATTAGTATTTCAGGATCTTGCTGAGACATAGCACTAATATTTTTATTATTTTTGATAGTAACTGGTATATCTAATTCAGCTATTTCCTGATTTGATGGCTTGTGAGAAGAATAGCTTTTAGAAATCGCTGGTTCATTAGTGTTGTTAGCAGCTATACTTCTTCCATTTACCCACATAGTTCCCCATTTTATAGTTCTACCAGTTGCCGTGTTCTCTAAATGATAGTCGTTTGCCCCACCTGGTGTACCACCAGCATACACAACTCTATAGGTTGCACTAGTATCTTTGTAAACTCTATGAAAATCATCAAGATTTCTAGTATGCTTTTCCATTTGTCCCCAAGTTCCTTGCCCTACAATACCATCAGCACTTAAACCATAGCTTCTTTGAAAATTAATCACGCCTTGTCTCGTACCAGAACCGAATATTTCATCTACTGATCCCGTAACGGTTTGAAATCGGGAAGCCCATAAATTGGATTGAAGTGCTCCCACGAAACCACCAGACGTTGTGAACCCATACCCTACTGTTTCCCAAGTTTTCATATTGTAAAAATTGTAGGATGCTGCAGAAGCTAGTTTTGCTGTAAAACCTGTTGCAAATAGAAACACAGCCAACAGCACAATAAAACCTTTCGTAATTTTCTTCATAAAATACCCCCTAAAATTATTTATGATTTTATTAGAATCATTATGAAGAAGTCTAACACATATAAATATTTTTTACCGTCGAACCATGTCGAAATTCTTAAACTTTATGTAAAAATACATCATATGGATGTTTATATTTTTTTAACGAGTTATTTTTCTATAATTCATTGCTACTCCTCCCCTCTCTTTTCTACTATCAAATTTAATTCTTTAATATCATTATAAGATATTATGATTCTCAAACTTCCCTTATATTGCTTCATGCACCTCGCCTTAAAATAGATGAGATATAATAATACTTTATTCCTTTTGTGTTAGTATCTCAGTCCTATTTCAGGGGATTAAAGATGCTAAAAGGGTTTATTGAAAAATGAAATAAGTATAAAATAAAATCACCATAAGTCTTGAAGGCCCTTCCTTTCTAAATGATTAAATAAATAGAGCCGACATTCATTACATCCATTATACCAAGGACACAATGAATGTCGGCTCTTTTATGTAAATTCATACGACAATATTTTTGACTATACAGCTCGTTATAAAGACAAGGGTTTAGGCTACAAACACCATACCCCGAGGGATTCTTCGGTGCTGAATTCCAAGTTCCTCACACCTTCCGTGGTTTTCGCCCATATTCACCAGGCTCAACTTCCCTTTGTCCTCAACGAGGGTTGTAATTGACAAGGCGGCAGGATTCACTTTATGTTACGACCTGCTAGGTTGCCCGCATTCAAACTTTGAGTTACTTTGTCACAGGGCTTCAACCTTAGGATTTCTCCACCAGTTGCCTGTCAGCTACTGAGCGTCTTGGTACTTACCAGATTGGACTTCTACCAACTAGCAATTAACGGCTTGCTGGGCACGCTAAATACAAAAAACCCATTCTATGTACATTCTATGTTGATCTAGTTATGCACTAGATCAACATAGAATGGGGTTCTCCCTATTTTTTCTTATTCAATTAAGAAAATAAGTGTATTTTTCATTTTAATCAACCGTAAATCAACCATAAAAAATAGAAAGAATAACTTATTTAGTTGTTTTTTTTAGATCTTCCTCTCTTTATATACTACCAGCCGGTTGGAATAATTATTAGGAGGAATTTAAAATGAGCAGACAAGCATTTTACGATTTCGGAAGAACAACTTTTTCAAATTATATTTGGATTAGTGGAGGGTTTGCTTTTTTCAACCCGCGTCATATTGACATTGAAAAAATAACTAACCAACCAATGACTTTAGAAATCTATGATTCTCAAGACAAATACCAAGGTAAACGTTCATTTCCTAAAGGCTACCATTGGCAAAGTGCCAATCTTTCTGGGCTACCTCGTGGTAAACGATATAAATTAAAATTAATTAATTCCGGTAGCGGAACAGTACAACTTCTACAAGGTCAGCTTGCTTATGAACAACTTTTAACAGCAGCTTAGATGATTATTAGAAGGTTGGAAAAAACTTTAAATCTTTTCCAACCTTTTTTATAAATACATGATTGTATATGTTAAACTTATAAGAGAAAATCATTAGCTTATAATATTTCAATCTTTATAAGAAAATGTTGTTAAAAAGGTGGGGATTTATTTTGAATAGACTAATTCTACTATTTGGGCTTGGAATCATCCTATTGTTAGTTTCTATTTTCTCAGCATTGTATGAAGGAAGTGAAATCATCATTTATACAGATGAATGGGCATATTCGACACCTTTCACTCATTTATTTAAAGGTGAAGTAATATTTCCTGAGGATATTTTGCACCTTGATTATCTTGTGTTTGCTGCTAAATTCAAACCATTTTTTCCCATACTTGCTTTAATAAGTATTGTATATTTGTTAACATTAATCGGATATGTAATATTTAAACATAACTGTAAGTGGTTTAATTACTTTTTATTTTTTATTGGTTCAATGCTCTTCGTTTTCTCTTTATTGCTTTCTAATTCGGTTACAATAGGGGGAATTACTTTTTTTAAAACATCATTATCGATGAGTATTTTATACATAACCATTGCTTTAATTCTCTGGCTAATAAAGAAAAAGAACGTTACAAAAAAGGACGCTGGGACAAAACTCCAGTAAATAAAATATTAAGGCGTTGGAGCTTACACTAAAAAGTGTAGATCCCACGCCTTTTGAAAAAGCTCCGTTCCGAACACAAATTACCAAAACAATCTCGGAAGCAATTTATGGATTTCATCACTCGCAAACAAAAATGTTTTCATAGACAAAAAATACTGGAAGACAGGTATGAAACCTATCCTCCAGCTTTTTTATTTCTGCAACTATTAAATTGAATGCTACTTCCGAAGTGCTGCGAGATATGCATCCCGTTTATTCACTTCAAATCTGCCACTAGACTTCGACATAACTACCGCAGCCAACGCATTTCCAAGAACATTCACCACAGTACGTCCCATATCAAGCAGTCTGTCAACTCCAGCAATAAAAGCAAGTCCTTCTAGCGGAATTCCAACTGTTCCAAGTGTTGCCAAGAGAACAACAAACGAAACACCGGGGACACCAGCAATCCCGTTCGATGTAATCATTAATACTAAGACTAATGTAACTTGTTCTATGATACTTAAATCTATTCCATATAACTGCGCTATAAAGATAGCCGCAATCGCCTGATATAATGTAGAACCATCCAAGTTAAACGAATAACCGGTTGGAATAACAAAAGAAACAATGTCTTTTGGACATCCTGTCTTCTCCAGTTTCTCCATCAGTTTTGGTAAAACAGTCTCGGAACTTGAAGTAGAGTATGCCAAAAGCAATTCTTCTTTCAATACTTTTATAATATTAATAATGCTCGAACCTACCACTTTCGCAATTGTCCCTAGGACAACTAAAACAAAGAAAATCATTGCCCCGTATACAAGGAGCATTAACTTACCTAAGGGAATTAATGATTCTAAACCGAATTTAGAAACAGATACACCGATTAATCCAAATACACCAACCGGAGCAAATTTCATAATGAAATTTGTCACCCAGAACATAGCGTCTGCCGTGCCTTGGAAAAATGCGAGTACAGGTTTACCTCTTTCACCAATTGCCGCCACACCTAATCCAAACAATACAGAGAAGAAAATAACGGGCAACATATCCCCTTCTGCCATTGATTGGATAATGTTACTAGGCACAATACCTACAATGACATCCATAATCCCTTCATTCTGCACACTTTCAGATGTCTCAACATACTCATTGATTTCAGTTTTAGCAAGGGAAGACATATCGATCCCTTTACCAGGCTGAAAAATGTTTGCTGCTGCCAGTCCGACTACAATAGCAACAAGGGAAACAACTTGGAAATAAATCATCGTTTTTGCTCCAAGTTTTCCTAATTGTTTTAAGTCTCCTGTTCCGGCCACACCGACGATTAGTGTAGAAATAATAATCGGAACGACAATCATGCGGATCATATTAAGAAATATTGTCCCAAGCGGCTGTAAATAAGTTTCCACCGCAGGATTTCCATAAAAAATAGCCCCTACAATAATCCCAAGGACTAATCCAATCAGAATTTGATATGCTAAAGGAATTTTTATTTTTCTTTTCATATATTCACCTCTTTATTTCTGTTAAACCCACTAGACCGTAATAGCAGCAATTAAAAAACGTTAAACTAGCCCTTTATACCATATTAGAGAAAGAAGATAAAAAAATATACTTTGTAAATATACTACAATTTTAGTCAATTATCAACATTTTTCATGTAGGTTTGCGATGTACCATTTCTTTCCATTTTTTTAGTTTTATTGAAAAAATATAAAAATGAAGTTTGCTTGTCAAGATGTTAAGAAATTTTGATTTCAAAAAGTATATAAAGCATGTATATTATGATCTAATACATTTAGATAATTAATCTTCAGAAAGTGGATTCTCCTTAAAGGGTCGGATAGAATGGGTAATGAAAAATTATGATAGTAGACGATGATCTTGATATGTTAGAGGTTCTCGGTCTTTACCTGAAAAAAGAAGGGTTTATTGTGACGACGACTCGTCATGGCCGCTCGACGATAGAAATTATTAAAAATAAACAACCCGATTTAATATCATATTAGATGTAACTTCTGCCCCATATAGATGGCTTTGAATTATGTCAAATGGTACGAAAAGAGACAGATATTCCAATCCTTTTCATCAGTTCGAAAGGCGGGGATACAGATCTAATCACTCTTACGTATCCCATTGCCCCCCTAAATATATAAATGCAACAAAATAGTTCACTCCCATATTTCAGGCGTGAACTATCTAAGTCTTAAAGCATATTATCTAACTAATATTCTAGAAAATTTACATATCGTACGTCCATGATTCATATCCAATACCAGGGAATAATTTCCAAAGATCGATTTCTTTTGTTACCATATATTCATGTATTCTAATTTCTCCCGCGGGATAGAGTTAAATCCAGTTAGAAGGTCGTGTTTTTATGAAGAGAATATTTACTTTGAGGTACTTATGTTTTGCTTTATTGTGTGCTTTATGTACATCTATAATTTTAAGTATGATAACTCTTTCGCTATCTACCTTTTCTTTGATTGGTACTCTTTACTTAACTCTTTACTTAACTTTTTTTATTTGATCTTTTCCTTGATTTTTACAGCACCAGTTCAGTTTGTATTGAACATAAAACCTAAGAGATTCAATATACTTTACCTCTTAATCTATGCAACTATCGCGTTTATTGCTACAGCATTCGCTATGATACTTTTGGGAGAAAAGCCTTTTAGTATGTTATCTCATTATATATTTAGTACTCTAGCCGCCATTTTATTTTGGTTTTTTGATTCAATTCTACTTCAAAAAGAATAGATATTTAAATAAAAGAAAACGTAAACTCAAATATAAACCAATTACCAGAGCTTCGTACCACAGACAAAAAAGTATGCTCATGTTGTTTCTCATACGGTTCAAATGACGTAATCTATTGGAACTGGTGAGAAGAAGAGAAACTTTAGTCGGGAAACAAGAACACATCTTGCATAAAAAAACATACGCAGAATGAAATGGGCACCCTCTATCTAGGTGCCCTATTTTTTTTCACTTTAACGCTTCCTACTCAAATCAATAGAAGCGGTGCTAAACAAATAAAAAATATGAGAACCATTGGGTACAAAACAAGTTTTATGATAGAATCCTCTTTAATCCGAAGCGCATCAAGCGGGTTCTTTGCCGGCGCATGAATCCAGTTAGCAAGACGTTCCCATATACTCCTCTTTAACGGAATATCCGGTACTTCCACATGGAACTCATCCAATTTATTTTTAAGTTCATCTGGAAATTCATTTTTACTCATTCTCCTACCTCCAACATTTCCCTTAATTTCTTCAACGAAACATGTCATTTGCTCATCTTGACAATATCTATAGACGAATTGATAGATCGCAGTTTTATAAGTCGCAAAAAGCGCTTCTGCCGAATACGGATCTTGCTTCTCCATACAAGAATCTATTTCCTTATTCAAACTCATCGGACCACCGCTCTTTAATTCCTTTAAAGACATATGCAATTCTGGTGACGAACCAAGTCAATGTGATTAGAGAAAACACAAAGGTTTGATGAATAAAAAATTGTATCCAAGGGCTATCTATATTATCGCCACGTAGCAAAAATACGAATAAACCTGTTATACATAAAAATGTATAAGCTGCAGCGATAATAATCACATAATCCCATCTCGTCCACTGGAAATAAATATCCGATTTTTTAAAATCAATATTACCCAATTTGTTTCGAACTACCTTTTTATTCATTGTAGCAATGATTATAACAAAAACCGTTCCTAGAACTGCTGCTACAACACTGCTTATTAACCAGCCTAACGCCATCGATTATCAAACTCCTTTTCTTCCTTTACTCACTTATACAATGATTAGGATGAAAAGGTTCAATTGTTTTTTAACTTTTTAACGATAATTTCTTATTCTCCAAACGATACTCACAATCCGCAACATGTTCAATAAAGGTGTGGTCATGCGACACAAGCAGAACAGTTCCCTCGTAACCTTTTAAAAATCGTTCCAATGCTTCAATACAAAACACATCAAGAAAGTTTGTCGGTTCGTCCAGTATCAATAGATTGTATCTGCCTAAAAACAACTGACAAAGTACTAAACGAGTTGCTTCTCCCCCACTCAGCTCTCTGATATTTTTCTTCAAATCATTACCTGTAAAGCTCATGGCATGCAGAACGGAGCGAATTTTACTTTCTGCGTGGTCACTACGATCTTTCATATAATCAAGGACTGTTTCATCTTTCGTAAATTTATAATCCAGCTGCTCATAAACTCCGATTACAGCTTTCGGAGAGATGGTCAGCCCCTCGCCTTGATTCATTATATGTCGGAGTAACGTTGTTTTTCCTGAACCGTTCTTTCCTGTGATTGCAATCGTCTTACCAAGCGGGAATTGAAAACTTGCTTCCTCAAGTAATGCCTTCTCCCCTACCTGCAGGTTCAAGCGGTCTGCCATGATTGGAAATCTATTATGAAGTTCGAGTGCTTTCGACTGGTGAAAACGGATGATTTTCTCTTCTTTTGGTGCTTCCACCTCATCCAGTTGTTCCGCCCTTTTTTCCAGTGCTTTTGCTGCTCGCTCAACAGATTTTTGACTTGTTCCCTTTGATTTCGTCTCAAACATCCGGTTCGCCTTCGCTCTTGTTTCCTTTTTAGACTTTTGGCCACTCGCCTCGGTTATTTTCTCTGCCTTCTTCATCTTTTCTCGAGCAGCTTTCATTAAACGTGACTTCTCTTTTTGATACTTTTCATGTTCTTCTGCTTGCTGATCTCTTTCCAGCTCTTTTTGCGCGGTATAGTTCAAGTAATTTCCTGCATACTCCTTTACTCTACCATCCTCGACTTCCCAAATTTTGTTCACCAATTGGTCCAGCACATAACGGTCGTGGCTTACGAGGACTAGAGCACCATAGTAGTAAGTTAATTCATCGATTAAAAACTGGGTCCCATCCGCATCAAGATGTGTCGTCGGTTCATCCAGAAGTAAGCCTTCATGATAATCAGAAAAGATTTGCGCAAGTTTCAATCTCGTTTGCTCTCCACCGCTGAAGTTATCAAGCGAAGTTTCCGGGATCGCTAATTTCCCGATTAATTCATAATCAATCGCACTTTTTTCTGGCGCCGACAATTGATCAAAATAGGCAAAATCTGCATGATGATGCACCTTTCCACGTGTTGGCTGAATCATCCCAGCCAAGAGCTTTAATAACGTACTCTTACCTGCACCATTCTTCCCAACAATACCGATTCGGTCAAACTGGTGAATTGCTAATCGTTCAATCTCTATTATCGTTTGATCAAAATAAGTTAACGCTATATTTTCTAATTCAAAGCATATTTTTTCCATCTCTGCTACCTCCCGAAATAGTTAAATTTCGTATCGATAGCTAGGATCGATACGAGCTCAAGTCTAATGCGAGCTCGTCTTTCATTTTCTGTTAAAAAAGGGCACAAAAAAAGAAGGCAGAATAAGCCGCCTTCCTCATTAAAACAGAGTAAGATTAAAAATGAAGTTGATTAAAAAAGGACAGACTAATCCCGTTTACCCTGCACAAACAAGCAGAGTCTTTGAACGTATTTAGTTACTGGTTCAAAGTTTGGAATCGTAGTCTTATTTTCTAATCATCCTTCTTAACGTTTAATTTTATACTAATCATTATACCTTTTTTCTAGAAATAATCAACTATCTAAAAGTTATGAGAGTTCTCACATCTAATCTAACGCTTGTTGCAGATCCTCCATTAAATCCTTTACATCTTCTAAACCAACTGAAAGACGAATCAAACCATCTTCTATCCCTAATTCAATTCTTCGCTCTCTCGGGATAGAGGCGTGTGTCATCTTTGCTGGAAGTGAAATAAGGCTTTCGACAGCTCCCAGACTCTCAGCAAGAGTGAAATATCTTACTTTATTAAGAACTTCCATTGCTTTTTCTTCATTGTCTACCGTAAAGGATACCATCCCGCCGAAACCACCTGATTGCTTGGCATGAATTTCACGGTTCGGATGCTCTGGTAAACCTGGATAGTACACGTTTCCAACTTGTGGATGGTTTACAAGAAATTCAACAATTTCACTCGTATTACTTTCGATTTCTTCCATTCTAACTCCTAATGTTCGGATTCCTCGAATCAGCAACCAACTATCATGAGGAGCTAGAACACCACCGGTCGCATTTTGAATAAAATGTACTGCTTCACCAAGCTCTTCGTCGTCTACTACTACTAGACCCGCTACAAGATCGCTATGGCCTCCTAAATATTTCGTTGCACTATGGATGACAATGTTTGCTCCATGATCAATTGGCGATTGCCAATATGGCGTATGGAATGTATTATCAACAATTAATGTTAAGTTATTTCCTTTTGCAATATCCGCTAACGCTTCAATATCCGTTATTTTCAACAATGGATTTGTCGGTGTTTCTATAAAAATAGCTTTTGTCTCCGGGCGAATGTTTTCTTTAACTTCGTCCAAATTACTTGAATCTGTGAAGGTTACATCGATGTTCCGGTTATTTAAGATCTTTGTCATGTAGCGATAAGTTCCGCCATATACATCATCAGTAATCAGGATATGATCTCCCGATTGAAATAGATCCATTACCGCTGCAATTGCAGCCATTCCAGAAGCAAAAGCAAAGCCACGCTTCCCTTTTTCCAGATCAGCAATAAGTGTTTCTAAAGCCTCTCGCGTAGGGTTTCCCGTCCGTGAATATTCATAAGTAAAATTACCGACACCATTTTGCTTAAATGTGCTTGCCTGATAAATCGGCGGCGACATCGCGCCAACATTTTTATCAATAGCTGCTCCACCGTGAATTAATTGCGTTTTCTTTCTCATCTTATTCTATCCCTCCTTAGAATGAAACTTCATTCAGTGGGGGTTTCGATGCACTGGACGTGCTAGTGTCGACATTGCGACAAGACGTCGCGTATTTAGTCGACGGCCCTTCTCCCACTGAATTCGCTTTCGTGAATCAGGGTGGTAGCGTCCGCCTAAATAAATTTGATTAACCTCTTCCTTTTGATGCGGAAGTGTTACGGACGTTTTCCCCGCGATAGATTCCCGTACTCAAGTAGCGTTCACTACTGTCCGGAAAAATAGTTACGATATTTGTTCCAGGCTCCGCGATTTCTGCTTCTTTTAAAGCAGCTTCTACTACAGCACCGGAAGAACTGCCAACGAGTAATCCTTCATATTTTGCTATCTCAGCTAATCGGGCAAATGCTTGTTCGTCGGTAACCGTATAAATTTTGTCAAATAGACTCCGGTCCATAATGTCTGGTATGAATTCTACTCCTATTCCCTCTATTTTATGGGGACCCGGGTCACCCCCATTTAAAATGGATCCTTGAGGTTCCACAATTACTGTCTTTACTTGTGGCTGCTTTTCTTTTAGATAACGTGCCACGCCAGTAAACGTCCCACCCGAACCGGCACCAGCAATAAAAATATCAACTCTTCCATCTAAGTCAGCTATAATTTCCGGCCCAAGTGTATCATAATAGGTGTTTGGATTATCTTTATTATAAAATTGATTAGGAATATAGGCGCCCGGACGAACGCTTGCAAGTTGTTGCGCCTTTTCTATTGCATAGGCCATCCCAAACTCTGTCGGTGTATTGATTACTTCAGCGCCTAATGCCCGCATAAGGGCCTGTTTCTCCTGACTAAATTTTTCAGGAGTAACGAAAATAGCATGTAATTGATAATGGATTGCAGCAAGTGCCAAGCCAATCCCCGTATTACCCGCGGTCGGCTCAATCACGGTGTCTCCCTTTTGTAATTCCCCTTTTTCGATAGCTTTTTGAATGAGATAAAATCCGAGCCGATCCTTGATGCTCCCACCAATATTCTGGAACTCCAATTTCGCAAACAGCCTTACATCTTTTGGTAAATCATATGCAGTGATTTCAAACATTGGCGTGTTCCCAACCAACTGGCTGAGGTTTTGTATGATATTCATTCTTTCCACCACCTGCCTCATATGGACATTTTTCTTATGCGAGCTTTGCTTCTCTATTCAATTGCGCTTCCATAATCCATACATAATCATTGATTTGTTCAAAACTTGTTGTAAACCCATACTGATGAAGTATCTGTTCCATCTTAGGGATGGTCGTGTAATATTCCGTATTCAAATCCTCTGCTAATCGATGATAACCCTTCTTTTTCGCCTGTAGATAGGCTTCATTTTTCTTTTTATCATTCTCAAAGATCGTATCACCGAAGATAATTTTCCCTTGCGTGTCTAATATATTTGTGTAGAGTTTAATCGCTTGCTCCTTTTCCTTATCCGTCAAGTGATGAAATGCATAGCTACTCACAATTGCGTCTACCTTTTTATTTTGTCTGGGAAAGGATAGAAAATTGCCTTTCATAATTTTCGTGTTAGGAAGTTTTTGTTGGGCAATTTTCCGCATATTGTCTGAAGGCTCAATCCCAACCACTTCTAACCCTTTTTCCATAAGCTTTTTTGTTAAATTACCTGTTCCTACGCCAAACTCAATGACAAAACCATGCACACGATCACTAATCTTCTGAAGAATTATTTCATAATTTCTGAATACTTCCCGATATTCCATATCAGCCCCCTGAACCGTATCATCGTAACTCGCTGCCCACTCGTCAAATAAACGATTAAACTGCTCTCCCAATCCAACCACACCATTCATATAAATTTACTTGGTATTATGATATTAACAAAGTATAATAATTGTTACAACTCTTACGATTAAAATCCAAACGTAATGTCCACCAATAAAAAAAGCAAACTTCCAGCAGCTACATACTGCTCGAAATTTGCTTTTTTGACCTTTTTCATTCACTATTAAATAATTCTTAAAGTGAAACTTCATTCAGTGGGAGATTCCTTACCTCCCCACTGAATGTTAGTTGAACAGAATCAGGTATTTACGGACTGTATATCCCCCACCTTCACATTTTAGTTTTCCCTCTTGTTTAGAGTGGGGGGTATTACAGACCGTTAATGTGTATAAAACACGAGAGTCTTCTGCTTGTTAAATAACAGGTGTACCGTCCAAATGCTTAAGATTATCTCATTTTGGTATCACCAAATTTCTTTTGATAACTCAACGATAAAGCGTAATTTCTCCCATTGCTGTTCTTCCGTTAACTTATTTCCGTGATGGGTTGATGAAAATCCGCATTGTGGGCTTAAGCAAATTTGCTCCTTGGGAATGTATTGTGTCGCTTCTTTTATTCGATCTTTAAGCTTTTCCTTATCTTCCAGTTCACCTGACTTCGAAGTAACTAATCCAAGGACCACTTGTGGCCCACCCTTAGGAATATGGGCTAAAGCTTTGAAATCCCCAGAACGTTCGTCATCATATTCCAGGAAAAATCCATCCACTTTTTCCTTCGCGAGTAAGGTTGGTGCAATCAAATCATAACTACCACTGAACATGTATGCAGACTGGTAATTTCCACGGCATAAGTGCGTTGTGACAGTTAAATCCGCTGGTTTACCATCCAACACTCCATTGATTACGCGGAGGGCCAAGTCGATGTATTGCTCTCTCGAGTAGCCATCTTCAGGGAATTCCTTCTCAGGAGAAGAGAGTCCTGCAATGTATACGTCATCCAATTGCAAGTAACGGACACCTGCATCGTAAAACGCTTGAATCGCATCACGATATGCTTGAATAACATCTTTCGCATAAATTTCAATATCGGAGTAAACTGTCTCGTCCATCATGCCAGGGTGGAATAGCTGATTCGGACTTGGAATCGTTTGTTTTGCGACTGCACGACCATCAACAATTTTATTAAAGACCTTAAAGTCCTCAATAAATGGATGGTTCGGATTGAATGACACTTTTCCGTTGTTGCGAATTGTGTACTTTTCTGTTTCTATCCCTTTAAATCGATAACCATGCTCTGGAACATAGCCCTCTATGCCATTTAAATGCTCAAGGAAATCAGTGTGCCAGAATCTACGGCGGAATTCTCCATCCGTTACAACCTCTAAGCCAACTTCAATCTGCTTATCAACAATTCGGGTAATCTCTTCTGTTTCAATCGCATATAATTCATCCGCTGACTTCTTTTCGGCCTGAAAATCTGCTCTTGCTTGCTTAATGCTTTCGGGTCTTAATAAACTTCCAACATGATCTGCTCGAAATGGCGCTTTCGTAAGTGTCGTCATTGTATTTCCCCTTTTCATTATATATTTTGATTAGAAGACTCTGTCTTCACCAAGCTTTTACGGCGAATGCTCTAGTTGCATTTATGCGGGAAGAAAGGATTTCTACTTTCATATCTGCAAAAATAAGAAAATCCCCTTCTTGAAAATAAGAAGAGGATTCTAGTATCGTGTCTACTCTTCTTATCTTCAAGCATATGACGCTACTGGAATTAGCACAATACATATTCATGTCTGTTGCTGAAGCTTCACAGGGCCAGTCCCTCCACTTCTCTTGATAAGAAAATTTGCTTTATTAAGTTATTAGCTATACTCTACATAGCTTTTAGATAATTGTCAACCTTTTTTAAACATTTTCTTCAACCGGCCGAGCGCGGTAGACAACGAAGGATAGAATTACTGCGATGATCGTAATGATAAAGATAATAAAGTAGACATGCTCCACTGCAACAACCATCGCTTGCGTTATTGATTGTTGAGACGCAGGATCCGCAACACCTGCGAGATAACTGGCCTGTTTCGAATTTAAAATACTGATAAATACCGAAACTCCAATTGCCCCGCTCAACGGCTGCAGCGTGGACATCACAGCCGTACCGTGCGGATATAATCGCTTCGGCAGCTGATTCAGCCCATTTGTTTCAGCTGGCATCATCGTTGCAGATACGCTAAGCATAATGAGCATAAATCCAACGATTATTACCCAAGGCGGCGTATCAGCTGTCATTCGGCTGAACATAAACATCGTCCCGGCAAGCACAATTGTCGCAGGTATCATCATCACCCGAGGACCAACTTTATCGAATAAAGCGCCCATAAATGGGCTCATAATCCCGTTTAAAATACTTCCCGGGAGCAGCAGCATTCCAGCCATTGCTGGTGCAAGAGCCATTGGTCCCTGCATGAACACCGGTAAGATAAGTTCTGAGGCAAACATCGTCATCACAATAATAATGAACATGATTACTGCATGCGTGAACATCGGCAATTTGAACACGCGCAAGTCCATCAACGGTTCTTCCAGCTTAAATTGTCTGATGGCAAAGAGAATGATTCCAATCACCCCAATGATAATTGCAGTTAAAACATCACGTGTTAAAAACCCTGCCTCACTCTCTCCAACCGAGCTGAATCCGTATATTGTTGCACCAAAACCTACCGTTGAAAAGACAATGGAGAGCCAATCGATCTTCGGTTTCGTCACTTCCGATACATTCACCAAATATTTCAAGGCAAAAAGAATCGAAAATACAGCAAATGGGAGGACAGAGATAAATAAAAATCTCCAACCCAAGTAATCAACGATAACTCCTGAAAGTGTTGGTCCGATTGCAGGTGCAAACATAATAACTAACCCAACAATTCCCATGATTTTCCCTCTTTTATGTGGAGGATACACAAGTAAAAAGACGTTGAATATAATCGGCATCAACATTCCAGTACCGACTGCCTGAATCAACCGGCCAGTAAGCAATACGGAAAATGTCGGCGCGATTGCCGCTATCGTTGTACCAATTGTAAAGACCGTCATCGTCCCAATGAAAAGCTGCCTTGTCGTAAACCATTGCATAAATAATGGAGATACTGGTATAACAATCCCCATCATTAACATAAATCCTGTTGCAACCCACTGGACAGTTGGTAGCGTAATATCGAACTCTGCCATTAATGTCGTGAGCGCAATATTCAACAGTGTCTCATTCAATATCGCGAAAAACGCTCCGATGATCAACGCTGCCATAAGCGGCAATGTTTTGACATTCGGATCTTCTGATAGAAATTCATAATTTTTTTCTTTTGATTTGCTCATTATTTTTACCTCTAATTTTATTTTAAAATATAGTATATCTATGCATTTCACTCACTTTTTACCATCAAAAAAATAATAAAGTTTGCAAAAAACTTCCTCCTTCAATTGTTTGTTCAAAATAAAAAATCACAAGCAGCTGCCTGTGGTCAAAAGTAGGGGTACTCCTTAAAAACATTGGGGGGTCTCATTCACTAAAACTAAAAAGGAAAGACAGAACAGAGCCGCCTTTCCACCACCTGAATTGAATTATCCGTAGAGTTCATTGTATGGTATATAACTTTTTTCATAATTTGACATTATGATTATGATAAAGGACAGACGTATCCCAATCACTCTGCAACGCAAATCAGAGGCTTTGACCATATTCAATTATCGGTTCAAAGTTAGGATGTTGTCTCATTTTCTCAATAATACTCCCTCTTATTAAAAATCTTCTTCATTATAAGCGGTCATTCAGAATGTGTCAAGATACATTTCCTGCACTTTTTCAAGGTCACCCGCAAGTAGGCTTATTTCTTCCCGATTCAATCGGATAGGCAATTGGTCATATAGCGTAATGACATGGCCTTCTGCATCATCTTGATGTTTTTTCAGATAATGATAAAGACTTTTTAACTGTTTTTCATTTATCGTTGTTTGTGTCGTGAAGTGTTTTACTTTTTGTATAGAAAACTCATTCGCATTGCCGTCAAATTCTCCAGATATAATCTCTCCTGACAGTAACATATCATCACCTCAGAGTCCTTTAGTTAAGCTATTATTAATACTAGCTTAACCAAAGGATTTGATTGTTATTAACTCAACACACCTGGAAATAAAAAAGTAAATTCGTAATTACTTTTATTCAGCGTACGTGCAGCTTTCTCCTTGGGGTTCGCAGTCCCGTTACTCTCGATTTACGTATTAATTAACTGTTGAGCTGGTTAAAAAAGGGCATAACGATTAATCATCTATACGTTATGTCCTTTCTTTTATTGTACATTTTCAATTTAAGTCTATAACTTACGAACACTAAAATTATCAATCAGTCTTGTTTTTCCAATATGCACCGCTATAGCAACTAAAACTCCCGGTCTAATAGTTGAAATTGGCTGCAGCGTCTCCCCATCAACTACCTTCACATATTCAATTTTAGCCTTTGGTTCTGTTTTGAGATGCGTTTCCATTGCAGCAATCAATTTCTCTGCATTTGTTTCCCCTTCTTTTACCAAGCTTTCGCCAAGGGAAATAGTATCACTTACAATCAATGCTGCCCCTCTATCTTCAGGAGAAAGATATGTATTACGAGAACTCTTCGCCAAACCATCTTCTTCACGAACAGTCGGACAATCAATGACCTCAACATTCATACATAAATCCTTTACCATTTGTTTGATGATGGCCAATTGTTGTGCATCCTTCTCTCCGAAATAAGCACGGTCTGGCTGTGTAATATTAAATAACTTGTTGACAACCGTACATACCCCGCGAAAATGACCTTCACGGTTTAATCCACAGAGTTCTTCGGTTAGTACAGACATATCAACATACGTAAAAAAATCTTGCGGATACATCTCTTCTGGTGTTGGGTGGAAAATAAGGTCCACTCCTAGATTTTCACAAATCTTACTATCTCTCTCCAAGTCATGGGGATAACTATCAAAATCCTCATTTGGCCCAAATTGCATTGGATTTACGAAAATACTAACTACAACCTTTTCATTTGCTTCTCTTGCAGCAGTAATAAGACTTCCATGTCCCTCGTGCAAAAATCCCATCGTCGGTACAAAGCCAATTGTATGCCCTTCTTCTTTCCACTTTTTCACAACAGCTTTAACATCCTTAATGGTTGATACAATCTGCATTATACTTAACTCCTTTAATTTTCTTCCTTAATATAATTTATCAATGACCTCATCGGAAACAGTATAGGTATGCTCTTTAGCAGGAAACGATCCTTCTTTGACTTCGGTTATATAATCCCGGAATGCTTGTTGCATGATTTCCCCTACTTGTGCAAACTGTTTGACAAACTTTGGCGTGAAATCCGAAAAGATTGCCAGCATATCTTGATATACAAGCACTTGTCCGTCGCACCCCGGGCCCGCGCCTATTCCGATTGTTGGAATATTTATTTCCTTGGTGACGATTTCTGCTAGTTTTGCAGGCACGCCTTCTAACACGATCATAAATGCTCCCGCCGCCTCTACTGCTTTAGCATCCGCGATTAACTGTCTAGCAGCAGCCTCGGTTTTCCCTTGCACCTTAAACCCGCCAAATTCATTAACAGATTGCGGGGTTAGACCGATATGCCCGCAAACTGGAATGGATGCTTCTACAATGGCTTTAATCTGTGGGCAAACCTTTGTACCGCCTTCCAATTTTACACCATGCGCCCTGCCTTCTTTTATTAATCTGCCTGCATTTAATACAGCATCCTGAACGGAAATTTGATAAGACATGAATGGTAAATCTGCTAAAACAAAAGCCTTGCTTGCTCCTCTAGCAACAGCCCTTGTATGGTGAATCATATCATCTATTGTAACAGGCAGTGTATTTTCATATCCAAGCATAACTTGTCCAAGCGAATCCCCAACCAATAACATATTAATTTCAGCTTGATCCATCAACTTTGCCATCGAATAGTCGTAGCACGTAAGCATCGTAATTTTATCGCCTGCATTTTTTTGTTGCTGGAATGACGTCACTGTATTTTTCATTCTTTGATAACCCCTTTGATTTTTTTATAGTCCCTGTCTTTATGTTTCTCCTCCGCTACCTCTAGAGCCAGTCCTGATAGAGCTTTATAAACTTCCTTTTCCTGTGGATGTAAGACTTGCAAATGATTTAAAATGGTACCAAGATCATTTCTCTCAATCGGTCCTGTCAGTGCATCCGTTGTCCCGTAGGAAAGAATATTTTCCGTATTTCCTTGAATAAGTGGTGCGAGTGCCCGGTGCGCTTTGTCTGGTGTAAAACCACAGTCAACAAGCATTTTCTCACCTAAGGCTACGAGACCGACATAAAGATTACTGACCATAGCTGCAGATGCGTGGTACCGAGTTTTGTCCGCAGCTTGAATCACGCTTACCTCGTTCCCGAAGCTTTCAACTAAACCGGTCAGATCGTTCAAGTACTTCTCATGCCCCTCGATGGTAAAAACTGCTTTCGACAACTCTTTAAAAGAATGATACTTATCATTAATTGCAAAAAGGGGATGGATCGAATAACCGAATGCACTGTAACGACTACTATCCGAAAAAACCTCCGAACTTAAAGAACCACTAAAATGACTAATGATCTTATCTTTTATTGGAAGCACTTTCAATTCGTCCCATACCTTAGATATAGCGCCATCTGGTACAGTTATAAAAATAGCATCACTATCTTCGACTAAAAATCTAACATCTTCATAGACTCTAGTATTTGTAAATTCAGCTGCTTCTATCGATGACTTGAGGGTTCTGCTGTAATATCCTGTCACTTTTACTTTGTGCTCAGTTAAGTACTTTCCGAGGGATACTCCTACTTTCCCTGCTCCAATAAATCCAATCTTCATAAGCACCCCCCTAGTAAAATTCTGTCTTGTGGTATTTCCTATATGATAGCGAATAATGACCTAAATAAGCAACTATAAATGGGGGAAACATTGAAATACTTAGACTTTATCACAGATAATAAAGATAGATTTTTCATCATATATCCTTTCTTTCTAATAGCCTTGAAAAAGCAGAGGAGATTAGATTTACGGGGAGATGCAGAGATGATAGTCTTTTAGAAACTAAAAAGGAGTTCCCCGATCTTCTGAATATGAAAT
Source organism: Oceanobacillus sp. MO10714A (assembly GCF_037072045.1). Lineage (NCBI taxonomy): Bacteria > Bacillati > Bacillota > Bacilli > Caryophanales > Bacillaceae > Oceanobacillus > Oceanobacillus sp. MO10714A. Next base: position 36,400 of record NZ_JAXHDC010000010.1, on the reverse strand, counting down.
AGTAGGCCATATATTTATTAATAATGACTCTATACATGAATTTTTTATTCTTTTGGAAATTATCGTTCATAGCAGAGATTAAAAAATGATAATAAAAGCCTATACAATTATCCTTATCTAAATAGATGACAGTCATTACCATCTATTTGATATAAAATAGGTTGTCAAGATTTCTTGACAGCCTGAGAACATGAAGTCTAGATTCTTATTAGAAATTTATTCATGTAAATCAATTTTTATATCAGAGATTTCTTCTTTTAAAGTACCTGTAGGCTCTTTTAGACCGATAACTTCATTTATTAATTATTTTACCGTCATTTGCTATTTTTTCAGTTCGAGTTTTAGAGCAAGCGCCGCAACCTGTGTTCAATATGAATCAAAACTTCTACCGCTTTCCCATTTCAGAAATTTCTCCATCGCACCCATTAAAGTACGTTTGATGAATGTTTCTTCGCTATCAATCCCTAAATACATCATTGACTCCTATAAAAATGACTTAAACTGCTCTGATCATTTGAATACTTATCTATTCATAATCCCTCGCTGCAAATAAATCATCTCTTCCGCAAGCTGCCCAATTCGTTCGTAAATCCGATCATCGATTAGTTCATCACTCTCAATATCATAAGCTTCATTATGAATAAACACGTTCCCAGTTGGAATCAGTCCTTTGAAATAAGAAAGTATCGAGCCTAAATGATATTCTAAAACAAGAAAATGCCGATTCGTCCAACCGGTCGCAACCATCCCGGTCACTTTATTACGAAACGCATATTCAGGCAAGTGATCGAGCAAATTCTTTAGCGCACCGGAAAGGGATGCCTGATAGATCGGTGTACCAAACACGAGAAAATCTGCAGCTTGAATCTTTTTCACCACATTCCATGTATCTTCATTGTATGCAGATAAAGGAAGACCCGCTGCGAATTCAATGTCATATTCCCGTAAATCAATTAATTCCGTTTTGATCGTCGGGTCATGCACTCGGGCAGCAGCTAACACTGCTTCAACCGCAACTGCTGTTTTCCCGCCTGCGAGCGCGCCCGAAACTCCTACTAGCTTCATTCTATCTACCTCTTTTCCTCTTTGATTCAGAGATCGTGCTTGAGTGTCTATAAGTATGTCTCTAATCATCTGAAAAATGGGACGGCACTGGGCTTCGATGGATTAGATGCATTCTAATCGCCTGAAGATGCTTAGGCCGGTACGTCCTCGGGCATTTAGAAGCTCTTTAATCGACCTAATTTATGGAGATGATACACTTTCAAGCGATTAGAGACCTTTTAATCGAACGAAAAATCCAAGTTGGTATTCTTTCGAGCGGTTAAAGACCTTTTAATTAACCGAAAGCTCGAAGATGACTGGATTTCAGATGTTTAGGAGTAGCGTCTCATCCTTCCTCATCCTTTGAACGACAAAAACCTAAACCTTCGCACCCAGGAAATTATCCCTCCACGCACCCTTAAAAATTACCTATTTCTCCTCTTCGGCATCCCTAATGAAATCCCGTAAAAAATTTATCGGCAAATATAATCTATCCTCATTCAAATCTAAAAAATTGAGGTCCTGCTCTCGACTGTTCTGATCTTTAATATGACTGACTTCGTTATGCAGTTGCTCCATCTTTTCATCCAAGTCATTAGCTACCATAGCTGCTTCCGTCAGTTCTTTCGTTAACCGTTCTGGAACGAGACTATCATATTTATAGTATATCTTATGTTCCAAGCTTGCCCAGAAATCCATGGCGACAGTCCGGATTTGAATTTCTACATAGACATCTTCAATCCGGTCAGACATGAATACAGGCACCGAGACAATTAAATGTAGGCTTTTATAACCGTTTGGTTTCGCGTTCTTAATATAATCCTTCTTTTCAATGACTGTAACGTCTTTTTGATTTTCTATCATTTCACTGATCCGATAAATATCGGAAATGAAGGAACAGACAACACGGATTCCAGCGATATCCATAATATTATGCTTTATCGATTCCGTTGATATAGGAATATTCTTCCGATACATCTTCTTCATGATACTCTCAGGAGATTTAATACGTGTTTTAATATGTTCAATCGGATTGTAGTCGTGGATATGTTGGAATTCCTCCTGGAGGATGGTCAATTTCGTATTCATTTCGGACAAGCCGAACTGGTAAGTCATCATAAATCGGGTTAATTCACTTCTAACCTTTTTTAAGGCTTCCAGGTTATTAATCATATAAAAATTCCTTTCTTTCTAGAATGCACTATAGATGAATATATTTATATTATAGCAGGATTGTTAGAAATAACCCGAATTAAAGATGTTAAAAACAGGAGTGGTAGTTCACTCCTGTTTTACTCCTTCAACTTCCTTTATAAATTTTGCCGGAACTCCTGCAACCACCGCATTTGCCGCAACATCCTTCGTAACAACTGCTCCTGCTGCAATACCTTTCCTTTACTAATGAATATCTTTTTTCTTAAATGTCCCACCTTTCACTTCTGCTACATCATACACAACGACAAAAGTATTTTCGTCAATTTCAGAAATGATTTCCTTCATTTTACTATCCTCTAAGCGATTAATAATACAAGTGATTTCTTTGAATTTTCCATTTGTATAACTGCCTTCAACGAGATTATAAGTTGCCATCCGACCTAAACGGTCACGGATCGTTTCCGCCATTATGTCTGGTTGACTCGTGATGATTTTATATGTTTTAGAACCGCTTAAGCCTTCTTCAACAATGGGAATTACTCTAGATGCAATGTAATATGCAATTGCTGATAAGAAAGCCCCTTGTAAACCAAAAACGAAAGAAACAATCACAAATACAAATAAATTTAAAAATAAGATAAGGTCACTTGTGCCAAATGGTAATTTCCGGGAAAGTAATACTGCTAACATATCAATCCCATCTAATGCTCCACCATTTCGTAATGCCAGGCCGATACCGAAACCGATGATAATACCACCTACAACGGTTATTAATAATGTATCCCCTTGAACAATGATTGGTATATGGTGCATAATGCTTGTCCCGTATGCAAGAGAGGCGATGCCAATCACCGAATATATGGCAAAGCTTTTTCCTATTTGTTTATATCCTAAGTAAATGAATGGGATATTCAATACAGCAAGTAAAATGCCTAGAGGCAAACCGAATAATTGAGAAGCAACGATACTTAAACCTGTCACTCCTCCGTCAGACACGTTGTTAGGGATGAGTACCGACTCTAGTCCATACGCTGTGATAAAAGCTCCTATAACAACTGCCAATGCCCGTAATATCTTTTTTATTTTTGTAATTCTCTGTTGCTTCGTGGTTGTACTCATTTATTTTCCTCTTTCCACAGTTAGATGTTTGATTCTATTTTGTTCGTTTGTCAATTCTTTATCCGAAGTAGGTAAAGTGAAATAAAACGTGGTATTCATCACTTTCCCATGAACACCACGTTTTATTCATTTTTCTCCAATACCAGCCTGCAACCATTTCGCTGTCACAGTCCGAGCTTTCGACATTGCTTCCGGTGTTCCTTCAAATATAATCTGACCGCCTTCTTTTCCTCCGCCTGGACCCATCTCAATCACCCAATCACTTGCCGCGATAAAGTCTAGATTGTGTTCAATGATGATAACAGAATTCCCTCTGTTCACAAGCTTCTGGAATACATCAAGAAGTTTATTATTATCTTTCGTATGCAGTCCTAAAGAAGGTTCATCCAATAAATAAATTTGCCCCTCTTTTTGTAAATGGCTTGCCAATTTCAATCGCTGGACTTCGCCTCCGCTTAGTGAACTTGTCGTCTGTCCTAAGGTTAGATAGCCTAACCCGACATCTTTTAACGTATTCACGCGCTTGATGATTTTCGGCATCCTAAAAAAGTCGAGCGCCTCGTCAATCGTTAGCGCTAATATTTCCACGATATTGTTACCTTGGTAGCGGTAAGATAAGGCTTCATCTGAATACCTCGTCCCACCACATGCCTCACAAGAAATCGTTACTGGATCCGCGAATGCCACGTCAGGCATGACAACCCCTTTTCCTTTACAAACGGGACAGGCACCTAACGAGTTGAAACTAAACAATCCTGCTGGCTGTCCCGTTTCTTTTGCAAATATACCACGGATATCATCCATGATTCCCATGTAGGTTGCTAAGGTTGAACGGCTGGAAATACCGATACTTCCTTGCCCAACCGTAATTGTTTCAGGGTACTGTTCCGTAAATGCTTCCGTCAAAAGAGAACTTTTACCAGAACCGGAGACACCACAGACGGAGACTAACGTATACTTCGGAAGGCTTGTGCTTATATTTTTCAAATTATTGTTCGTCGCTTTGTTTATTGTGAAAAACTCATTTCGCTTTCTGGGATTTTGATTGATTTTTATTTTTTCATTTAGACTGGTTGCGGCCCCTGAATTTTCCAACCCTTCCAACTTGCCCTGGTAAACGATTTTTCCACCATGAACCCCAGCCCCTGGTCCCATCTCAATGATCTCGTCCGCTGCCTTGATTACCGATACGTCATGTTCGATCACGATAACCGTATTATGCTGAGCTTTAATATGGTGTAACATGTTAAGCAACATTTCCACTTCTTCCGGATGAAGCCCTGCGCTCGGCTCATCGAAAATATATGTAATATTGTTGAGACTGCTTCCTAAATGCCTGGCGATTTTTACCCTTTGCGCTTCACCACCAGACAATGTGCCCATTTTTCTTGATAGGCTCAAATAGCCTAGCCCCATTTCAACAAGTTGGGCTACATGTGGAATGGCCTGCTGGGCAATTGATTCTCCTAGTGGGTCGGTTATTTTCTGTAATTCTTTTAGAACGTCCGTTAGCTCCAATTGATCATACTCCGCGATATTTAAACCATTTATTCTACTTTGCAACACTTTTGGATTCAGCCCTGATCCCTGGCAGGTTGGACAGAGGGAACGTGTCGACATCGCAAGGACATCATCTTGGGTGATTCCTTTCAATTTGGAAATATCCCTGTTAATGTAAAGCCGTGTAAAACGGGGCAGGATTCCGTCCCAATCATGGGGTTGTGGTCCGTGTTTTGTATGAAAGGGTGCATTCACTTTCTTCCCCTTTGGCGGGCCATATAATAACAGACGACGCTTGTCTTCCGGGTAATCTTTGATTGGTTTATCCGGATCAAATAAACCGCATGTCATCATCCATCTACCTTGCCAGCCAGAAGGAGATAATGGTTTAAATTTTACCGCGTATTCCCGGAGTGACTTCTCTTCATCTACAATTTTTCTCAAATCTGGTGCAATGACCTCGCCAAAGCCGCTACATTCCGGACAACTGCCGAACGCACTTTGACTAGAAAAGTCAGTCGCAGAGCCAATTGTCGGTCCACCAATCCTAGAGAACAATAAGCGAATCAATGGATGGATATCCATATACGTGCCGACCGTTGAACGTGAATTTCCTCCTGCTTGCCGCTGTTCCACGACAACAACCGGGCTTAAATTCTGCATAAGATCAGCTTGGGGACGCTCAAACTTCGGCATTTGATTCCGGACATAGTGAGGGTAATTCAATGTCATCTGTCTTCTGCTCTCGGTAGCTAATGTATCAAAGACGACTGAGCTTTTTCCAGAACCGGAAAGGCCTGTGAAAACGATGATCTTCTCTTTTGGCAGATTCAAATCTATATTTTTCAAGTTATTTTCTTTTAATCCTCGTAATATGATTTCATCTTTATTTGCTGACATGTTATCGCCCTCGCTCCTTTAACCGTTAACCAATGCTAATATTATCACACTCTAATAGTATAGGTAAAAAATATGATGAGCAGTATTTTTGTAATAAAAAAAGCCCCTGATTCTGATAAGTGCATGAAATTAGGATAACGCTAGATAAGCACTTTTCAGATGCCAATAAAGTCAGGTTAAGTTTTCAATTAGTATTTGAAAATCCCTCTTTTTTAAAAAATGTAAAAGAGATCCCGATGGATTACCAATTAAAAAACGGCGATGATGAATACATCGATGAATTTATCCCAGATACGAAACTCATGAATAGTGATGAAAGGCCAATTTTTCAATCTTTAAAGTTGAGTAATTAGGCTATTTCTATATACTTATAGTGAAAATAAATATTATATAGGAATTTCTCAATAAACTGGGGGGGAAATGAGAATGGAATCTGACATTAGTTTTAGGAAAGCAACCGTAGAGGATTTGGAACGTATCGTCGCCTTGCTTGCGGATGATGTACTTGGTGCTTCTCGGGAGAAGTACGAAAAACCTCTCCCAAATCGTTATCGAGAAGCCTTTTTTGCAATTGATTCAGATCCAAATAATGAATTGATTGTAGCGTGTATTGGCAAGGAGATCATCGGAGTGCAGCAAATCACCTTTACGCCTTCCATCACTTACCAAGGAGGCTGGCGTGCAACGATTGAAGGTGTCAGGATATCTGCTTCCGCACGTGGACAAGGTGTGGGCAAGCTGCTAATTCAATGGGCAATCGAACGAGCAAAAGAACGCGGCTGTCATTTGATCCAGCTTACGACTGATAAAAAAAGAACAGAGGCACGGCGATTCTATGAACAATTAGGATTTAGAGCAACGCACGAGGGCATGAAATTAAAACTGTAACAAATCCTGAATCTAGCACTATATAAATGAGAATTTGTTAAAACAAACATTTGATTGATAATATTAGTTAACTATGGATTCACTAACCTTTATCGTTATCAAATTGAGCAGCTATTGCGTGGGTACATTATTTATATCGGCAGCTAGTTGAATTGTTAATGAAGAAAGTCCTTTTCTTTCCTCCCATAGACAAACTCATAATTTTTGCTATACTTAAGTCATAGTTTATACATAGTATCTGGAGAAACTTTTTCTCCCCTTTCAACAACTAAATATGCGAAAAAATAGGTTGATTTTTATTTTAAAATCATGAAAAGGGAAGTCGGTGAAAATCCGGCGCGGTCCCGCCACTGTAAATGCGAGTTCTTCATTCATAAGCCACTGTTTTATTATGGGAAGGCAATGGAGAGCGATGAACATAAGCCAGGAGACCTGCCTATTTTAGCGCCAATTTATAAACCTACGAGGATAGGAGGTGTGGCTGATAGTAGTTATGTATTATGGATTGATCCATGATTGATAACGCTTGCTTTGTTATACATCTCTAAAGGTAGAGATGTTTTTTTATTGGTAAAAATACGTAAGATGGGGGTACACAAATGGTTCGAAATAGTAGATTACAGCAACTGTTTATCGTGGTGATGACTGCCATTCTATTTCTCTCGCAATCTGGATTATTCGGCCTGCAAACCGTAAATGCAGCAAACTTGGAGAATGCTGTCACCATCTCCGCTGTTGATGAAGATGGTTCTGCAGTATTAGACACTATAGCAGTGGAAATTTCAAATGGGGATACTGCCTTTGATGTGATTAGAGAAGTAGATGATCAACTCGAATGGGACAGCTATGACTTTGGCGAGATGATTACGGGTATTGGCGGAGTAGCTGCTGATCCCGAATCGAACTTCTGGTCCTTTTATGTGAATGGTCTATTCCAAGACATGGGAGCAAGTTCAACTGAAGTAACGAACGGGGATAATATTCAATTTATTCTTACAGACCTTGCAGCCGAACCTCAAGTATTTGATGTTGCGGTTTCTGCAGTAGATGCAAATGGGGAGACAGTTATTACAGAAACTACTGTATCCATGCCACAATACACGACTGCCTATGACGCTCTAATTAAAGCTGCTGCAAATCAAAATGTAAAAGTAGATGTGAGCGTTGATTCCGAATACTTAACATTTGTGAATTACTTAGGTGAACCATTAGAAAGAGATTGTGAATACTGGTCGACCTATATGAATGGCGACATGATGCAAGTTGGGTTACTCGGTCATACGGTTAAAGATGGCGACACGCTTGAACTTGTCGTCGATGACTCGTGTGAACCGGAAGAACCGGCTGATAAAGAAGATGAGAAATCAGAAGAGCCACCTGTAAATGAAAAAGATAAGAAAAAAGATAAAGAACAGGTAGTTGCGGATAAAGATTATACAGAAGCCCTGCAAGCTGTAATCAATTATCTCTCGTCCAATCCAGCTGAAATGGACTGGTACGGATTCTCCGCCCTTCACTCTGCTGGTGCTGATGTTTCAAATGACATGGCCGAAGAAGTAGCCGCTTCCATCAATGATGATTACTCAGGGAATGCTACAGAAATTGCAAAAAACATTATTATCTTAACTTCTGCCGGGTATGATGCAACAGATATAAACGGCATCAACTTGATTGAGATGTTACTGAATGAAAAAATGCCATTAAGTAACCAACTCGTTTATAGCTTGCTCGCAATTGATAGTTTCAATTATCCCACCCCAGAAGGTACAGACTGGACACGGGACAGCATCATTGAAGCATTCCTTGAGATGGAGCTGGATGCAGGCGGCTGGTCCTTCTTTGGTGAAAGACCAAGCCCGGATATTACTGGGATGGGCCTGCTTGCTTTAAGCGCTTATGCGGATGATGCGGACGTGAAGGCTGCACTTGACCGAGCAGTTAAAGCTATGAGCAAACAACAAGGGGATAAAGGCGGATACGATGAAGTGTTTAATGGCGGATACTCAGCGGAATCCGCTGCAATGGTTATTATCGGCCTGTCCGCTGTCGGAGTTGACGCAACAAGCGATGCCTTTACAAAATCTGGCGGAAACTTACTAGAACACCTCATCAGCTTCCAAATGGAAGATGGCAGCTTTAAACATTTACCGGAAGATGATGTTTCAAGTGTTTTCGCAATCAACCAAGGGGCATTAGCATTAGTTGCCTATGATCAATTCAAGAACGGTACTGGTCCAGTGTTTAAGTTTGATAAGAAAGAAGATCCGCAAGAGCCTGGCGATGACGAGGATGACGGTGATAACGGGGATAACGATGGTGACAAAGATAAAAACAATCCATCTGACGATCCGAATAAAGTTATCATAACAAAAGACAACCTGCACCAATATGAAAACGAACATGCTGTCGTTGTAACACCAGATCATACAGACAAATTAGCTAACTTTTCAGTTGCGGTAGAAGCTGAAGCTGCCGACCACCTTGTTCAGGCAAACAAGCCACTCATTATTATTAACGGAGATACGATCATCACGATTCCTGTTCCTGTAGTGAAACAATTACGTGAAATTGGTGAAACAATTGAAGTCAATCTCGCTGAACAAGATGTTGCAGAGGCAATCGGTGCTGTCTATGACTTTACCTTAACCGTGGATGGAACGATTGTTTCCGAGTTTGATCATGATATTATCATTAGCTTAGCAACTGACGCAGACGCAGTGAAAGGCCTCGATGCTAACCAAGTAAAAGCATTCCATTTCAATGAAGAAACGGAAAGCTGGGACGTTTTATCTGGCAGCACTTATGATCCGACAGCAGGATTTGTCACCCTAACAACCGATCACCTTAGCACATTTGGAGTATTTAAACATGATACAGGACAGAAAGATCCTGCCGACGATGATAAAGACGGAGCAACCCCGCCACCAGTAGATAATGACAAAGATAAAAAAGGTAAAAAACTACCAATGACAGCAACAAACATGTTTAATCTCTTGGCATTAGGATTCATCCTAATCGCAGCCGGTGCTCTATTGTATATCAAGCGCAGAAATAAAGTTACAGAGTAATATTTATCCCGGTGTAACCGTCCGTAAAACTCCCACCTCAAAACTTTAGGGTCTTCGAAAAAGTTTAGATGGGAGATAACGGACGCTAACACCCCGATTCGTACAACTAACAATCAGTGGGGATGAAGAAAAACCTCCACTGATTGAAGTTTCACTTTATCACGTATTAACGGTCTGTAATACCCCCACCTCTACACAGGAGGGAAATCCAACATGTGAAGGTGGGGTAAACAGTCCGTAAATACCTGATTCTGTTCAACTAACAATCAGTGGGGGGAAGGAAACCCCCACTGATTGAAGTTTCACTTTATGCGATAATCCGCTGACTTCCAGCGGATTATCCTACCCTTTTTAAAGAAAGGATGTTTGTTATGAAACAGCTATTCCGTTTAGCCCTTATCACCTTTTCCTTGATTCTACTTGTGGCATGTGGTGGCCAGCAAGCAGCCATCCAAGTGGAGAAGATATCAGTTATTCCAACATCGGCAATCTCTATGGAAACGAAAGAATTAATCAAAGTTGGTTCTAACACTGAAGAAGCTGATGATGAAGATGCAGTGGAGGGTGAAGCATCAGAGGAAAATACCAAGAAAGAAGAGAAAGAAAGTACAGTTGCAGATGCATCGGAGGATACGGACAGCGAATCGACAACAACCAAGACGGACGCAAACCAATCAACGAATGAATCTACTAATTCAAATGAGTCAACACCTAATACCAATCAGCAAAAGGATCATACCAACCATTCAGCGGGAAACTCCAATAAGCAGTCTGCAAATACGGGTACATCTAAATCGAGCGATAGCAAAAATACCAATACACCTAGTCAGCCTAAGAAAAAACAACCTAACTCCGACCCTAAACCGAAAGAAGAATCAAAACCTGCTCCCAAAACTACAGCATTCGTATCGGTTGAAAGTCCAGGTGACTTAAACGGACCAAATCTAGCACCGACTGAAGTTGAAATTACGGACGGTGAAACAGCTCTTGCCGCTACATTACGTGCATTAAACAGTAAAGGGATTAGTGTTGATTATACCGGTTCTGGGGCAACCGCTTATGTAAAAAGCATCGGTGGTCTCGGTGAATTTGATGCAGGTCCGCTTAGTGGCTGGAATGTTTTCGTTGAAGGAATTATGATTCCGCGAAGTGCTGATGCCTATGAGATTTTTGACGGGTATAAAGTGCACTGGAGATACACAAAGAATTACTTGGAAGATTAAAGGATGGATGATACATGCTTAGAGGATTCCGTTCCTTTCACCCATTTGTCCTATTGCTCTACTACATCATTGTTATTGCCGGTTTGATGATGAATCAGCATCCGATTTTTTTAACCGCAGCTCTCCTTTCTATTATTTTTGTGAATCTTATCCTTGATAAAGGGGTCGAGCTGAATAAATGGAAATACATGATTATCTTTTTAGCTCTGTTCGTTTTTGTGTTCACACCTCTTTTTAACCAGCAAGGGAATATTGTGCTCTTTGAACTCTTTTCGCGGGCCTTTTACTTGGAAGCGGTCATTCAAGGTGCCATGATCGCTCTTACCTTGTCAGGGATATTAGCTTTATTTACAACCTTTAATATTGTCATTACGTCCGATAAGTTTCTCTATCTTTTTTCAAAATTCTTTCCGAAATGGGCGTTGATTCTTATGCTCGCCCTTCGCTTTATGCCGCTATTTCGCAAACGATTGGCGGATATTCAGGACGTGCAGGAAATGAAGGGTGTTTCCATGAAAGATGGAAAATTACGAGAGAAAGCGCAAAATGGCATGTTATTTATCCAAATTCTATTAACCTACTCGCTTGAAGAAGCAGTACAAACCGCTGATTCCATGTCTGCGCGCGGGTATGGTTTACAGAAAAGAAGTCAATATGAAGCTTATCTCTGGAAGTCTCAGGATTGGGCGGTGCTCGTTTTTCTTCTTCTACTTAGTCTGCTGACCCTAATCGGTTGGAAGAGCAATAAAACGATACTTATGCTGACACCGGAATTGGAATCTATCATGTTACAGGGATACAGCTGGTTGTATCTTCTTAGTTGGATTTTACTTATCAGTTTACCGATTTGGAGGGAAGGCAAGGAGGTCATCAAATGGAACTTCTTCAAATGAGAAATTTAAATTTCACTTATCCGAACTCCTCCGAGCAAGCGTTAACAGATATTAACTTCACCGTTCATGAAGGTGATTTTGTTGTTCTATGTGGGCCTTCCGGGAGCGGAAAATCAACACTCATCCGCCTCATGAAGCAGGAACTGAATCTTCACGGGACACGGAGCGGTGAGATTTACTATCAAGGCATTCCACTCGAGCAACATGAGACTGTCACATTAGCAAAAGATATCGGGATGGTTTTTCAAGACCCGGAGAATCAGATTGTCATGAGCAACGTAATGGACGAATTGCTGTTTGGCATGGAAAATCTAGGTTTTTCAACCAATGAAATGCGTAAGAAAACAGCGGAAATCGTCCATTATTTTGGCTTCAATCATTTATTGCAGCAAGACACAAGCGAGCTATCCGGTGGAGAAAAACAACAAATCAACCTCGCTTCCGTTCTTTTGCTTGATCCGAAAATATTAATACTGGATGAACCGACTGCACAGCTCGATCCAATTGCTGCGAAAAACTTTATGTATTTATTAAAGCAGTTAAATGATGAATTGGGCATTACGATCATCATTGTCGAACATCGGTTAAATGAATTATTTTCCCTAGCTAACCGAATTGTCGTGCTGGAACAGGGAGAAATTAAATTTTCCGAAAGCCCGCGGAAAGCTCTTTCGTTATTAGCTGAAAACATGACGGCCTACTTACCAGAAGCTTCTCAGTTATATTTAGCATTTACAGGCATCCCAAAAACGCCTGCCATCCCCTTCCATGTAAAGGAAGCCAAGCAATGGTTAAAGGGAATGGATATTACGTCGAATCAGTCACAACAGGAAGAACAGGTAAAGCCGGAAAAGCCTTTGCTTGAGCTAAAGGAAATCGACTTTAGCTATTCAAAGCATACAGAACCAGTATTAAATAATTTATCCTTAACCGTTCAAGAGGGAGAATGGTTAGCCATATTAGGCGGAAACGGCACTGGAAAATCGACCCTGCTTAAAATTATCGCTGGCCTTCTTACGGCCCAACATGGAAGAATCCGATATAAAGGTAAGAAGGTAAAACAAATCGACCGGAAGCTGATCGGCTATTTACCACAGAATCCAAAGCTCTACTTTTTACATGAAACATTACAGGAAGAATATACTGCTCTAGCAGAGAAACACGGGAAGTCAGAAACAGAGGTACATAATCTTATAAAGGAATTTAAGATGGAAGCTTTACTAGACAGACATCCATATGATTTAAGTGGCGGTGAATTGCAGCGGGCAGCACTTGTCGGCATTTTGATTGGAAATCCACAAATTTTATTACTGGATGAGCCGACAAAAGGAATGGACCCAGCTTTCAAAGAGGAGTTTGCTTCCATTATTCAAGCAATCAAGCGTACAGGTGTCACGATTATGATGGTCACCCATGACGTTGAATTTGCAGCAAAGCATGTGACAAGGTGCAGTATGCTGTTCCAAGGGGAGGTAATCGTTACTGAAGATACGACTGCCTTTTTCAAAGATAATGACTATTATACGACCATGATCAATCGGATTACAAAGGATAGCCAAGTTCCGACAGTAGTTACAGTGGAGGAGGCAAAGATAAGTTGGCAAATGAAAAAGGCATTACCTTCATCGGTGTAGCAATTTTCTTTTTACTATTAGTCTTTTTTCCAAAATTTATTGTTCAGCATTATTTATTAATTAGTATTCTATTTATTATCGCGATTCTGCTTCCATCCATCATTCGTTTCTCAAGGAAAAGTATGACAAGCAGAGAAATGGTCATGCTCGCAGTATTAGCAGCGATTGCAGGTGTATCGCGGGTTCCCTTCGCCGCACTGCCGAGTGTCCAGCCGACGACCTTTGTCATCATTGCTTCTGCGATTGCCCTTGGCCCCCAAAGCGGATTAGTCATCGGAGCTTCAGCAGCGCTTATTTCCAACATGGTGCTCGGCCAAGGTCCGTGGACCCCGTGGCAAATGGTTTGTTGGGGAATGGCCGGATTCATTGCCGGCTTACTGGCAAATACCTTCTTCATGAAACACATGGCTTGGCGCCTCATCTACGGCTTCATCGTTGGATTTATATTTGGCTGGGTCATGAATATGTGGATATTCTTCAGTGGATTTGGGGATCTGACACTAGAGACATTTGTTTTATTGAACACACAGAGCTTCTTTTTCGATCTAGCCCACGCTTTATCTAACGTTTTTTTCCTTTTCTTGTTCAGTACGATTTGGATCAAGACTTTGAACCGATTTAAGGAGAAGTATGGTGTTTTTCAGGAAGATGGGATAGATTGAAGGGTAGAAACGAGATCACGAAGTGTCGGTCGTCGTTATCAATCTTTGATAACAACCGACAGACACTTGAAGTGTAGTAATTTATTATAGCCAAAAGTTACTTTACGATTTAATGTATAAAGCTGTGGCAGAAACATTAGTGGAACTTTCTGCAGATAAAAACATCAGTAATTACACAACGGTAATTTTTAAGCAAATGAACTTCATCAATACCAAGCCATTTAGGAATTCTAAAATCAGTTTGCGCTTCAAGTTCAGCAACGTAGTCATTAAAGATGTTTCGTACAGTCTTTTCGTCAACGCCAATTTCCTCCGTAACACTGGTAAATGTTTTTCCAGACTGGTTTCTTGAATCCAATTTATTAGTCTATTAGTAACAGAACAATTGACATCCATATCTGGTAAATCTTCAAAAAATGTTTCATTACATTCCCTACATTTATATCGTTGGCGATTGACATAAATGCCGACCCGTTTTGCGTGCATTGGCAGGTCGAAAAATAGCTGTTGTTTCTTACCATGTTTATATAAGTTTGCAACGGTACCACATTTTGGACAATGAGAAGGAGATAAAGCAGTAGACTCAACTAAGAATCTATAATCATGTGCACTTTCCTTCATATCCAGAATCTTAAAGTTTGGTAGATTAATCATAATTAGTTATCAATTACTTTTCTCCAGTTTGGATAATATCCAAAGGTAAATACCAATTCCACCATAAGTGATGATAACACTTATAATCACCTGTGTTTACTCTTGCAATCGAGTAAGATTCAATAAATAATTGGGTAGCATTAAAAATCCCATGATAATAATTACTGTCCAAGATTTTGCCCATATAGAAACACCAATGATAATTATTGCAGCAATCACGCCGATAGTAAAACTTCATTAGTCTTGTAATATAATGTAAGAAATAAATTAAAATCTAAACAGGACGAATTCCACACAATAATCCGAATACCCAATTTTTCTTAACAAATAGATTTGCGTGTTCCCTTCCTTTGTGTCAAATCGCGGACCAACGAGCCTACCATCTAATTTTCCTGATCTGAATTACCTATTACCTATCTAAATTGCCTCATCCAGTAGTTTAGACACTGTATTTTTGTTCCTATCTATTTTATACTATTTGATAATTAACGGAATTTACCTTTTCTACAATAAAGTTTGACTGTTCGAGCCTCTTTACTAGATTTAAAGACAATTCCCCTTTGCCACTGGACTATTATTCTTTGTAACCGCCAATTATTTAGGCGTTTACATAAAAATGAACGAGGAGAGTGGAAAATGAAAAGGTACAAGCATGTCCTGTCCGTTTGTGTTCTGACCCTCTTGGCAATAGGAATGTACGTGGAAGGTTCTGTTTCTATCACCGCACAAGCCCAGATGAAAGCCCCACCCCCAGTTTTAATAGAAGGTTCCGTCTCGAATTCGATTGCAGGAAGTGGCGGCAATGGAAATGAGGAGACTCCTGGCGAATGGTACCGAGGAGAAACTCCAGATAACTTGATGGAAAATGCCCCTGTTTTGCTTTTTGTCCCCGGTTTAAATAATGTTGCTCAAATTTTTTGGGAAGACAATAATATGTATGATACTGCTTATCAGGCAGGATATCAGACGGCTTTTGTCCAGCTCCATGATGCTGGAGGCGAGTCGGCAGATATGTGGAATAATGGAGAATTGCTTGCATCAAAAATCAGGGAGATTTCCCTACATTTTAACGGGAAGCCAATCACTGTCGTTGCGTACAGTAAAGGTGGAGTGGATACGCATGCGGCAATTACGTATTATGGTGCAGGGCCGTACATGGAAAATGTAATTACGTTATCCAGTCCCCATCACGGTTCCGAGCTTGCTGATCTTGCATACAGCAGCGGGGCAGGCTGGCTTGCAGCGCTGATTGGTCTGCAAGGCGAGGGAACAGCCTCCATGCAGACCGCTTATATGGCGGATTTCCGTATGCAGACAGATGCCAATGCCAAAGCCTATCAGCATAATTATTTCACCCTTGGAGGTACGGGATGGGGGCCGGTTTTCTCCGCGAATTGGTTTGGTGGTGTCTACTTGTCCAGCTACGGGCCAAATGATGGGGTCGTAACGACCGCGAGCAGCAACTTACCAGGGGGACAAGAACTTCTGATAGGCGACTGGAATCACACCTCTATCCGTACCGGAGCTACATTCCCGGTATTCCAAAATTATCTAAGCGGAGAACATTTGACAGCAGCCCAGAGCAAATCACCAATCAGTGATCAGAAAAATATGCCTGCTCCCATAACAAACCGCTGGGTGGATGGAGGTCCTATTGTTGACAAGGCTGAGATTGAGCTAAACGTGGAGAAAAATGTTAAGAGTTTGACGCTGCAGTTTTTAACAGCAGAACCATTGACAGACGTAGAACTGGTTTCCCCGTACGGAAAAGTAGTGAACACGAAAGTAAAAGAGGTACCGATGACAGAGGGTATTTTTAAAGATGCAATCGGATATATTTTGGAAATTCCGGCACCAGAGGCAGGGGCATGGACCATAGCTGTCCAGTCTAATGCTGAAGAAAACGCCTATTTATTTGTTGCTGACTTCGAAAGCACACCACTAATTAAAGCAAACAAGGGATATGGTGTCATGCAGCAGGTGGAGCTTCAAGCGGATGCCAAACAAATTAATCTCGATAGTTTGGTAGTAGACTACCATATGATGGAAACACAAAACCCGGATAATCAGAAAAAATGGAAAGCAACTGGACGGAACGCACTCTCGCATAACCTAAATTTGGATAAGTATAAGAAAGGTAGCATCTATACGGTTACCATTATTATTGAAGGAAAGACTAAGGAAGGACATGCATTTAATCGGAGTGTGATTTATTCTTATTGATTGGATCATAGTCTATGAATCAGTAAAACGATAGGTTATATTTTGGAAAAAAAGAATCCACATTCTACTGGATTCTTTTTCTCGTTAACGTGGTAGATCACTTTCTCTAGGCCAACATCACCAAATACTTTTCAAAATTAATCCCTTCAAATTCAAAGACATCTTCCATGTAAGAATCGTGGATCACTTCGGTGAGGAATTTGACTGTAAGTTGTACAGCATTTTCCAAGTTTTCCCCGCGCATCATACTTCCCATAATGGCCGACGCAAATAAATCCCCTTTACCAGAGTAGCTCTTCTCGTTATATTCCATCGCTTGGTAAAACGCGCTGTTTCCCTCAAGATACATATTACCGATTGAGCGCTTACCGGCAATCAGGATAAGGTTACCAATCCTTTTCTTTTCCATTATTTTGGATCCTGTATAAATTCGACAAACTAACATCAACTAAAAAACTCCTTTCTAATGTCTACAAGCATTCTTACCTTACAGTGATGGAGGACTATCAGGAAGTGTCACTGAAAGAATCACATTAGCTGGAAGAAGTAATCGTTACAGAGGATACGACGCCTTTTTTAAAGATAATGATTATTACACGACTATAATCAATCGGATTACAAAGAATAGCCATGTTCCGACAGTAGTTACAATGGAGGAGGCAAAGATAAGTTGGCAAATGAAAAAGGCATTACCATCATCGGTGTCTTTATTATATATGACTATTCCATTAATATCTCAATCTCATCTAGATTATCCTCATACAAATCATCCAGCAGCTGATTTCCAAGCTCCGTATATTCTTCCGGGTTATCCTCAAGTTCCCCAATCATTTCACTGATATATGCCATAACATAATGACTCATTTCCTGCGTCCGCTCAAAATATTTCTCTGGCTCCATGTTGAATTTCTTTGCCTGTGCTTCCGCAAAATCACGCGTTCCATTGGCAATTTCCGTATCACTATCTTCTGCCGGATATACATCCTGCACATGAACAGTAGGCTCTTCTGATATATCTAACTGCATGGCTTTTGCTTCTTGCATTGCCAATTTTCCTTTGATTGTTCCCTCTAAATTATCGAGGATTTGGTCATCAGGATATAAAAAGCGCAACTCGCCAACTGTCAGCTCCTCTCCTCTGATAATCGCCGCTACATCTTTATCATCATATTTAGTAGCTTCCTTGCATCCTGCTAGCAAAATAAAACAACAAAGTAGTGTGAAACTGATTATTCTTCTCATGGTTTAGCTCCCTTTGCTCCATACTTCATTCATTTTGTATATTGTGCGTACAGTTTATTCGACTTATAACCGAAGAATAAATATAAGATGATTGTTATCGGGATGAAGCACCAAGCGAAACCGCGCATGAGTGCAAAGGGTGTTTCAAAAAGAAAAGCAAACCAAAATGCCGTTCCCGTTTTATCCCATAAACCTGGCGTGAAATAGAGCGCTTTCGGGTTAATAAACGCCTCAAAGTCGATAATATCCGTCACATAAAATATGGCTAACAAGGGGAAAAAACTATAAGCTGATTCGAGACTTATCCTCGCATATCTTTTATATCGTACAGCCTTTGATGCTTGATCGGAAAAAATATCATCTTCAGCGGTATCATCCATCTTTTGAAAGTATTGGAATCCAGAGCTCCTGGTACCAGCGAGATGTTTCCAGCCGCTGTCTTCAAACATGGTGCAATAATCAATATAGTCCTCTTTGTTCTTGAATACCCTGTAATCAATCTTAATCGTTGTCTTTTCAGGCTCCCCTCGCCTAAATTGATACCCGAAAGATACACGCTGTAAATGGTATCCATCACTTGCCATTTGCGCTAGCCACTTTTCTTCCTTTTCAAAATCGATGAAAAGCTTAAACCTATACATTTTCCATTCCTCGATTCTCATACTCTCGCAAAGCTAATGATTGTTCCGTAATATGGACAAGATGCTTCATACGTTCGCAATCCAATCGCAATACTTCAATCCCTTTTTCCGTAATGACATATGTTTTTCTTCGTTTGTCTGTACTTTTCATTGATTTAATTAATTCCTGTTTTAACAAATTTTCAATTGCCCCATACATTGTCCCCGCAGCAATTTTTACCGTCTGATTACTCAACTCCTCGACCTTTTGCATCATAATGTATCCATGAGCAGGTTCAAGTAACGATAATAAAATATAATACGTTGTTTCCGTTAAAGGTAAATACTTATTTAAATCCATTTCTTTTATCGCTCCAATATTTCGACTTAAACTATACAGCTTGATTATATAGTTTAAGTTTATACAGTTGGACTGTATAAGTCAATAAAAAGTAAACAATTGGTTTATATTTTTAACCAAACTAAAAGAGAGCTTCTTAATAAGATAAGCTCTCTATTAACCAAAAAACAGTGGGAAAACTCATCAACAGATGATGTTACCCACTGTTTTCCATACGTATTTATTCTCCCTGTTTTTGCAACGCATCTTGCTCCCTCTTCTTCACTAAATAATACGAATTAATCCAGGAAGCAATCGGAATGATCATCGCTATCCCAATACCAGCACTCAAGATAATGAGGAGCTCCGAGGTGAAGATTTTCGAATTGGCAATTTCACCAATCGAGTATTCCATGTCTTTCACCCATAATAACAACGCCAAATATCCACCAAAGAAGGCGAAAAACAATGTATTTGTATTCGATCCTAAAATATCCCTGCCAATCCGTATACCAGAAATGAATAAATCTTTCTTCGTAATGCCTGGATTTTGATCAAATATTTCCTGCATCGGTGAAGTAATGGAAATAGCGACATCCGTAATCGCACCGATTGTACTTACAATAATCATCGCTGCTGCTATCTTCACGAAATCCAGTCCGATATAGAGAGAGAATAACGTACTTAACTCCTCTACCTGCTCTTCACTAAACCCTTGGATCATTAATTTATCCGTCATGATATAGATGAGCAGTACTAGGAAAACAATCGTTATTACCGTAGACAAGAAAGCTGTCTTTGTCTTGCTATTTACTTCATTGATGTAAAACAGATTGATACAACTGATGATTGCACAGGCGATTAAAATCAAGATAATTGGGTTCATCGCAGGATCCAACAGGAAAAATACGGTAAGGATCAGAACCGCAAAGTTTAGAAACAACGAAATAAATGACCGTAACCCTTTTCTCCCGCCAATGAGCACCATTAGGATAAACAAAATGGCGGATAGTACCACTAATACATTCATACGCGTCCCCTCTTCCGGTTAACAAAAAAGATAGAGATATACAGACCGATTGGAATAGCCAAAACGATCCCTATACCGCCTGCGAGTGCCCTAGCTAATTCAAGCGACAGGTTCATTGAAAGGGTAAATCCCCACAAGGAAGCATTTTTCAAAAACAAGAGAAGCATAGGAATGGATCCACTTATATAGGCGAAAAATAAAATATTGGTCATCGTCCCCATGATATCTCTCCCAATATGCAGACCAGATTTTTTCAATGTCTTATTATCGATCGTATGATTATTCTCATACATTTCAAAAACAGACGACGACATCGTAATTGCAACATCCATAACAGCCCCAAGCGATCCGATTAATAATCCTGCCAAGAAAACTGGCTTGTACGGACGGCTGAGAAAATCAATTTCTTCATACCTTAGACCATTCTCACCTGTCAACCAAAGGACAGCGTACGTAATGAAAAATGAAATAAACGTTCCTAACAGTGTTGCAATAATCGCGGCATACGTCTTTTCATTAAAACCATTAATCAACAATAAAGACGTAATCGTAAATAAAACAACAGTGACGCCACAAATAATCAGTAAGCCAATATTGAAATTCTCTACATAAATATCCAGTGCGTAAGATAAAATTGCTGCATTAAGTATCAGACTAATAATGGAGAAGAATCCCTGCCTCTTTCCAATGAGGAGCAAGATAAAGATAAAAATCCAGACAATCGGGAGTATATGCTTATCCCGCTTTACATCTTGAATCGTACCTGTTAATTCTCCACCTTTTCCAGTATCTGCATCTATCCAGACAAATAATTCGTCGCCTTCTTTATACGCTTGATCAAAGGCTCCGGACGCCGAATATTCATTGATTAAATGGATGGAACGGTTCTTTTCTGCGCCATTTTTTAATTTTGCTTCAATGGATTGTGTAAATAAGCGATCCTCGTTTCCATAAGCATCAACTACGTCGTTAGATTCTTCCAAATGTGCTTCCATTACTTTAGCTATTGGTCGGTCGTAAAAGCAATAATTATTGTTCACAAATAGAAGCGATCCGATTAAAAGAACCGCCAGACTTATATAAAAAATAACTTGTTTATAGGTTATATTTTTCAGGTTCATTTAAGTCCCTCCAGAATGAAACTAAGTATATCAAATTCGCTTTATGGGTGGCAATGTTTCATTTAAAGAAAAAATGGAGGTTTCATATCTTGGGGACTCACTCGAGTCGTATGCTTTTAGATTTTTCATAACTATTGTTTGATCCCATTCTTGTATTACGTCTTATACTCTTTATGAATTTTCGCAAAAACTTCTGCAGCAAATTTTGTATTTCCCTGTATATAATCTGCATATCCTTCTTCCAATTCTGCTTCCATTTCTTTTACCGTTAAGCTTGATACATCAACTGGTTCCAGCCTCACATCGATATTTTCTCCCATTATCAATTCACTCCTTCTTTTATACACACGTTTTTCTCATGTATATAACAATTATTCCTAAATTCGTTACTTGAATCAAAGCACTCTTAATCGGGTTCTTATCTGTTCTCGTTCCAAAAAAACCCGATTATTAGCAATCAGGCTTTCTATTTATGGAAGATTGATTTGCCAAGAAACTCCAAACCGGTCATTAACCCAGCCAAATTTCCTGCTGAAACCATAATTATCAAGCGGCATCAACGCTTGTCCACCTTCCAGTAGCTCTTCATATAGGCTGGTAAGCTCCTCTTCTGTGTCACAATCAACGAAAATTGAGAATGATGGGGTAAAAGTAAATTGATGCTTGATATTGCTGTCAATGCACATGAACGTTTGCTCTTTTAAAGTGAAGGTTGCCTGCATGACCGTTCCTTCATCACCACCACCGGGTTCATTCGCCCCGTATCGGGTAATACTTGTAATTTCAGAATCCTTGATTAGTGATGTATAGAAATTCATCGCTTCTTCCGCCTTACCATCTTGAAACATGAGAAATGGTGTAACTTTCGTCATTCATAATCAACCCCTTGAAACTTTTTGTTGGCTTGGTCTAATTATTCCAAGAACACGTTCGGATATTCAACGGTTCCCGAAAACCGTTGGAGTGCCTTCTCCTTTAATTCAATAACCATAAACGCTTCATCTGGAACGTCAAAAGGGGCGTTTATTTCCAATTCAGATGCCTTCCTAAATCCGAATTTCGGATAGTATTCCGGATGACCCAAGACAATAACCGACTGATATTCAAGCTCTTTCGCTCGCTTCAAAGCTTCAAGAATTAATTGTCTTCCTATCCCTCTATTTTGATAATCGGGTAAGACAGAGACCGGCGCAAGAGCAAGGGATTCTATATTTTGTTCAGTATTTTTAATTTTTATTTTGGATAACAAAATATGCCCTACGATTTCTTCATTTGCATCTACGGCAACTAGCGATAACTCGGGAATAAGTGCATTGCTTTTTCTAATTCTTGAGACTAGCTTATGTTCCCTTTTATCACTATATTCTGCATCAACAAATGCACGCTGCACAACTTTCTCGGTTAATTCGTAATCCTTGGCATCTTCCTGCCTTATAGTAAAATTCATCATGTAACACTCCAATTTTCCAGCGTCAATTTAATTGAAAGCGATCAAGCAATACCCGCACTTCATCTGTTGTTTCCGTACCCATCAATTCATGCCTTAATTCACTCGAGCCACGGAACTCCCGAACATAAATTTTAAAGAAACGACGGAGCGGTTTGAAGGAACGCGGCTCGATTTCCGAATACTTATCAAAGAGATCGAGATGCAACCTTAGCAGATTGAGCAATTCCTCCGGGCTGTGATCTTTCTTTTCTTTTTCAAAAGCAAACGGATTCTTAAAAATTCCGCGCCCAATCATGACCCCATCCACACCATACCGTTCTACAAGCTCCAAGCCAGTTTGACGATCGGGAATATCACCATTGATGGTAAGCAGTGTATTTGGAGCAATTTCATTACGAAGTTTTTTAATCTCTGGAATCATCTCCCAGTGTGCATCCACCTTACTCATTTCTTTTCTAGTACGTAAGTGAATAGACAAGTTCACGATATCCTGCTCAAAGATATGTGTCAGCCAGTCACGCCACTCTTCAACTCTCGTATAACCAAGCCGTGTCTTCACACTAACGGGAAGGCCCCCTGCTTTCGCTGCTTGTATTACTTCGGCAGCAACTTCCGGATGACGAATCAAACCCGCTCCCTTTCCATTTGCTGCCACGTTCGGTACCGGACAACCCATGTTGATATCAATTCCGCGGAAGCCTGCTTCAGCCATGCCAATACTCATTTCGCGGAAGTGTTCCGGTTTATTCCCCCATATATGAGCGACAATCGGCTGTTCATCTTCCGTAAATGTCAAACGACCACGAACACTTTGCTTCCCCTCTGGGTGACAATAGCTTTCTGTGTTCGTAAACTCCGTGAAAAACACGTCAGGCCGTGCTGCTTCACTCACCACATGACGGAATACAACATCCGTCACATCTTCCATCGGTGCCAATATAAAAAACGGCTTCGGTAGTTCATGCCAAAAATTATCCATCGTATTAAAGTCCTTTCATCATCGGAGTCGAGAAAATAATTCCCTTGTCCGTAAAAAATCAAAAAATATCTTCATTACCTTTACACTTATACCACGTTTAAGCCTCTATTTTCAACTAGAGTAAACCGAGTTGTTTTAGACATTATTTGACTCTTGAATTAAACTATATATTAAGACTAAAATATTTTTGACGATCTGTTCATTGAACTGCAAACTATTTTCGGATCCTAAATGAAAAGGCAACTTCCATTGGAGTTGCTTTTTCATCTCTTAAAAGCTCTCACACTTCCTAATATGATAAAGTGAAACTCATTCAGTGGAGATTTCCTTACCCCCCACTGAATGTTAGTTGAACAGAATCAGGTATTTACGGACTGTATATCCCCACCTTAACATTTTGGCTCTCCCTCTTGTTTAGAGGTGGGGGTATTACAGACCGTTAATACGTGATAAACTAATAGAAATATATTTAAAATGGATGGAGTCAAAACAATGAATCCAATTCCTCATCAAACTAAACAAAATCGGCCAAGGATCCGGTTTAATTTGAAAGCAAAGATGATTATGCTAATCAGCATTTTGATTATCAGTATCTTTATTGTCTTTACCTTCTTTCTTCATGACTTTATTTCAAATACGACTGAGGATCAGGTTGGTAAGCGGGCACTCAGTGTTGCGAAGACGGTCGCAACTATTCCCGAACTAAGAGAGGCTTTTCAATCGGATAATCCTGCAGCGGTTATTCAAGAAATTGTGATGCCAATTCAAGACGTTACAGAAGCAGAATTTATTGTTATTGGCAACACAGAAAGCGTCCGCTACTTCCACCCCGATTCCGCGAAGATTGGCAAAAAAATGGTCGGTGAAGATAATGACCGGGCTTTATTACATGGAGAATCATACATATCGGAAGCAGAAGGATCACTAGGCGAATCCATTCGAGGAAAAACCCCTGTCTACTCTGAGGACGGTGAGATTATTGGAATTGTTTCGGTCGGATTTATGATTGATGACATTCGGGAAATTATCAAAAAGCAAAATTACGAGTTATGGCTTACGATTTCAATTATTATTTTACTCGGAATCATTGGAGCAATTCTGATTGCGACCTATATTAAAAAACTATTATTCAATCTGGAACCGGAAGAAATCTCAAACTTAATGATTGAAAAGGAAGCCATTTTACAATCGACACATGAAGGAATTATTGCTATCGATAATAAGGCTCGCATTACGATGATGAATACTTCCGCACTACATTTATTACAAGAACCGTTTACCGAGGATCATTATATCGGTAAATCTATTCAAGCTATTTTCCCCGAGTTCAATGTGCCAAGCTTGCTTAGAGACAACAAGTGCATGCACGACATCGAGGTCGTAATGGGTAAAAATGTGTTACTCGTGAACCAAACACCAATGTGTCAAAAAGACGCGAAAATCGGGACAGTACTAACATTCCGTGACAAGACGGAACTCGAAGGAGTTATTCATGAGTTATCAAGGGTGAAGCAATATGCCGATGCGCAAAGGGCACAAAACCATGAATTCTCCAATAAATTATATACGATTCTCGGCATGCTGCAGCTGAAGCAGTATGACGAAGCGATTGACTTTATAAAAAGAAATCGGGAGACAAGGGATAAATGAGATCAATTTTTAACCGATCACTTCACCGATCCGATTATCCATGCGATTTTACAAGGGAAATGGAATCAGGCGAATGAGCTTGGGGTGAAGTTGAGCGTTCATCCCGATAGTGAGCTATCCTATCGCTTTTCTGAAATAGAAAAGGATGTATTGTTAACCGTACTTGGTAATTTGATAGAGAACGCGATTGAAGCGGTAAAAAATGAGGCCCCAGAGAAGCGAAAGGTATCAGTATTTTTTACAGATATAGGTGAGGACATCCTAATAGAGGTAGAAGATTCTGGTCCAGGTATTAAAGCCTCACATATTCCAAAAGTTTTCGACCAGGGCTTCTCTACAAAAAATGGAACGAATCGCGGGATTGGTCTTGCTTTGTCCAATAAAGCAATCCAGCGGATCAACGGTGAAATCATCCTGGAAGATGGTGACATGGGTGGGGCTTGCTTCGTCATCATGATACCGAAAAGAGAGGAGTGACAAGGTGAAAGAGAACTATCAGGTTTTAATTGTTGAAGATGACTTTCGGATTGCAAATATTCATAAGCAATTTATCGAAAACACGGAAGGATTTATCGTTCGTGCTTCCGTCAAGACCGGCGAGGAAGCGTTAAACTTTCTCAAAGAGAGCAGCAATGTTCCCGATATTGTGCTACTAGATATTTACATCCCTGACGTAGAAGGTCTTGATTTGTTCTGGAAGATTCGTAGTACATATAGAGATACGGATATCATCATTGTCACCGCAGCTGATGAAGTGAACACGATCCAAGAAACGGTGCGGGGCGGGGTGTTTGACTACATTATAAAACCGGTAGATATGGATAGATTCGAGCGGACATTAAACAGATTTAAAGAAAGAAGAAGTTTTCTTGAATCTAAAGAAGTGCTAGTCCAGGATGAGATTGACACTTATATTTTACCTAAGTCCCTTCCTAAGCATAATAGCGAGAACTTACCTAAAGGGATTGATGCTATTACGTTAAATGAAATTACAACCTTACTAGAAACAGAACTTACAAGGGGAATTACTGCCGTCGAACTTAGTAAGCAAATCGGCATGAGCCGCTCCACCGCTCGCCGTTACTTAGAATACCTCGTTAGTATCAAGCAAATAGAAATGAGGTTGAAATATGGAACGGTCGGCCGCCCAGAGCGAAAATACTTCCTCCGTGAAACTTATGAACAAAATGAGTAATATATAAATTATTCTTTTTATGCAAGAAATATTTCTTTCCCTTTTTCCGTATGGTAAATTTTTAAAAAGCTAATCTTACGGAAAGCTACATTAATATGCGAGCGCTTACAGAATATAAGGGCAGCTTGCATATGGTCAGGGGGAGAAAAATATGAGTTTGAGTATCATTGGATTTTTAACTATTTTGATTATCGTATTATTATTAATTACCAACAAGGTAACACCTGTCGTAGCGATGGTACTTGTCCCATTAATCGCTGCTGTGATTGCAGGATTTGGCTTTGCTGAAATTGGTGACTTTTTCTCTAAGGGAATTCTAACCGTCATGAATGTTGCCATTATGTTTATTTTTGCGATTCTATTCTTTGGTGTGATGCAAGACGCGGGTTTATTCGATCCATTAATCCGTACCTTGATTAAATGGACAAAAGGAAACGTTATTACCGTGAGTGTCGGTACGGTCATTATCGCTGCAATCGCTCATCTCGATGGTGCTGGGGCATCCACATTTCTCATTACAATTCCTGCCCTGCTCCCATTGTATAAACATTTGAAGATGAATCCATATTTACTACTGCTGTTGATTGGCGGTAGCGCGAGTATTATGAACATGGTGCCCTGGGCAGGACCATTAGGACGAACCGCTTCGGTATTAAACGTTGATGTAACTGAATTGTGGCGTCCCTTAATTTTAATTCAGGCAATTGGAATCGTTTTAATGGTTATTCTTGCAGTATTTCTCGGTATAAGGGAACAACAAATAATCAGTAAAAAGTATGGCTTGGTAAGCGCAGAAGAAGCAGCGGCTGCAGTAGACAAAGTGAATGGGGATTCGGATCAGTCAAAAGTGGAAGGATCACTCGCACGACCAAAGTTAATCTGGGTTAATGCGATTCTTTTTCTATCTGTTATCGGTGTTCTTGTCTGGGGAATTATTCCAGCAGGATTCGCATTCATGATTGGGCTTAGTATTGCACTTCCGCTGAACTATCCAGATGTAAAACAGCAATCAGACCGGATAAAGGAACATGCACCTAGCGCCCTCACTATGGCAACGATTATCCTTGCTGCCGGGTCATTTCTTGGTATTTTAACAGAAACGGAAATGCTTAACGCGATTGCAGCTGATTTAGTAACAATCATTCCGGCATTCATCGCACCATATTTACATTTAATCATTGGTTTCTTCGGGGTGCCATTCGATTTATTATTAAGTACAGACGCCTATTATTTTGCGTTACTCCCTGTTGCTGACCAAATGGCTGTCGGGTTTGGCATTGATTCATTGTCTACAGCCTACGCCATGATAATTGGAAATATTGTCGGTACATTCGTCAGTCCCTTCTCGCCCGCACTTTGGCTTGCACTTGGACTCGCTGGACTCGAGATGGGGAAACACATCCGTTATTCCTTGTTCTGGATGTGGGGAATTAGTATTGTGTTGTTAATTGTTGCTGTGTTGGTTGGAGTTATTGCTATATAATACAGGTAAAGTTTAAAAACGAAGTCTCGCTTTAGGCAGACTTCGTTTTTTTTAATCCGTATCCTTATATATTCTTGTTAATGAGATATGCTGTACTTCATAATCTTTAGTTCGCATACTTCACTAATTTTTTTCAGTAACTAAATCACAACAAGCCTGTCATCTTCAGACCATGATAGATACCATCATCATCAACGGAGTGCGTAACATATTTTGCAGCTAACTTTATCACTTCTTCTGCATTTCCCATCGCAACACTATTTTCAATCGAACTTAACATTTCCAAATCGTTCAATCCGTCTCCAAAGGCGTATTGTCTTTCGCGCGGGATCCCAAGTTTTTCAACCATTTTTTTAATCCCTATAGCCTTCGATCCGCCCTTCGGAACGACGTCTACTGATACAGGATGCCATCTTACAAAATCAAAATCTTTAAATTCCCTTTCATACTGTTCTTCCTCTCCTTCTGCACAAAATAGCAGCGTTTGGTACAGCGCACGATCTTGATAATAATAAGGGTCATGCGTTGGGAATTGATTAATTTTTAAACTGGCAATACTTTCGTTAATATACGGATGTTCCGGGACATTCGCCCGCATATCTTCGTGATCCATATACACAACGGGATGATTATTGTGTAGGGCTTTCTCTGTAAAGTTTAACAGAGAAGACTTATTTAAAGGATTCGTATAGATCACTTCCCCCTCTAAAACGACGTATTGTCCGTTATAGCTCACATAAGAATGAATCCCCAACTCTTCCCGCAAATCAGCATACATAAATGGAGCCCTTCCTGTAGCAATCGCGACTACATGACCTTTTTCTTTTAATTGAAATATTGCTTCTTTTGCTGTGGCTGGCAACTCTTTGTGATGGTCAAGCAATGTCCCATCTATATCAAAGAAAATTACGCTTTGTTCAGTCACTCTCTCGTCCTCCTTTCACCTGTATTTAGAAATAAGAACACTCGTGACTTCAGTCATAAGAGGTTCAAACTGTCCCTCTTTTAATCAACTTCTTCTTAAACGACCACCTGCTAAAGCTGGTGGTCGTTTAAGCGTAAATTCAAAAGGTTTTCTAATCCCTGCTCATGGGATCTGTTCCCCATTCCGTATGGAAAACGCCTGCTTTATCGACACGTTTATACGTATGGGCACCAAAGTAATCCCGTTGTGCCTGAATCAATTCAGCTCCATTCCTTGGAGAACGATAGCCATCATAAAATGATAAAGAAGAACTTAGACACGGAATGGACAATCCGTTTTCCATCGCTTTCATGACAACCTTTCTTAATGCCCCCTCATAATTATTCGCCTTTTCCTGAAAATAAGGCGCCCGCAATATATTTTTCAATTCCGGATCGGCTTGAAATGCCTGACTTACTGACTCGAGGAATTCAGCCTGGATAATACAGCCTCCCCTGAAAATGAGTGCGATTTCGTCCAACTGCAAGTCCCATCCATAATGTTCAGCGGCTTGCTTGTATTGCATAAATCCTTGAGCATACGTACAGATTTTCCCCATGAATAATGCTTCTTTGACAAGATTGATCCAATAATCTTTATCCGAAATCTCCAATGCCATTTTCGGTCCAGCTAAATAGTTTGCCGCTTCCACACGTTCATCTTTTAAAGAAGAGAGATATCTCGCAAAAACCGACTCCGTAATAATCGAAGCAGGAACACCAATATCTAACGCATCTTTACTTGTCCACTTCCCAGTGCCTTTCTGTCCAGCCTTATCTAGTATAACATCGATAATTGGCTGAGATGTTTCCGGATCATCATAATTCAATATATTGCTCGTAATTTCTATTAGATAACTCTTCAATTCCCATTCATTCCACTCAGCAAATATATCTGCTATCTCTTTGACATCAAGACCGATGATTTTCCGCAGAATTTGGTAAGCTTCCGATATTAGCTGCATGTCGGCATATTCGATGCCATTATGGACCATTTTCACGTAATGGCCTGACCCTTCTGTCCCGATATAGGAGCAGCAAGGTTTACCATTGACCTTTGCAGCTATCTTTTCAAGGATCGGCGCCACTTTATCATATACATCCTTTTCACCGCTCGGCATCAGAGCAGGTCCATTCAATGCACCGGTCTCTCCGCCAGATACTCCAACACTCAGGAAATTGATACCTAATTTCTTCAATGAATGGAACCGTCTTGTTGAATCTTGAAAGTTGGCATTTCCACCATCCATAATAATATCGCCCTTATCAAGTAAAGGGACAATCGAGTTGATGACTGAATCTGTAATACTTCCTGCTGTCACCATCAGAAATATTTTCCTTGGTTTCTCCAATGAATCAATAAATTGTTCCAAATCTTTATATGCCGCCGCATTCTGATGAGGGAAATCCTCAATAAATCGCTTCGTCAAATCAGGAGTATAGTTGTAAAGCGCAACACGTTCATCATTATTCAGCATGTTTTTTGCGAGGCTTGATCCCATACTCCTAGACCAAATATACCGATTGAATGACGCAATATTTACAAGTCCTTTCATTATTTAAGTATTTTACACAAAGATACTTAATAGTAAAATGAAACCTAACCCGACTACCGAAATGATTGTTTCAAGCAAGGTCCAAGTTGAAAATGTCTCTTTCATCGTCAAACCAAAGAACTCCTTAAACATCCAGAATCCCGCATCGTTTACATGGGAAGCGATGACACTACCCGCTCCAGTTGCGAGAACCATCAGCGCAAGGTTGACATCAGACCCTTGCATCAAGGGGATGACCAATCCAGCTGTCGTCAATGCCGCGACTGTAGCTGAACCAAGTGCAATTCTTAAGATGGCTGCAATAAGCCAAGCTAATATGAGCGGAGATAAATTGCTGCCTGCAAAGATATCTGCTACTGCATCACCAACTCCGCCGTCAATCAATACTTGCTTAAATACTCCGCCACCCCCAATGATTAAGAGCATCATTCCAATGGAACGGATCGATTCTTCCGCAGAGGCCATAACCTGCTTCATCGGAATTTGCCGGGCAACCCCCATCGTATACACTGCAATCAGAACTGAAATCAACAGTGCTGTCGTCGGTTCACCAATCAAGTGGATAATATCGATAAACACGTTGCCTGGTATATTCCAAATGTCCTCCAATAACTGGACAATTGTGGCTAATGCCATTAAAATAACCGGGAATAAAGCTGTCGTAACACTTACACCGAAACCTGGAGTATCTTCCAGTTTGAATTCCTTAACCTCACCGACAGCCTTGATGTCGCCTGTTTTTTCAAAAGCTTCCGGGACTAACTTTCTTGCTACTCTAGTGAATAATGGACCTGCTATAATCGCAGTAGGAACCGCAATAATGAACCCATACACCAGCACCATACCAATATTTGCATCATACTGCTGAGCAATCACCGTCGGTCCTGGATGTGGCGGCAAGAACCCGTGAGTAACCGACAAGGCAGTGGCCATCGGTATTCCCAAGTAAAGAATGGAAACTCTTAACTGCTTTGCAATCTGATAGACAATAGGAATAAGTAACACAAGACCTACTTCAAAGAATAAAGCAATACCAATGATGAATGATGCAATCACTACAGCCCACTGGATATTCTTTTCGCCAAACCGATTGATCAAAGTCATCGCGATCCGCTGAGCACCCCCGGCATCTGCAACAAGCTTACCAAGAATAGCACCGAATCCAAAGATTAACGCGATGCTGCCAAGTGTTCCGCCCATCCCACTTTCAATCGAATCAACGATATCGCCGAGTGGCATACCTAAAGCAAGAGCCACCAAGAAGGAAACGATAACTAAAGAAATAAATGTGTTCAAGTTCAGTTTCATGATAAGGATCAGTAGGACAATAACTCCCAAAGCAACAATGAGCAACGGATACATATTTCCAGCTAAAGACATGTGATTCACTCCTAATATTTCTTATTTAAATGACCTTCGTCATTTTTTTGTGTATTCTTCTGGTACTCCGAAAGATTCTTGTATTCTTGTTCGAGAACTCTCGATATATTGATGAATATCGGAATAAGTTTACGATATACTTCTTCGTTAGCTGCGTTTGGTGTATGTTTATAAGTTGCACCAATCAGATCTTGGACAACATCAAAAGAGTTTATTTTCTTTTCAGCGTAAAGCCCCAATAAACATGCTCCAAGACAGGATGATTCATAACTTTCCGGAATGATTACCTCTTGATCAAATATGTCGGCCATCATCTGCCGCCATACTTTTGAACGGGAAAACCCGCCAGTTGCCTTAATGGAAGTGACCGGTGTATCCATAACTTCCGTCAAAGCTAAAAATACAGTGTATAGATTGAAAATAACTCCTTCCAAAGCAGCACGTATCATGTGTTCTTTCTTATGATTCAATGTCAGGCCAATAAAGGACCCCTTAACATCTGCACTCCATAGTGGCGCTCGTTCACCAGCTAAGAATGGATGGAACAGGAGCCCATTTGCACCTGGTTCAACACCATCAGCAATCCGAGTCAAGACATCGTATGCATCAATCCCCAATCGGTTGGCAGTCTCCACTTCACTTGCGGCAAGCTCATCGCGAATCCAGCGCAACACCATCCCGCCATTGTTGACTGGACCACCGATAACCCAATGATCCTCTGTCAAGGCATAACAGAAGATACGTCCTTTTGCATCTGTTTTCGGTTCTGGAATGACCGTTCTGATTGCTCCACTCGTGCCAATCGTGACAGCAACCTCTCCCTCACCGATAGCATTCACACCAATGTTTGACAGGACACCATCACTTGCACCGATACATAAGCGAGTTGACTCCGAAATTCCCATCTCTTTCGCTAATACCGGATGACAACCTGTAAAAATCTCTTGAGTCGAAACGAGACGCGATAGCTTGGATTCGTCTATACCAGCAACTGAAAGGGCACGTTCTTCCCATGTCAACGTTTTCAGGTTCATCATTCCCATAGCTGAGGCTATTGAATAGTCAACGACATATTCATCGAAGAATTTATGGAAAATGTATTCTTTGATTCCGATATATTTCTTCGTTTTACGTGCTATCTCTATTTTTTCATGTTCTATCCAGGCAATTTTACTGAGTGGAGACATTGGATGGATCGGTGTCCCTGTTTTTAAATAGATATCATGCCCATCATGTTCTTCCTTTATCTTCTCTGCCCATTCAGAACTTCTATTGTCTGCCCAAGTGATACAAGGTGTCAGCGGTCGATCATTTTCATCCATAGCAATAACGCTGTGCATCGCACTGCTGAACGAAATAAATGATAGTTTTTCCGGGTCTATCTTCGAGCGGCGCATGACATTTGCAATTGACAATACAACGGCTTGGAATATTTCCTCGGGATCTTGTTCTGCCGTTAAAATATCAGGGGTATGCAGTTTGTAACCATTATTTTCCTCAGCAATAATTTCTCCAGTCTCTCGAAATAAAACTGCTTTCGTGCTCGTTGTTCCAATATCAACACCAAGCATAAATCTATTTTCATCCATCATAATCTCTCGCTTTCTTCATCATTTCCGCATTCGTCCACAGTTCTTCCACCCGGTTCTGTACATCACCGAAATTACTGTAAAATGCTTTGTCCATCAGTTTGCTATCCTTCGTGGACAGCGCTTCAATAATAAGTTCATGATTTTCCAGTATCCGGTCGAAATCCTCATAATTAACCTTGCTCCTATACCTCATCGATAATAGGATGAGACATTCCATAACTGGTCTCAATTGATTCCAAACCATTAAAATTTGCTGGTGGTTAATTGATTTTATAATGATTTCATGAAACTCGATATCCTTAAAGGAAAATTCATCAACATCCCCGTATTTGATGGCAATCTTCATCATTTCCAGGACTTTCCTCAGTTCATTCAACAACGCGTCATTATGCGACACGAGCAACCGACCTGTGACAAACGTTTCAATCAAAAGTCTAATATCATAAATTTCCTCAATATCTTTTTCAGAGATGCCAATAACAATTGCTCCCATCTTTCCCAAACGAACAAGACCTTCCCTTTCCAATACTTTCAAAGCTTCTCTGACTGGGGAGCGACTTACCTGATATTCCTTAGCTATCTGATTTTCCGATAGAACGCTTTCTTTTGGGATATCTTGGGAAATAATCCGTATTCTCAATTCGGAAACAAGTCTTTCTCCCATCGAATTAGTCGATGATAATAAACGATCAGGATAAAGCCTTTTCATAGACATATATTTATCAGCTCCTTATTGGAAATCAACATACAAAATACATGAATACTTGTATACAAGTATAATCCTATCCTATCCTATCATATCACATATTGTTATGCAAAGAAAACGGATTCAACCTTTGTAAATGATGGCGTGAACTTGCAAAAAAACGCCGCTATGGATCGTAAAATAGTGCCGGGAGAGAGAATGGTCACAAAAAAAGTTCCAAGCATATTGCTTAGAACCCTGCCATCTCGGCCAAATCTTTAATATTTGCCATTTACTCACCCTACTTCATCAGTACTTACAACGAAAGATTAATTCTAGTATAAGTTATGAAATGCATTTCATGTCAATCTGTTACTACTATTTTGAACCTCTTATGACTGTAGTCACGAGTTTTCTTAGTTTAATTAAAAATAACCCTTGCCCTGAAAAGCGTTTCATAAGATAAGGTTTAATCAGAAGGAGATCTTTTAAGCTCCTTTGACAAAAGCTGATAGAATATCGGCGTGACATTCTTTTAGGCGTAACGGTGTATATCAGCTTTTATCCTATATACACATTTGCTGGCTGCCATTAATAGCAGGCAACCTATAGCGGAGTCTTTAATTAGACTTCGCTTTTTATTCTTTCAATAAAGTGAGACTTCAATCAGTGGGGATTTTTCTTCATCCCCCATTGATTGTTAGTTGAACGAATCGGCATGTTAGTCCGTTATCTCCCACCTAAATTTTCTCGACATGGACTTGAGGTTTTGAGGTGGGAGTTTTACGGATGATTACACCGGGATAAATATTTATCTAAATATGCGCTATAATAGATTACAAGACAACCATGCTGATCTACATAAGGAAGTGCAAAATAATGAAACCCAAAAAACATACCATAAAAGATAACTCTTTTTGGCTGATTACAATCAGCCTAGCGCTTGCTTCATTCTTTGTCTTCGCGAGCCTTTATGCGGTTCAGCCGCTCCTGCCTCTATTCGTTAGGGAGTTTAATGTGACGGTATCCGAGGCCACATTAACATTATCTTTGCCTGTTATCGGACTGATTATTGGACTGATTGTAATCGGATTTTTATCTGACAGATTAGGCAGGGTCGCTTTTATCAAGTATTCCTTAATCATAGCTGTCATCCCTTTTTTCTTCATCCCGCTGTTGGATGCCTTTTCACTTATCGTCATCCTACGATTCCTCCAAGGGTTTACGTTAGCCGGACTCCCAGCAGCTGCTTTAGCGTATATTAATGAGGAAATTGACCGGCCCCACATTGGAGTTGCCACAGCGTTATATATAGCAAGTAATGCACTCGGTGGGATGGTTGGGAGAGTGATGGCTGGTTATTTATCCGATCGCTTTTCCTGGGAGGTTGCTTTTTACAGTTTTGCTGGGTTAGGTCTGATTGTCGTGATACTAGTTTTCTTATTCTTACCTAAATCACGCTTTTTTCAACCTAGTGATCTCTCTTTCCGTAGAGATATTGAAGGAATGCTCGTACATTTTAAAAATCCGAAGCTGCTAACCGTTATTGGGATGGGGCTCATTTTGCAGCTTGCTTTCACTTCTGTGTGGACATTTTTACCATTCCACTTGGAAGCTGAGCCTTATTCTTTATCTGTAAAAACGATCTCCTATACATTTTTCGCCTACGGATTTGGTGTCTTCGGGGCACCGTTTGCTGGTTGGTTGGCTGGAATATTTGGTCTGAAGCGTGTACGGATAGCAGGAATATTGGTACTGTCCGCTGGAATATTCATTACGCTCAGTCCCCCACTACCACTCATCATTATCGGGTTATGTGTGATGTGTTTAGGTTTCTTCACCGCGCATTCGTTAACAGCAAGTACGGTTGCAGAACAGGCTACACACCATAAGGGAAGTGCTGCAAGTCTTTATTTAGTTGCTTATTATATTGGAGTCAGCATGGGGAGTACTGTAGTTGGACCGCTTTGGAACCTTGCTGGCTGGAATGCAGTTATCATTTTCGCTGGAATCTTGCCAACTGCATACTTAGGATTGGTTATGATCTATCAGAAGCGGGCTGAAAATAGAAGTATGGAAGGTTGATTGCAAAAAAAGAGATGGATTCGTATCCATCTCTTTTTTATTATTTAAAACTATCCGGGAAAACGT
>NZ_JAXHDC010000009.1:0-83027 GCF_037072045.1 Oceanobacillus sp. MO10714A | reverse complement strand
TGTTTGATTACATAATTAATCTCATATGCTTTATCTGGGACTAATCCATCATCTTTTTTCGGTGCTTTAGTTTTAGGTGTTTTTTTGTTGTCTTTATCTTTACCTGCAGGTTTTTCAGGTTTTGTTGGTGTTACTTTATTCTTATCTTTGTCTTCTTTTGGTGCTTTTTCTTTGTCTTTATCTTCTTTTGGATCTTTTCCTGGCTTCTTACCTTGCTCTGGTGCTAACAAAGAGTAGTTATTCACGTCAACTTCCTGTTTCGTTTTTTCTACAAACGAAATCTCTGCAGTATGTTCCATAGGGCCTATCGGAGTGTCTATGTACATACCAAGTTCATATGTTGCATCCAGTGAAGCAACTTCGAACTGGGCAATATAATTATCATTAGTATCTACATCACTTAATGTAATTTTCTCACCATTGATCGTCAGATAATCAACGTATTGCCCCATATTACCAACAATTTGGATGTATGCTTTTCCATCTTTATATAATAACGCAGCTGGATTATGGAAATAACGTTCTAAAGGAATATCTGATTTATACGTAATCGTGTATGCTTCATCTGGAGCAAACTCTGAATCAACGTTTTCTTTTTCTTGATCCGCTTCGTTGTCATCTTCTGGTTCTGTTGGTTGTTCAGGTTTAGTAGGCTCTGGATTTTCCGGTTTGGCAGGCTCTTCTGGTTGTTCAGGAGCTGGATCTTCTTCCGGTTCTTCTGGTTCCTCTTCAACAACTGGTATTTCCTGCAAACCCTCTAAAATAAATCGGAATGGTTCGTCACCTTTCATATCAATTGCCGGAACCTCATATTGCACTTGGGCATTGAGTTCTGCTTTAATAGTTTCTAGCGGAAATGCCATATACTTTGCAGCAGCATCCTCGGTTACAGTAGCTTTAGTCCCTTCAATTTGAATACCTGTAACTTCAGCCATTTCATTATGTGGCACTGTAATAACCAAGATAGCTTTTCCATCCACTATCTTTAATACAGCTTTTTCATTAATGAACCCAGCTGCACCAGATGGATCATCTGAATCTTTTTTAAGGGAAATTGCTTTTATTGCATGATCCCCATCTTCATAAACAACTTCCTCTTCCGCAAACACCGATGTGCCGAAAAGCGGCAGAGCCAGTACTGCGGCAATTAAAACAAGAAACCATTTTCTCATTTTATACTCTCCCTTGTGTGTTCAATTAGTTACGTGCAGGTCGGAATTTCCAAATTGTAATCAATGCGACTCCGGATACGAGTAGAAGGACTGCGTACAATCCGATCGGTGTATTCTCTCCAGTTTTTGGATTCTCGACTGCTTCGCCCCCGTCAGTTGCTGGAGCCTCATCTGTTGCACTACTTGTGTCACCAGGTGTGGCCGTTTCGCCCGCATCTGTACTAGCTGCAGCACCAGCTTGTGGTAATCCGCTGACATTGAAAACTGCACGAGCCGTATGTACTGTATCGTATAAATCTGGAACAACGATATGCATGTCCATGTTCAGGGGTGCGGTTAGATCTCCATCTACTCGGAAACTCACCGTTCTCGTTTCATTAGCTGTGTCTTCATTTACTACAGAGACTGCTCCAGCAGGTGTAGATAGAGATTTGATGTAATTACTGCCCGTTACCGTTAACGTAATAGTCTGTACACCATTTTCCACCGTTAAGGTAGCGGGGCTGACAAAGTATCCATCGGCAATGGACGTATTGTCACTGCTTTTTTCCTTCATTTCATAAGGCACTTGATATGTACCATCTGCAATTTGTGCAGACACTGGTGTTGCAACTAAAATGAAAATGATTGCAGCTAACAACATACCAAGTGGAAATCTAAACTTCATTGCTTTTCCTCCTTAATATTTACGATAAACAGTAGATTAGTAGATTTTGGTAATAGGAAAGCGCATTCACATATCTATCCTATATTTTCCTCATATCCCTGTTTATAACGTTTTATTTGCCACATATCCTAATCTACCATAAGGGAGAGCTTATATACAGGAGTATTATGAACGAACGATGAACAATTGATGAATTTTTGTTAACAAAGTGTTAAATCTTCGGAACAGGGACATGGGGTCAGAGCATTTGTCCCTGGGACAAATGCTCTGACCCCATGTCCCTGTTCCGATTTAGGTTGCAACTTTTTTCTTCGGTGTGGTTTTCCGTTTCGTTTGTTTTGGTTTATCTTTTTTAGCCCGATCTAGCGATGCTTGGAGTGCATCCATCAAATTCGTTACATTATCCGGTGACGGCTTTTCTTTTGCAGTTGTTGTTTCAGCATTATTTTTTCTCTCTTCAATTAACTCAAGTAAAGCTGTGCGATAATCATCCTGATATTTCTCCGGATCAAAGCTCGTTGTCAACTGTTCAATCAGCATTTTTGCGACATCCAATTCTTTCTTCACAATCTTCACTTCTTCCGGTACATTCGGTACATCTGCCACATTCCGCACTTCATCCGGATAATGAATCGTTTCCACTACGATTGTATTTTTATATACTCGAATAACAGCTAGTTGTTCCTTCTGGCGGATAATTATTTTCGCGATGCCGATTTTACCTGTATCTTCTAACGCACTTCGCAGTAATCCGTAAGCTTTACCTCCCCCTTCATTCGGGGATAGATAATAACTTTTCTCAAAATAAATCGGATCAATATCCTCGAGACTCACAAAATCGATAATTTCAACCGCTTTATCTTCCTGCTCTTTTCGCAAATTTTCCAAGTCCTCATCATCGAGGACAACAAATTTATTTTTCGTATATTCATAAGCCTTTACGATATCCTCATTCTTCAGCTCAACATCGCAAACCGGGCAAACTTTCTCATACTTGATCGGTGATTGACATTCTTTATGCAATTGTCGGAGCTTCACATCTTTATTTTCTGTTGCTGCATGCATCTTCACAGGGATACTGACTAACCCGAAGCTGATCGTTCCTTTCCACATCGTATGCACTCACAATCCCTCCTTTACAGCTAGTTTGTATAGTCAAAAATTATTTATGCAGTTTATTATGACGCAAATTACATAATTTAAGGAAAGGAGGTGCTGAAGATGATTATGAAACCTATCTACATAGAGGATATACCTACGGGGGATGAATGGTTATATGAAATTAAATATGATGGTTTCCGCGCTGTTCTTTCGATAACGACGGATGAACGGATTCAATTACAGAGTAAAAATAATCATAACCTCACCGGAAAGTTTCCGGAAATTATCGCAAGCCTTGAGGATATGCTTCCATCTTTGAAAAAGTTTCTGCCACTCACCTTAGATGGGGAACTTGTTGTGTTAAACAACCGCTATCAGGCTAACTTTGCTGAAATTCAAATCCGCGGAAGAATGAAGAACAATATGAAAATCACACAAGCAGCAGCCTCTCGCCCGGCAAACTTTATTGTGTTCGATGTCTTGCAAGCAAATGGAAAGAATTATACCGAAGAAAAACTTAGCTTCCGAAAAGCTATTTTGGAAGAAATATTAACAACATATACCGCGCGGGTCTTTCCGGTAAAGGTTTATTACAGTAAAGAAAAAATTATAAAAACAATGTTCGACTCAAAGGCAGAAGGTATCGTCGCCAAACGGCTAACGAGCAAATATAAAAAGGGGAAAAACCATCAGGATTGGAAAAAAGTAAAAAATTGGCGGCAGATTTTCACATTCTTAACAGCTTTCGACACGGAAAACGGCTATTTCGATGTCGGCGTCTATCATAACGGAAACGTAATAGATATGGGAAAATGTAAGCATGGCTTAGATCCAGAAACTTACACAACGGTAAAGCAATTTTTTATTGAAAATGGAAAAAAGGCCGGGAACCGTTACACCGTTCCCCCAGCGATTTGCACGGCGGTCCACACTCTCGATTTATATGACAATGAATTACGGGAACCTGAATTTGTTCAACTTATACCAGAGATGAAACCGGAAGCCTGTACGTTTCAGAAAATGCAGCTTGATCTAGCCATGCTTCCTAAAGAAATTACCCTTACCAATACAGACAAACTGCTCTGGAAAGAACCCAAGCTTGCGAAAGGAGACCTTCTCACCTACATAAGGGAAATCTCTCCTTATATTCTTCCATTTTTAAATAGTCGCTTGCTCACGATTATCCGGGCACCTGATGGGGTTGATAAAGAAAGTTTTTTCCAAAGACACCTCCCAAGCTATGCTCCAGAATTTGTAACCGCGATACGACAACAGGAAGAAACTTTCTTTAGTTGTGACAACTTAGAAACACTGAGCTGGTTCGCTAATCACGGGGCAATCGAATACCATATTCCTTTTGAGAGAAGCAGCAGCACAGTTCCATGCGAGATTGTCTTTGACCTTGATCCGCCAGACAGGAACCACTTTCATCTGGCAGTTCAAGCGGCACAATTAATTAAGATTCTCCTTGATGAACTGAAGCTTCATTCTTTTATTAAAACATCGGGAAATAAAGGACTCCAGATCCACATTCCAATCCGCGAAGGCAGTATGACATATGAGGAAACAGCAATTTTTACAGAGGCGATTGCAAAAACATTGGCAACAAATTATCCCGATGATTTCACAACAGAGCGGATGAAAAAGAAAAGAGCCGGGAGATTATATATTGATTATGTACAGCATGGAGAAGGGAAAACGATTATCGCTCCTTATTCCCCAAGACTAACAAAAGAAGGTACCGTTGCCACTCCTTTATTTTGGGATGAAGTCGATACAGATTTAAATCCGTCCGAGTTTACAATCGAAACAGTAGCCCGGCGCGTGCAGGATATCGGGTGTCCATTTCAAGCATATCTTCCCTTGCAACAGAATCAACAGATGAAGCATGTGCTAAGGTTCGTGCGGGGAGAAACAGGGTCACGTCTCATCTGAACCTGACCCCCTGCCTCGCTGTAAACTCTTATTTAAATTCTCTTCTACCTTTTTAAAATAGAGGTAATAAGCTGTCCAGTATATCGAATATACTCCAGTAAACACGAGTGTTGTCACAAGTATGGGTACAAATTTGAACGGTACCCAACCACCGAACAATGCGATGATGAAATAAACGACAACGGACATACAGTAGTGGATTATCGTTTGCTTAAGCATACTTAAGCCATTTTCTGTAAAGATGAAAGAAGATAAGCCGAAATAAATACCGAGTACGTATGATAGAAGCATAGCCAGCCAGATTTCAGAAATTGTCGTTTCCGTCTCGGTGAATTTCAGAATCGTTATCACAATTAATGAAATGATACCTGCAAACGCTATTCCCATCATACTTCTTTTAATTGCTTCCATTACCACCGTTATCGCCTCCCATCTCTAACTTGTTCTTCACTGCCGTCACATATTTTCGTGTAATATATTCTTTATTTCCCGACTGGAAAAACACACATAGATTCCCGTTAA
Source organism: Oceanobacillus sp. MO10714A (assembly GCF_037072045.1). Taxonomy (NCBI): domain Bacteria; kingdom Bacillati; phylum Bacillota; class Bacilli; order Caryophanales; family Bacillaceae; genus Oceanobacillus; species Oceanobacillus sp. MO10714A. The sequence continues at coordinate 77,630 of NZ_JAXHDC010000009.1, read as the reverse complement.
AAGCTAATTCAAACCGTTCAATTCTATTTAAATTTCCGATGACCGATTTGGAAAAGCGCATGAACTGATGCGGAGCTAGCAACTCCTCGACTTCGTACAGTTTCATGCGAATTTCCACTTGGCGCTTTCCCATACAAGCAAACACTTTCCGTCTTTCCGCATAAACGAAATCAATCTTTTTCGGGTCAAGGAGGATCGTCTGCTCATCCTCTATCCCGAATATTCGCTTTCTATTTTTCCGCCTTAAGATCTTTACAATCTCTTCCAATTCTTCTGTCCATTCATTTGTCTGAATCGTGATGGAAGTTTCATCATATTGATCATCAATTTCGATATTGATCTTCACGAAGCTCCCCCTTTTCCCTATCCCGTTGTTCGTTTAAGAAAGTTCGGATAACCGATGAGTGCTAGTATAAATCCCAAGATACCGAAACCTAGCAGCACACTTGAGATTTTAAAGAAATCTCCCATCGCGAGCGTCCCGGTCATCGCCTCGCGAAAACCTTGGTGTCCCCAATATTGCGGTGTGAACCTGCTGATTGTCTGCAATAGTTCAGGCATCATTTCAAGCGGCATCCACAATCCCCCAATTAAGGCGCCACCTAATGCAAGCACCTGAGTAAGTGCGATCCCCATATTTGTCGTTTTTACAAGAATGGCGAGCGCGAGACCTAGCCCAGTCACCATAAATGTCAAAATGAACGCAAGAACAATGATATAAAACAACTGTTCAATTGGAACGTTATAAACAACTTTACCAAACAATAACAATATAACAATCTGTATAAAAACAATATACATGTAGGGAACCCATTTGCCTAGTAAATATAAATAACTTGATAGTGGGGTGCTTGCAATCCGAGCAACAAGACCATTGTTTTGGTCCTTTATCATCGATTCTGTCATCGTTATCATAATAAAGAAGACGAACATTACGGTATAGCCAGGAACAATGGATAGTATCACAGGCTGGCTCTCTGCTTCATTAAGTCCTGAGGTGAATACCGAGATAAATAATACGGTAAACAAAATCGGTAAAACAAGCGTCCAAAAAATCATTCCCCGGTCTTGAATGTTCTTTTTTAATTCTAACTTGATGATTGCGTTCATGGTGTGCCCCTCCCTTTATTCTCTTAATTGACTTCCTGTTAAAGAAAAGAAAATATCTTCCAGACGTGGTTTCGCAAGCTCCAGTCGTTCCGGATGACTGCCGCTCCGCTTACAATATTCCACGATATATTCCATTGCCTGAAGCGGATCACGCGTAATAAGCAAATAACTTTCTGCTTTTTCTTGAAGCATTCCGAAGCTTTCTAGTCCGGACGGCATGCAGTCATTTCCACTTACGAAAATTGAAGGTTTACCATGTTTTTCTAAAATCATTGAAATCCTGCCATTTTCCACAACTTTACCGTGATCGAGAAATGCAGCTTCATCACAAATTCGTTCAATCTCTTCCATATAATGACTCGCATAAATAATCGTTGCGCCCTTCTGTTTCAACCGCTCAATCATCTGAAAAATATACCGCCGAGACTGCGGGTCAATTCCGACCGTCGGCTCATCCATAATGATGAGATCAGGTTGATGCAAGAGGGCGCAGCCGATATTTAACCTGCGCTTCATCCCACCGGAAAAGGTCGTCACTTTATCTTTCGCGCGTTCCGTAAGACCGATTTCTTCCAAGACTTCCTCTATCCTTAACGTCAATGCCTTCCCGGAAAGTCCATAAAGCTTACCGAAAAAAACAAGATTATCCTGTGCGGTGACTGTTTCTTCAAGAGCTATTTCCTGGGGAACATAACCAATCTTCATCCGTGGATTCGTCAGCCGAATCTTCCCTTGAAAATTGCGAATGACGCTGGCAATGATTTTCAACAAAGTAGATTTACCAGCCCCGTTCGGACCGACCAATCCAAAACATACACCTGCCGGAATTTCCAATGAGATATTTGCCAAAGCAGTCTTCTTTTCATACTTCTTTGTTATCTGATCCACCTTCAGCACTTCCATCACCTTCCTTTTCTTATCGATTTCATTATGACAAAAATTCTTATAAAAAAAACGAGAAGGTGTATAACATGCATGAAGTTCTACATGAGATGATTAAAAAATGGGACAATCGGGGTCAGAGTGTTTGTCCCAGTGGGACAAATGCTCTGACCCCGATGTCCCGATTCTTTAAAGGATCTTGTTCAGGAATGCTTGGGTTCGTTTGTTTTGCGGATCGGTGAAGATTTGATTAGGGTTTCCTTCCTCCATAATGACCCCTTCATCCATAAAGAAGACCCGATCGCACACTTCACGGGCAAAACCCATCTCATGGGTAACAACTACCATCGTCATCCCGTCCATGGCGAGGCGTTTCATTACTTCAAGCACTTCCCCAACAAGCTCTGGGTCGAGGGCTGATGTCGGTTCATCAAATAACATCAGTTTCGGTTCCATTGCAAGGGACCGGGCGATAGCTACCCGTTGCTGCTGACCGCCTGAAAGTTGGGAGGGATATTGTTCCGCTTTCTCCGCAAGTCCCACCTTTTCAAGCAAATCCATACCCCGTTTCCTCGCCGCCACTTTAGATATTTTTCTAACTTTCATTGGTGCAAGCATTAGATTTTCAATAACTGACTTATGCGGGAATAGATTAAAATGCTGAAACACCATCCCGACTTCTGTCCGGATTTTATTAATATTTATTTTCGGATCACCTAAGTTATCTCCATCTATAATTACTTCTCCATCCGTAATAGCTTCAAGTAAGTTCAAGCAACGTAAAAATGTACTCTTACCAGACCCGCTCGGTCCAATCACACAAACTACTTCTTCATCGGCAATCTCACAATTAATTCCCTTTAAAACTTCATTGTTTCCAAACGATTTATGCAAATTCTTCACCGTAATCATTGGATATCCAACCTTCTTTCAACGTAACGTAATATATAAGAAAGGGACAACGTAATCACCAAGTAAAATACCGCTACTGTCGTATATATCTCAACGGCATTAAAATGGTTTGAAGCTATTAATCTACCCTGAAACATCAACTCCGGAACTAGAATAACAGATAATAGCGACGTGTCTTTAATACTAATGATAAACTGGTTACCTAAGGGAGGAATCATCCGCTTAAATGCTTGCGGCCAAATGATATATTGCATCGTCTGTGACTGATTGAGCCCTAAGGAACGTCCTGCTTCATGCTGACCTTTATCAATCGATTGAACGGCCCCGCGGACAATTTCCGCAATATAAGCACCAGAGTTAATCGAAATAACGACTATCCCGGCTGCTACGGAAGCCATATTGTATCCGGTAATAAGCGGTAAAGCATAGAAAACCCAAATCGCTTGCACAAGCACTGGAGTACCACGCACCACTTCTACATAGATGGAAGACACTACATAAAAAAATTTATTCTTAGAAATCCGTCCGAGACCGAAAACCCCGCCTAAAATAAAACCGATTAACAGTCCGACTACTGAGATTAATAAAGTATAATAAAGCCCGGTTCCTAAGTTTGGTAAGAAATCAATCACACTTGCCCAATTAAAACGCTCAAATCGCTCCAGCATCTTTTCACCTCTCCAATTAAAATAAGGCTTATCTTATCAGGAACGGATAAGCCTTATGATTACGTAATATAACCTATTTTTCTTCCTCTTCATCGGCATCACCATTACTTGCATCACCGAACCATTTATTATAAATCTCATCATATGTTCCATTTTCTCTTAGTGTAGCTAATGCATCGTTAATGGCAGCAACTAAATCTTCATTCCCTGCAGTTATACCAATGCCATAGTCTTCTGCCTGATAAAGATCACCAACGACCTTCAATCTGCCATTTCCTTCTGTCGCAATATAATATTCAATATTCGGAAGATCATACATAACTGCATCCGCGCTGCCATTTTCCACAGCAAGATAAACTTGATCCATTTGCTCATATTCATTGATTTCCGCGCCCGGAACATGCTCTCTTAAATAGTTCCCGGAAGTAGTTCCGAGGCGGGTTGCTACCGTTTTCCCATCCAAATCTTCCAGTCCGTTAATATCATCCCGATCAGATAACACACCAATTGCAATCCCAGATTCATAGTATGGATCGGAGAAATCAATCACTTTTGCGCGTTCTTCCGTAATACTCATCCCAGCAATCGCAATTTCAAATTGACCGGTCTGCAGTCCCGGGATAATTCCGTCAAAGTTCGTCGTCTCAATTTCATCATTTTCAATTGCAAAGCCTGCTTCTTCCGCAATCGCTTTAATTAATTCAATATCAAAACCAACAAGTTCCCCGTCTTCCACGAATTCAAAGGGCACGAAGGAATTATCACTAACAACCGTATAAGCATCTTCCAAGTCATAATCCCCATCTTCGGTAGCGGAGTCTGAATCTCCATCATCGGACGTTCCACATGCCGAAAGCAGTGCTACTAGCCCGAACAAAAATGCTAAGACTCCAAGCTTTCTTAACCCTTTTTCCATCTAAAATCCTCTCCCCTTATGTTTTTTGTAGCCACAATGGCAATCCATTCACCCACCGCCAACTATGTAATGCTACATTTTATCTATAACCTACTTTCTGATAATTGAAACATGGGGTCAGAGCGTTTGTCCCAGCGGGACAAATGCTCTGACCCCAATGTCCCACATTCAGTTTTTCTTTGCAGTGACTATTTTCTTGATCTGCTGGATTGCTGTCGGGTCCTCTAGACCAGTTAAGTCCCCAGCGACATCTCCCTTTACTTGCAGTTCTTTTAATAGCCGGCGCATAATTTTACCACTGACTGTTTTCGGCATCGCCTCGACAAAGAACACATCACGTGGTCTTGCTATTTGCCCAATCCCCTTAACAATACTCGCTTCAATATTTTCCCTTAATTCTTCATTTCCAACAAAACCGTCTGCAACCGTCACAAAAACTACTGGTACTTCCCCTTTAATTTTATCCGGCGCACCAATGACCGCAGCTTCCGACACCCCTGAAACCTCAAGTACAGCACTTTCAATTTCCATTGTACTCAAGCGGTGGCCGGATACATTAAAGGCATCATCGGAACGACCGACAACCCAGAAATAACCATCTTCATCCACTAGAGCAATATCACTGGCATAATAACTCCCTTTTACTTGGCTAAAATAGGTCGCATGATAACGCTCGGGTTCTTTCCATAACGTCCGGCAAAGCATCGGGAATGGCTTACGGATGACAAGGTTTCCGAGTGTACCTGCTGGAACCGGTTCACCTGCAGCATCGACAACGGCCGCGTCAATTCCAAGAAAGCCAACTCCGGCAGAACCAGGTTTCATCGGTGTCAACCAAGCTGCCCCAGCAAGAGGAGTCCCCGCCGTTTCTGTTTGTCCCCACGTATTATTTACACATATTTTGCCAGCGCCAAAAACATCTCTTGTCCAGTGCCACGTATCTGGATCAAATGGCTCTCCGACGAGAGATACAACATCCAGACAAGACAAATCATACGCTTCAAGCGTCTTCTCACCAAGACTCCGCAGCATCCTTAGTGCTGTAGGAGCTGTGAAAAGCTTATTGACACGGTACTTTTCAATAATTTGATAGATTCGGTCCTGATTCGGATAGTTCGGTGCCCCGTCATAAACAACCGTCGTTACCCCGTTAGCCAAGGAACCTGCGACACCCCAAATATGCATTGTCAGCCAGCCCACATCAGCCGTACACCAAAACACATCGTCAGGACGATGGTTCATATGATACTTCGCATAAATATAATTCTGAATAACAAAAGCCATTCCCGAGTGTACTACCCCTTTAGGCTTTCCAGTTGTTCCACTCGTATAAAACACTATTCCAGGCTCATTCGCCTCAATTGGCGTCGGTTCACAATAGAGCGATACTTTTTTCCGTTCCTCATGCCACCATACATCTCGCCCTTTTTTCATTGCAATTTCGGTTCCTAACCGTTCAACAACAATCACACCAGCAACACTTGTAATATCCCGAACAACCTGGTCCACTTTACGCTTAAGCGGAATTGTTTGCCCGCGCCGGACAGCTGCATCGGCAGTTACAACTACTTTCGGCTCAAAGGCTTGTAGACGGTCACGTAAAGATTGCTCAGAAAAACCGGAAAAAATTGTGCTATATACTGCTCCAAGCCGGAAACATGCTAGAATCGCAATAAAGGATTCCGCAAGATTCGGCAAATAAATCGCAACCGGGTCACCTTTTTTAACTCCAAAAGACTTTAAGACATTGGCAAAACGACTTACTTCAGCTAAAAGCATCTGATACGTATAAAAACTCGTCTTCCCGTCTTCCCCTTCCCAGATAAGCGCGGTCCTATTAGCGGCGCCATTTTCAACATGACGGTCTAGCAGGTTATAACACGGGTTACTGATTCCGCCCTTAAAGAATTCAAAGTTCGGCAATTCACCCGTCATCGTTTCTTCCCAAGGTTTAAACCAGTGCAACTCTCGCGCAACTTCCGCCCAAAACGCTTCTGGCTCTTCTTGTGAACGTTTCAATAATGCAGTAAAAGCTTCACTGTTGCCAAGCTCCGTTTTCTGCTGTTCCTCCTCTGTCGGCTGGACCAACTGGCTCTCCCTTACGATTTCTTGAATTCCCCCAACATCCGTATGCATTTATGTAGCCTCCCTTTGGATAATTTTCCTGGAAACAAAACAACTCAACCTGTAAACGCTTCCAAGTAGGTGTATCTTCTTTATTCACTTGTTCTAATAATATATCTATTCAGAAAGAAAAGTCAACAAAGTTGAATAGATTTTCTATATATTCTCCAAATTATTTACGGTTAAAATTATCTCTCATGTTTTATACACAATAAAATATACATAATAGTAGCTTATGATAAAGTGAAACTTCATTCAGTGGGGGTTTCCTTCCCTTTCCTTCCCTCCCCCACTGAATGTTAGTTGAACAGAATCAGGTATTTACGGACTGTATATCCCCCACCTTCACATTTTGGTTTTCCCTCTTGTTTAGAGGTGGGGGTATTACAGACCGTTAATACGTGATAAAGGAGGAAGACATGCTGTGAATGCAATTTTAGTAGCTATTATTGGAATGCTTATGTTGGCACTCGGTTATCGCTATTACTCCAGATTTGTGGCGGAAAGAATTTTCAAACTTGACCCGAACTATGTCACACCTGCCCACAGGTACAATGACGGGGTCGATTATGTTCCGACAAATAAGATTATTCTATGGGGACATCATTTCACCTCGGTAGCGGGGGCTGCCCCGATTTTAGGCCCCGCAATAGCATTATATTGGGGCTGGCTTCCAGCATTTCTATGGGTTATCCTTGGTACGGTTTTTGCAGCAGGAGTCCATGATTTCGGAACACTGGCAATTTCAGTGCGAAATAAAGGACAATCCATCGGGACCATTGCGGAAAAATTAATCGGTAGACGAGGGAAAATCCTGTTTTTATTTATCATTCTTACGCTCGTTCTAATGGTTAATGCTGTCTTTGCTTGGGTGATTGCTAATCTATTTATTTTCTATCCAGCAAGTGTATTCCCTGTATTCATTCAAATTCCTTTAGCCATCTGGATTGGTTTTGCGGTGTACAAGCGGAAAGCGAAAATGCTTGTTCCCTCGTTAATTGCCCTTGCTGTAATGTATTTGGCTGCAATTCTTGCTGCTGAATACCAATTTCTGCAAATCGATCTCGTCCAATATATGGGCGGTGAAAATGGGGCTGGTCTCTTCGGTTTAGGTGCAGTTGGAACAGCGTTTATGATCTGGATCGTCATATTAATGATTTATGTCTACTTTGCTTCAACTTTGCCGGTATGGATGCTCCTTCAGCCAAGGGATTTTATTAATTCTCATCAACTTGTCGTTGGCCTAGGTATTCTTTATCTCGGTCTCTTATTTACAAACCCTACGATTACGGCACCGGCAACAAATGCAAATCCGGATACTCCTTGGCTGCCATTACTCTTCATCACAATCGCTTGTGGTGCCATATCCGGTTTCCACGGCCTCGTTTCATCGGGAACATCGGCGAAGCAATTGAATAAAGAAACGGACGCTCGGTTTGTTGGCTATTTAGGAGCAGTTGGAGAAGGTATATTAGCTCTTATCTCCATCCTTGCAGTCGCAACATTATTTAACAATACAGCTGCTTTTAAAGAAGCATATTCCAGTTTCAGTGCTGCAAATGCTGCTGGGCTTGGGAATTTCGTCGAAGGTGCATCCGTACTTGCAGGTGGACTTAGAATACCTGCTCATATTTCAGTAACGATCGTTTCGATCATTGTTGTAAGTTTCGCGGCGACGACGTTAGACACTGCAGTGCGGCTAATGCGGTATATTATTGCGGAGATTGGTGCGGAATATAATGTGCAACCACTTACGAAAAAACATGTTGCTACATCTGTTGCCGTTTTATCTAGTGCTGCCTTAGCAATCCTTCCTGAAGGCCCGAGCGGATTTGGTTCTGGTGGATATTTAATCTGGCCACTCTTTGGAACATCGAACCAGTTGCTTGCAGGGATCAGTTTACTACTCATTTCCATTTGGTTGAAGCGTAGAGGCATAAATTATGCTGTTACACTCATACCGATGATTTTTGTCATGTTCATGACCTTGTACGCCATGTTCCAACAAGTGTTCTTTGAATGGATTTGGTTCGGAAATGAAGCGAATAATTTACTCTTTGTCCTTGGAGCAATTATCTTCGTCTTTGCCGTATGGATAACACTGACAGCGATACAAGTATTTAGAGGGAAATTTGAGCAAGAGAACGCGGACGATTAAGCGATGGATAAGTAATTGTAAAGGGATCATTCATTTGGTCCCTTTTCTTATATTAATTATAAAAGAAGGTGTTATGATGTTGGACCGTGTAAAACGGATTATTGAGATATATGAAGAAATCATCCGTATGCCCCATCGTACGGAAATCGCTCGTGAATTACGGGAAGAGGATGATATATTTTTACTCTTACTATACTCGGAGATGATCGGGATTCCTAATCCTGTCTATTACTATACGTTGGAACTCTATCCTTACATGATCGAAAAGTTCCACGAATGGCATTTACGGATGGGCATGGAGAAGTCTCCCCTATCTGGTATTCGCTGCTGTTGAATTATTCTTGAAAGGCGGGTTTACATGCTAAACGATACAAAGAAGATTTTATTTATTGGCGGTAAAGGCGGTGTAGGGAAATCAACTTCCGCTTCAGCCATCGCCTGGAAACTTGCTGCAGCAGGGAAAAAAACTTTACTTATTTCCACAGATCCCGCTCATAATCTCGGTGATATTTTCTCCGTGGAGATTGGAGGAGAAGCAAGAAGAATCGTTCCAAATTTATATGCACTTGAAATTGACCCGGAGTATGAGACGACGAAATATATTAATTCAGTCAAAGCTAATATAAAAGGAGTCGTTCATTCCAGCATGGCTGACGAAGTATATCGCCAGCTGGACACAGCAAAAGCTTCACCCGGTGCAGATGAAGCAGCATTATTCGATAAGCTAATCTCCATTATTATTGAGGGAAGTGAAGATTATGATCATCTTGTATTCGATACTGCACCTACCGGACATACAATCAGGCTCTTAACCTTGCCGGAACTGATGGGGGTTTGGATAGAAGGAATGCTCAAGAAAAGAAAAAAAACAAATGAAAACTATGTACAGTTATTGAATGACGGGGAACCAATTGAAGATCCAATTTATGAAGTATTGTTGGAAAGAAAAAATCGTTTCAGTAAAGCGCGGGAAATTCTGTTGAATCAAAATAAGACAAGCTTTATCTTTGTACTCAATCCAGAAAGGCTGCCGATTTTAGAAACGAAAAAAGCAATTGATTTATTAGCTAAATATGACCTGCATGTCCGTACAGTCATCGTGAATAAAATACTGCCAAAAGAAGCAGACGGCGCATTTCTCATAAAGAGAAAAGAATACGAAAAGCGGTACTTGGAACAAATTAAACATACATTCCAGCAACAAAAACTCATCCATGTACCATTACAATCCCAAGATATCACAAACATAGAACAACTAAACACATTCAGTAACTATTATTAGAATCGGGACAGGGGGTCAGTGCAAATGTCCCATTCGGGACACTTGCACTGACCCCCTGTCCCACTTTTTTATCCGTTTACGATGGTTCCTCCATTTACGTGGAGTGTTTGCCCTGTAACATAGCTGGAGTCGTTACTTGCCAAATAAACATAGGCAGGTGCTAACTCTTTCGGTTGTCCAGGTCGTTTCATTGGTGAATCGCCGCCAAACTTCCCGACTTTCTCTTTATCAAATGATGCCGGAATAAGCGGTGTCCAAATAGGTCCTGGTGCTACAGCATTCACACGGATTCCCTTCCCCACAAGTGATTGGGATAGAGAACGTGTGAAGGAAGTGATAGCACCTTTTGTCGCAGAGTAATCGATTAAATCCACATTCCCTTGATACGCGGTGATAGAAGAAGTGTTAATGATGGTGCTGCCTTTTTTCAAATTAGGCAAGACAGCCTTCGTCATATAAAACATGCCGAACACATTGGTACGGAAGGTTTGCTCCAATTGTTCGCTCGTAATATTCATAAAATCCTTCTGTTGGTGCTGCTCTCCTGCGTTATTTACTAGAATATCAACTTTTTTATACTCTTTTAACACTTGTGTCACTGCTGATTCACAAAACGTCTGACTGCCAGTATCTCCACTAATAAGTAAGCAGTTCTGTCCCTCCTGCTCCACCAACCGCTTCGTATTCTCGGCATCTTCATGCTCATCCAGATAGATAATCGCAACATCTGCCCCTTCTTTAGCAAAATACACACTGACAGCTCGCCCGATTCCACTATCTCCCCCTGTAATGATTGCTACTTTTCCTTCCAACTTACCGCTTCCTTTATAATTCGGATCTGCATATTCCGGTTCCGGCTTCATTTCCGCTTCAATTCCCGGCTGCTTGTTCTGCACTTGAGCAGGCGGGGTTATCTTTCCATTCTTATTTTCCATTTCCATTGTTGAATTACCTCCTTGAATGTAAGATTACCAAGTACGTTCGCATGTACTTTTCCCGGATTAGTATGGGATTAATCATATGACGGTATGCTTAGATATTTTTTGTTGATTAATGGGGGGATAATATATATGATATGGAATGTTGATCAATAATTTTTAAGAGAGAATGGTGTGTATGTTAGAGAGCTTCTTTAAACTGAAAGAAAATAACACAACGGTGCGGACGGAGTTCACCGCAGGTCTCACAACTTTCCTGACGATGGCTTATATTGTTGTGGTGAATCCGGCAATCCTTCATAGTGCGGGAGTACCTTTTGAACAAGTATTTATGGCAACGGTCATCACTGCCATCGTTGGCTCGTTAATGATGGGGTTGCTTGCGAATTATCCGATTGCCATTGCACCAGGCATGGGGTTGAACGCATATTTCGCCTCAGTTGTTGCCACACAAGGATTATCCTATCAAACCGTGTTCGGAACTGTATTCATCGCCGGTATTTTATTCCTTCTCCTTAGCTTTACGACTTTACGGGAGACATTAATCAATAAAATTCCGGACAGCTTGAAATTTGGTATAACTGCAGGTATTGGACTTTTCATCGCTTTCGTCGGCTTAAAAAATTCAGGACTTGTCGTTCCAAATGAAGCGAATATTATCGGGTTGGGCGATTTGACCGATCCCATGGTGATGCTTACGATTGCAGGGTTGTTCCTGACATTAGTGTTCTATATGTTAAACATTCGAGGCGCTTTATTTCTCGGAATGGTTATTACTGGAATTCTTGCTTACTTTACGGGGCAAATTCAATTTGAAGGTATCATATCGACGCCACCAACCCCTGTCTTTTTCGATTTAGACATAGCTGGCGTGTTCTCACACGGACTTTATACAATTATTATCGCATTTTTACTTGTAACATTATTTGATACAACCGGAACAATTATTGGGGTAGCTGAACAAGGCGGATTCATGAAAAATGGTAAATTACCACGCTCGAAACAAGCATTACTGGCAGATGCAACAGCTACAACAGTAGGTTCTGTATTCGGGACGAGCCCGGCAACAGCTTATATTGAGTCAACTTCAGGAGTTGCGGCTGGTGGAAGAACAGGACTGACTAGCCTTTTCGTTTCCTTGCTGTTCGCAATATCAATATTCTTTACGCCGATTATTAGTGTGGTGGCTGGGGTTCCGGCAATTACATCACCAGTCTTGATAATCGTTGGTTCATTTATGATGCAAGGCTTAGCAAAAATCAACTGGAAATCGTTTGATGAAGCATTTCCAACCTTTATCACGATGATTGCCATGCCATTTACATCAAGCATCGCAACCGGAATCGCAGTCGGTTTCATCACCTATCCACTCATGAAACTAGCAAGAGGAAAAGGCAAAGAAGTCCACTGGCTCATTTACCTATTCGCCATCCTTTTCCTCCTACAACTCATCTTCTTTCCAATGAACGGATAATCGGCGGCGGGACAGGGGGTCAGAGCAAGTGTCCCAGTAATTGGGACACTTGCCCTTACCCCTTTGTCCCTCTCAATCATTCATAGATTTCTGTCATCCAGTCGACGATGCTTTGTTCGTTTTCTTTTCGGATATCGTCGACGTTATCGTGTGCGATAATGCTTCCATCTTTGATTCCTACAATTTCGTCCAAGATATTTTCCACTTCCATAACCTCATGCGTTGTAATTAAGATAAGCTGCTTCTCTAGATCGACAAAGGAAATAAGCCCTTTAACAATTGAATTTCGCACCATCGGATCAAGCCCAGAAAATGGCTCATCCATCAAAACGACTGGTGCATTCCGTCCCAGAGTAAGCACAATTTTCACCCGACCTCGATTCCCTTTTGATAAATGTTTCAACTTCTTCTCCGGGTCAAGCTTCATAAACTTCATAATTTCATACGCTTTCTCCATATCAAAATCCGCAAATTGACTCGCTTGGAATTCAATTGCATCCTTTACGGTAAAGAAACGGTAATATTCATCCAGCTCCGATAGATAGGAAACGGATGAAGCAATTTTCCGCGTAACTTTTTCACCGTTTACCGTAATTTCTCCACGCGTCGGGTGATTCAATCCAGCAATCAATTTCAATGTCGTCGATTTACCGCTCCCATTCTCCCCGACAAGACCAATTAGTTTCCCTTTAGATAGTGTTAAATTCACTTGATCCAATGCCGCTTTCGTCCCATACTTTTTGGTGACATCCGTTAGTTTAATCATCCCTTAGTCCTCCTTCTCTTCTAAAAAATCCGCCAGTCCCCGTGTAATTTCCTCTTTTGAATAGCCCATTTCATACATTTGTTGCGTGAAATTCTGCAAAATTTCAGCTTTCATTTCTTCCCGGATTGCAGCAAGCACTTCTGCATCCTCCGTAATGAAAGTTCCCTGTCCTCGTTTCGACCGGGCAATTTCCATCGATTCTAACTCCCTATATGTTCGTTGTACCGTGTTAGGGTTAACATTCACCTCAATCGCCATCTCACGAACAGACGGTAGCTTATCACCCGCATGTAATTCCCCCCGAATAATTTGCTTCTTGATCAATTCCGCGATCTGTTCATAAATCGGCTTTGAGGAATGGAATAAATCTGCCATTCCACTACACCTCAACTTTTCTGTCAATCATCCAACAAGCTGCGAAAAACATAATAATGGTAACAATAAGGTCTCTTATAAAATGTCCAATATAGAAAATGGAAGCCTCACTCAGCGTGTTCGCTTCGAAAGCATTATCTATATAATCAAACTCAAAGCCAACTAGAATATCACCAACGTTAATTGGCCCCCATGTCGTAATCGTTTCAACAAATCCGATACTCAAGATCAGACTATAAATCCATCCGATGATAAGAAAAAGGATAAATGTCAATATGAAACTAAAAAAATCATTTATCCGCTGACTAAAGGTTAGAAATATCGACCAGAAGAAGATAAATGTGACCGCTAACCATATCGCCCCATTAAAGACAGTTACCGTTGACAGTCCCATAATGTTAAAGATTGTTTGCTCATTGAAAAAGTCAAAATGCTGATTGAAAAACAAGGCAGCTACTGATAAGCTAACAATGAAAGTGATAGCCATAAACACGATCCCTGTGAACAATTTCGATAGAAGTAACCCAGCGATCGACATTGGTGTATGCAACCAAAGGTGTAATCTTTTTCTTTCAGAACTCAAGGTATAGTAAAGATAAAAAACTAGGAAAAGAACATGAAGGGCTATTACAAATGCAAAGGACATCATCATTAACGCCTCTTCATGATTAATTTGTTTCCCTAAAAAATACGCACCAACCATCATTCCAGCATACAAAATCAAAGCAGTAATAAAAACTGGAAAACCAAGCCGCAACTCCTTCTTCGTTAACGCCAACCAAGCACTCATTTTTTCATCCTCCCAAACGTTGTATTAGCGTACTACTTAAACAGTACACTAATACTAACCAAGTTGTCAATGGGACATTGGGGTCAGAGCAGTTGTCCCAAGTTTCGATGGGACACAGGGTCAGAGCAGTTGTCCCAAGTTTCGATGAGACACGGGGTCAGAGCAGTTGTCCCAAATTCTGGTGGGACAATTGCTCTGACCCCACTTTTTTCAATTCATCTATAGCTTTTATCTTTGATTTTTTATATGATTATTGAAAGAACTTCAAACAATCCGCTTATTTGTGAGCGCTATCTTTCGTTTGAAAAAGTAAGATTATAACTCTATTACAGTGGGAGGGGTTTTAGTGGGTAATCAACAAGGACAATTGAAATCAGATTTAAAAGTTAGACATATAAGCATGATCTCAATAGCAGGTGTTATCGGGGCAGGATTATTTATTGGTAGTGGTGCAGTCATTAATTCCTCAGGACCAGGCGCGCTGCTGTCCTACGCCTTTGCAGGGCTAGTTGTCGTCCTCGTGATGAGAATGCTTGGAGAAATGGCAGCAGCTCGTCCAACAAGTGGATCATTTTCCACATATGCAAGTGAAGCAGTTGGACCATGGGCAGGATTTACGATTGGTTGGCTATACTGGTTTTTCTGGACGGTTGTTATCGCGATTGAAGCGATTGCTGGTGCAGCCATTATCCAGTACTGGATTCCAGATTTTCCACTCTGGTTAATGGCACTTATACTAACCGTTTCCCTTACCATGACGAATTTATTTTCCGTCAAATCCTTTGGTGAATTTGAATATTGGTTCTCCCTCATCAAGGTTGTTAGTATTGTTGCATTTCTAATATTAGGACTCTGCGTTATTTTCAGCTGGTACCCAGGGATTGCAACACCTGGTACATCCAACCTATTCGGTAATGGCGGGTTCATGCCAACTGGTTTTAGTTCCGTCCTAATTGGAATAACCGTTGTTATCTTTTCATTTATGGGAACTGAAATTGTCGCCATTGCGGCAGGCGAATCGAAACACCCAGCAAAATCCGTTCGAATCGCAACGAATAGTGTCATTTGGAGAATACTTATCTTCTATATTGGCTCAATCGCAATCGTTGTAACACTTTTACCATGGAACTCAGCAAATATCTTAGTCAGCCCATTTGTTGCTGTGCTTGATTATGTCGGCATACCGGCCGCAGCTCAGATTATGAATTTCGTCGTACTAACGGCTGTCCTTTCATGTTTAAACTCGGCACTCTATGCTAATTCCCGGATGTTATTCGGAATGGCGCAGAAAGGCGAAGCTCCGAAAGCTTTCCGGAAGTTGAGTAAAAAAGGTGTACCAGCTCGAGCTATTTTATTCAGTACATCATTTGCTTATGTTGCTGTGATTTTCAGTTACATTTCACCAGATACACTATTTCTCTTCCTCGTAAATTCGTCAGGAGCGGTTGCATTACTCGTTTATCTTGTAATTGCCTTCTCCCATATACGAATGAGAAGAAAGCTAGAAGCGGAAGACCCGGGATCACTGAAAATAAAAATGTGGTTATTCCCGTATTTAACCTACGCAACCATTCTATTTATTGTTGGAATTTACGGCGCCATGTTCTTTATTGAATCGTTAAGAATCCAAGCAATTCTTACGTCACTAGTAGCCGTATTTACTTCCGCCTCCTACTTTATATTTGTTCGCAATAAAGGAGCTGTTAAAGATTTGCAGGAGAACTTAGCTCAAACATCTTCGGAAAATATGAGATGATGAAAAAGGTGTCAGACATCGGGACAGGGGGTCAGAGTATTTGTCCCAGAATTTTGGGACAAATGCTCTGACCCCCTGTCCCAGTTTTTATGGTATAATGACCAGGTAATAAAGATACATCCGGAAGGGGCTCGGAGTTATGGGAAATGAAAAATCATGGTACAAACTAGATAATGCTGGGAAACTGTATTCCTCTATCATATCCTCGCGCGCGACAACCTTATTCCGACTTTCTGCCACACTTACAAGCCAAATTGATCCAACCTATTTACAGCGAGCACTCGAATTAACACTGGAACGCTATCCTTTTTTCAAAGTTCAATTAAAACAAGGCTTTTTTTGGTATTATTTTGAAGGTACCGAACAAATGCCGAAAGTAGAAAAGGAAATGTATTATCCATGTATCAGTTTATCGATTAAAAAGCGTGGTTCTTTCCCCTACCGGGTATATTATTATAACAATAGAATTGTTTTGGAATTGTCGCATAGCATGACGGATGGTACTGGCGGGTTGCAATTTTTAAATGAACTCGTCAAACATTACTTGCATTTGCAAGAATCTATCCCTATTGAGCTAGAGAATATAAGTAATGAGCAATTGCAAATGGAGACAGAAAATGCTTTCCGCAAATATTATGATAAAAAAATTCCTGCTCCCAGAACACGTGTGGGAAGTTCATACAAACTGCCGCTGGAACTAGATAAGAAGGGATATTATCATATCGTAACGGGAATTGTCTCGGTAGAAGCGTTAAAGCAAAAAGCGAAAGAATATAATGTCTCGATTACGATTTTTCTTACCGCTGTTTATATCCAGTGTCTGTTAAAAATTCAAGAAAAAACGTCAAGGCGTAAACGGCCGATTGTCATCAATGTTCCAGTTAATATGCGTGCTTTTTTTCCAAGCGACACGATGCGGAACTTTTTTGTAAGTATTACACCTTCGATTGATGCGCGGCTCGGCGAATACGATTTTGAAGAAATTATTCAAGAGTTAAACATTGAATTCAGCCGCCTATTGACACCGAAAAAATTAAAACAGTACATCAAGCGTAGTGTTATCAGCGAGAAATCTTTGGCGTTACGATTAATGCCATCACCAATTAAAGACATTGTTGCTCCGTCCATATATTCATTTTTTGGCGAGGGTCAATATACAAGTGGCTTATCCAACTTGGGGATTGTTCAAGTCCCTAGTGAAATGGAGGAATTCATCGAAAGGATCGAATGCTACCCGCCACCTAGTATTGGAAATAAAGTTAAGGTCATACTAATTAGCTACAAACAGCATATGTATATTTCATTTGGAAATCTATCCAGAGATCGAGTGGTTGAGCGAGAATTTTTCCGGAGTCTCAGGCAGCTCGGAATTGAAGTAACTGTAGAAACAAACGATGAGGAGAATTAAAATGGCCTATTGTCCAAAATGCGGTATAAAAGTGGAGAGGGATAACCGGCCATGTCCACTATGCAACTTCCATATCCCAAAAGTTCATGAAGAAAGTGATGAAGTTCTAAGGGTCAAGAAATTCCCTAAAACGACAAACCCTTATCCCACTTATACGAGAAGAGTTCTAAATCGAATCTTCATCTTTATAACGTTATTAGTATTCGTAGCTGTCAGTCTTATGTTTTACATCGACTATGAACTGAATAATACATTTACATGGTCTAGATATAGTAACTTAAGCGTGCTTGCAGGTTGGGTCTTGATTTACTTTTCGTTCGGATATGTGAAAAATTATTATAAAATAATTATCGGTATCGGCTTAGATGCTCTTATATTATTATTCGGACTGGATAAGTTCAGCGGCAGTTTAGAATGGTTTATCCCATTAGCATTTCCAATCGTTACAGGCACAACGGTTATCGGAATCTGTTACTGGAGCGTGATTCGAGCGTTATCAGTTAGAGGCTTTAATGTAATTGGATTCTTATTCATCGCAATTGTTATTCTGACGATGTGGATTAACTTCTTTATTCAAAGTTATCAAAATAAAACAGATCCCTTGAATTGGATTATTGTTACTGCCCTGCAATTACTGCCTGTCTTATTAATTATGCTTTATGTCAAATACGGCATGCCCGAACGAATCAAGCAAAAAATCGCCAGGAAATTTCATTTATAAAGTGAAATTTCCTTCAGTGGGGCATTACAGTTAATGCCTGATAAAATGGAGGGTGACAGATAAACTGCACCCTCCTCTTATTATTTAGACTTTTTTATGAAAGATGCTGGTACATCCGCTTTAAACGTCATCAATTTATTCATTGTCGGGTGATGCATTGCTAGGATCTTTGCATGTAATCCGAGCCTGCCGATTGCATTTCTTTCCTTTGCTCCATACTTTTTATCCCCTACAACCGGGTGACCCAGGTCTTGCATATGAACTCTAATTTGATTTTTCCTGCCCGTTTCTAGATTTACTTCCAATAAAGAAAAATCTGCATTACCCTGTATAAATTTATAGCGGGTTTTTGCGAGTAATCCATCATTTGGCGTTTGACTGGAGTACATAACATGCGTTTTCGTTTCCCTGAGCCAAGACGTGATATAGCCTTCTTTTTTTGAAACCTTTCCTTCCACGAGAGCCGCATATGTCCGTTCTTTCACCATAGTATTCCAATTATCCTGCAGTTTTCTTTTCACGTCATTCGACTTAGCAAACAGCATAATCCCCGACGTATCCTTGTCTAAACGATGCACGATAAAAATTCGGTTGTCATGATTTTCCCTTTTCACATAATTCATTAATTGATGCAGAGCGGTATGTCTTTTCTCTTTCTCAGTAGCGATTGACAATAATCCGGCTTCTTTATTGATGACAAGAATATCATCGTCTTCATAAAGAATCTGGAGTCCAATTAACGCATCCTGTTTGATGGCAGCTTTGTTTTTTAAAATAGTGACCGTTTGACCAGGTTTTAAATTATAATTGAACTGTTTTTCGATTGTGTCATCAATCATTACTTGGCCTCTACCCAGGATGGATTTTACCGAATTCCTGCTTCGGTTAGACATTACCTTTAATAAAAAAGATAATAATTCATCGGGTTCTTTCACCTGGACGATGATAGATTTGGTATCTTCCAGGTAGTTAGATTTCTTTTTAGGCATGTGGTATGCTCCTTAAAATATTGAAGTTGTGATGTTTCCATCATACACTCTTTGGCGGGATAAGAACAGTTTGTCCCTTAATTTTCATCCACCTCATACTCCAGCGGCATTTCCACCTGGCGATTACGACCTCTTCCCTCATCCTAGATGAATCAATAGAACAGGTAAAACGGCAGCTTATTTCAGCAAGTATCTAGCACCTGTCGATAAAAAAAGCATGACCCTCTCTGTCCGAGATGTCATGCTGCACGCGTAATTAGAACGATGGTCAACAAATCCTCATTATTCAACTACTACCTCTCCAACCATGCCTTCCTGCTCATGGTATCGGCATATCAATTCATACGTGCCAGTCTTTCCGGGCTTTATCGAGATTTTTTTCTCTTCTCCCGGTTGAAGTTCCACATCAATGGCTAGTCCTTTTACAGTGAAGGTATGTTCTTTCATTCCTTTATTCTGAAGCAGTAGAATTGTCGTTTCTTCATTGGGGAGCGTAATTACGTCCGGATTAAAGAAATCATCGTTCAATTCGACCACGACCTCATTATCTGCATTCTGAGCTTCAGTTTCTGCAACCCCATGTAGCGAGCCAAAACTAGAAAAAACCATGATCACCGCAAATACACATACTAACCTTATTAACGGATTTTTAATAGACATTGTAATACCTCCTTTCTGCCTGTTAGTTTCTTCAATTTACAGGAAAATATCAAAGAACTTTTATTTAACGTTTTGCTAAAGAACTTTAAAAGGAGAAAGCCATTCTTAAACTGCAGCCTCTTCTTTTTATTTAGAAACATACAGTTCTATTGTCAACCCAAAAAAATAGTAGTTGACAATAGAGTTTTTACATTATACAATCCCACTAATAAGAAAACTATGGAATGAATGATGATTGATCAAAAAGGAGATTTGTACAATGAATGCAAAAAGCAGGAGACTCAGAATTCTACTTAATTGTTCTATTTTCGCAAGCATAACAGCAATACTGGCACAAATCGAAATCCCGCTACCACTCATCCCCATCAGTGGTCAGACGTTGGCAGTTGGGATAGCTGCGACAATTCTTGGCAGTCGTCAAGGCGCATTAGCCATGATTTGCTATGCAGCTATAGGTGGGATTGGACTCCCGGTCTTTGCTGGTTTCGCTGGTGGACCGCAAGTTTTAGTCGGACCATCTGGCGGCTATATTTTTGGCTTTATCGCAGCTGCTTATGTAACCGGATTAATCCTTGAAAAAACGAAATTCTCCATTACGATGGCACTTGTTGCTAATATAGCAGGAATGTTTGTCACGCTCCTTTTCGGTACGTTACAATTAAAAATTGTATTAGATTTGGGATGGAATGCGGCACTTATAGCCGGTGTCTATCCATTTCTTGTAGTGGGATTTATTAAAGCTTATTTGGCTAGTTTGATTGGGATTAAGGTAAGAGAGCGGTTGGTTGATGCGAAGTTGATTGTGGATGGGGAGAAGGTTGCATCCTAAGATGTATTTGAAAAATATCCCAACAGTTAGGCGGACCCTCTGTTGGGATTAATAATATTACTAAATTATAATATAACTTATTAGCAGGTCTTATATCATTCTTTTATTACACAAAAAACAGGTCAACTAAAGTATCTGATTGACCCGCTATTACATGTAGGTGCTTTTACCTTCTAGCCTCACCTTACCTGATACTCGGATGTTAGTTTAATAGAGGACCATCCATGTTGTTGTCCTCTACTGAATTTTACCCGAAGATTAATAGATTCTTCATCTTCATTCCAAGTTAATGTATTTTGAATAGCTGAAGGGACTAGGGTATGAACTTGTATTGTAGTATCGATGCGCGAATGCTCTTTACAAATACTTTCATAATCCTTATAGTATGTAATTGCCATCATTGCTTTACCTAGCAAGCTTTCAATTCCTTGTTTTAAGTTCTCCTGAGACGCATATTCTAATTGAGTTCCTAATTCTTGAGCAAGCTCTTTTAAACTCTCTCGATGACTTAGTTCCCCGCTTTCAAATCTTTGTTTGACCAATCCTACTACAGGCTTTAAATCACCGATATCAAAATATGCAGGTCCTAAAATAGTGCCAATCCCAGGATTCTTTGTCGTCAATTTATTCCCCTTCTTAGCAGTGGCTTTAAGAGAAATACTTTCAATTTCATAGGATTTATTGACCCTTAAGGTCAACTTAAGATCTCCAGTATCCAACCGATCATCTATATAGCTTTCAGGCACTAATTCAATACTTTCTATCTCATAATCCAAGTATTTCTCATATAATTTGTCTTTAATAGCAGGAATAATAGTAGAAGTTGATTGAAAGAGATCCGAGAGCACTTCCGGCTTTACAATGTGATAATATTTGTGCAGCTGTTCAACGCATTCATTATGCTCAACTTGAAGAACGTCGGGAAAATATTTTAAAAAGTAATAGTATGTTAAGGCTTCATGACATTTGCCAATCGCATTACTTTGATTTCTTCCACCTTCATAGTTGTGATTTTCTATTAAATGTGTCATGTTCCTTATCGTCCGTTTATTCGATGCTTCATTTTCTGCTTCACTAGGAAACGTTTCATAACTGACAGCAAGCTTCACAGAAGATGTTGGAGCACTTTCAAATTTAAACCTTAATGTTAAAGCTATTTCACCATATTTAATACCAACTGAATTTTTCCCCGACTTATAAATATCAATTGCTGTAAAATATGGACTACTTGGACTGAATCTCTCAACAGATATAGAACTTTCGTATTTTCCATAACGGGTAATGATTGTTGTATCGTCCGTCATAAATAAGCTATGATAAGCATGATTAAACCCTTTGTTCCTATCATTATAGGAATCCTTCAACAATGTAAAAGCTTCTTCGCGTATGTTATATAAAAATTTCTTTCTGTACTCCTCGATTTCAGGCTTGAATTTAGGGTATTGGTCAGAGATGATTCTTTTCAACGATTTTACGTCTGAATTAGAAATCTTTCTTTTCGTTAATTTTACTATGTTTTTTAAAAAATCTAAGTAATGCTTTTCAAATGCTTCATTAAATTTTTCTTGGAGAGAATCAGATAAAAAATATTTCGCAAAAAAACTCTTTGCTCCTAAATTCTTAGTCTGTATTTTCGCTTTCCTTTTTACCAAAAACAAATTTACATTGATGATGCTACCATCCTCAAGGAGCAATGTAAGGTCTTTTGCTAAATTTGTATTTTTCGCTTGAAACTTAGATTGAGCAGAAACGATATTTGGATATAATTTTATTATGTACTCCACTGTATCCCTTACTGTTTTGGGATATGTTGTAATTAGTGGATTCTTATTAATTGCTAGCATAAGTGCCTGATGAACCTCGTGTACATGCTTGTCGCCAAGTTTTCGTGGATTTATCATATTAAACACCTCAACCTAATTATAGCGTATTTATTTCTATTACGGGAATTTTTGTCTAAAGCTTAAAACTGGCCTTATGCTGCATTTAGTGGTAAAATAAAAATACTTTGGGAGGTATGAGCATGAAGATAAATGAAAGAGGACGGGCAAAACATCGTCCATTAAGAGACTATGACCCAAAAATAGTAAAGGAACTGTTACTAAATAAAATAGAAGAAGAACAAAAAACAATACAAAAACTAGCATACGAAGAGACAAAACCCATCGTTCAATATAAAGATGATAAAATTAATGTACTCAGTCTTTTCTCAGGAGCTGGTGGTTTGGATCTCGGCGTTGAATTAGCAGGTCTGGCAGCTGTAATTGGTAGGGAAAAAGCCCAAAAAGCCTTCCATGACAGAGAGAACTACAGAGCTGTTAGAAATGAAAGTATTTTTCACACCATATATACAAATGATCTATTTAAAGAAGCTAATGAAACGTATCAATTGAACTTTCCACCAACATTTCAACATGAAATGGATATTCGGAAAATAAAAGAGTTTCCATCAGCGGATTTAGTTCTTGGTGGCTTTCCATGCCCAGGATTCAGTGAAGCAGGACCACGATTAATAGATGATGAAAGAAACTTTTTATACATCCATTTTATCCGTTGCTTATTACAAGCAAAACCATTTGCTTTTATTGCAGAGAATGTCAAAGGAATGCTTACACTTGGCAAGGGAGAGGTAATGAATCAGATTATGCAAGATTTTACATCGGCTGGATACAATGTAAAATTTAAACTTGTAAACGCCCGGGACTATGGAGTTCCCCAACATAGAGAAAGAGTATTTATCATTGGAATTCGAAATGATATAGAATTTAATTATAAGTTCCCAGAACCTACACATGGACATGGAAAGGATCTGGAACCATTCATTACTTTAAAAAATGCAATAGGTGATTTGGAAAATAATCCGGGAGATTGGTATAAAGGTGGTTTTTCTCCAATCTATCTATCCCGAAACAGAAAAAAGAAATGGGATGAACAAAGTTTTACCATTCAAGCTTCTGGAAGGCAAGCCCCATTACACCCAAGTGGACCAGAAATGGTAAAAGTGGATAAGGATCACTGGATACTGCCAGATGATCCCTCATTGCATCGACGTCTCTCAGTAAGTGAAATTTCTCGCATCCAAACGTTTCCAGATTGGTTTATATTTTCGGATGGAGGAAATCTGGAATCTAGTAAAAATAATCGTTTAAACAAGCAATATAAACAAATTGGAAATGCAGTACCAGTAAATCTAGCAAAAGAAATTGCAATGCCGATTGCAAAATGGTCGAAGGAGAATATGGAATCTATAAAACAATTGGTTTTATTTTAGTTTTTAGCTTAACAAAAACCTCTCCTATAAATTAAGATATGGGAGAGGTTTTAATTAGTAGGATATAGTGGATGTATTAACATCCTCTTATAGCATATCAACAATGTTTTAAAGTAAGCTCAAAATCGCGAGGATCCTAGATTATCATTCTTTTATTACACAAAAAACAGGTCAACTAAAGTATCTGATTGACCCGCAATATTAAATAATAGAAGTTTGTCTATATTTTATTATAAGATTTTTATTGCCCTTTATATACCGGTTCCCTCTTTTCAACAAAAGCCTTCAACCCTTCTTTAATATCTTCACTTCCGAGTGCTTTACTCGCATATTTCCATTCTTCATGAAAACCAAGCTCCATCGGTAAACTTAACAAACGGATAACAGCTTCTTTTGTTGATTGCACGGCAATCGGTCCATTTTTACAGATAACGATTATATTTTTCTCAATATAGCCGGTCTGTAAACGCTTGAATATTTGTCTATTCAATGGGTAACTACCTTTCAAACATTTTGAAGTTCATAATAATTATTTAGATCTAAGCCAAAACTATTAAATATAATTAATTACCACGCATTTCCCTGTATCTTAAAAACAAAGTGTTATCAAAAATTAATTACGAAGCATTTTCTTCTAAACAACCCACCGTATAATCACTATGGTATAATAATATAAAATCTTATGACTAGGAGGAATATTCGTGAATGGTATCGTTGATTTAGTTGAATCTCAAGTAATTGCTTCTGTAAAAAGTAAACAACAGTTAGAATTTGCTGCCAATTCTAAGGCTAATATTGTTTTTTTATTAACTGGAAATCTTATTACGACGAAAAAATACATAAATCATTTAAAAAAATATAATAAGATAATATTTGTTCATATAGATTTTATTGATGGATTAGCAAACACGAGAAGTGCAATTGAATATATTGCAAATATCTGGCAACCGAAAGGAATTATTACTACGAAAAGTAATCTAATTAAATTTGCGAAGGAGGAAGGACTTATGGCTATACAGCGTATATTCCTAATCGATGGAAATGCGATGAAAAAAGGTATTGAAATTGCTCACTCAAGTAAACCTGATGCAATTGAGGTCCTTCCTGGAATCATGCCCGACATCATTGACAATTTGACTAAACTAACCCACCTACCAATCATAGCAGGAGGGCTAGTAAGTAATAAAAATCAAATTACAGATGGATTGCAAGCGGGCGCTTTGGCTATGTCCGCAGGTGATTCAAAGCTTTGGAATTTGAGTCTTTAGTTAACTCTGGTAAATCTTTAATACTATTAATTATAAAGTCTGGTTGATCTTCTGCGTGCTCTAGCATTGCTTTTTCTGTTATGCCTGTTAGAACAAGAACTGAATTTAAACCATAGTCATTTCCCATTCGAATATCCGTCTCTAATCGATCTCCAACCATGTAACAACTACGATGCGGGAGCCTAAGTATATCCTCAACAATGAATTTGGCCGCTAACTGGGAGGGTTTTCCGAGAATGAGTTCTACTTTTTCACCGGTTGCCCCTTCTAGGGCTCCTATCATCGCACCACAATCCGGTATTTGTCCTCCTTCAATAGGGCAAGTTCGATCCGGATTTGTAGCAACTACGATCGCTCCATTTTTCCAGGCTTGAAAAGCTTGATTCAATTTGTCATAGGTAAACTTCCTGTCCCATCCTATTACAACGTAACGAACTTCATTCTCATTTCCTGAAATTTTTATCCCCATATTCGTTATTTCGTCATATAATGGTTGTTCCCCAATGACCATCACCTTCTCGTTTGGAAGTAATTTAGATTTTAAATAACGAGCTGTAAGATAGTTTGAGTTAACTACATTTTCTTGATTTATATCTATTCCTAGTTTCCTTAGTTTTTTCACATAGCTTGCAATTGTTTCAATTGATTTATTTGTTAAAAATACTATTGTATCGCCACGTTCTTGTAATTCTTGGATAGCCTCTCGTGCACCCTCAATTAATTGATCATCAATATAAACAGTTCCATCCAAATCAAAGATAAATCCCCTTTTCACCTTAATCCTCCCTTTAAATTTATCTAAAATGCTCCCTTTTTATTCGTGTGACTTATTTCCTCCAGATAACTTATTTGCGATAGCTTGCAGTACAAGAACTATAATAACCAAAATAACTGACATCGCTGCCGCTGAGTAGTATTCGGCTCTCAATACATTTTGAAAAATCGCCAGACTCATGGGTGCCCATTCAGCAGGAGCCATTAAAATGGAAACACTGGTTTCCTTTATAACTGTTACAAATACTAAAATAGAACCAGCAGCAATACCAGGAAGCATTAATGGACCGACGACTGTTGTAGCTGCCGTTAATGTAGAAGCCCCCAGGCTGACAGCAGCCTCTTCAATATCTTGTTTTATAGCTCTCATCGTTCCTACTGTAGAACGAACCATATATGGTAATCTACGGATACTATAGGCAATGATTAAAATTAAAGCGGTTCCAGTCAACTGTAAAGGTGCAGTATTAAAGGTTTGAATTAAGGCGATACCAAAAGCAATTCCCGGTACAATCAACGGAATAGTTGTCATAAAATCTAAGGTTGTCGAACGCTGACGGACGACAAAGTACGATACAAATGTAGCGATAACTGCACTTAGAATAAGTGCTCCACCCGCTAGGACTAAACTATTTTGGATATTCCCCAAAGAAGAAGTAAATATGGTGCGATAATGATCAAATGTATATCCATTAGGTAATGGATCCCTTCCCCAGGTTGTCGCTATGGACTGCAAGAAAACTGTAAGCATAGCAAGAATTGGAATCAATACAACTATGCCTGAGAATATAGTAAGCGGAATTGTTAAAGCTTTATTTTTATTAAGTTTCACTTGCTTCGGTTTGCCAGAAAGTACGTCATAATTTTTATCCTTAAGAAGATAGTTTTGCAACCAATAGACAACCCCAGCAACCGCGATCATAATTACAGTTAGAATAGCAGCCCCGCCCCAATTAAAGAACCCAGCGATTTCCCGATAAGCATCCACCACGATAAGATTCAAATCATTTGGAGCCAAAATAATTGGTGTTCCAAAATCTGAAAAACTGACAGCAAATATTACTAATAAAGTAGAAAGCATACCGGGCAAAGCCAGTGGAAATGTGACTGTTATAAATGTTAACCAACCCCTAGAACCCATATTACGGGAGGCTTCTTCCAAGGATATATCACTAATCTTAAAAGCCGCGACCATTGGCCAAAGTGCATACGGGAAGAAAAAGAAAATTTGCACAATCGCTATCCCAGTCATCGAATACGGATCAATCAACATTCCTTCTCCACCCAATTTTTCATAAATATAAGTAACCCATCCTGAACGTCCAAACATAATAATGAACGCATAGGCAGAAATAAATGTCGGGATAACTAGAGGCACGGTGCATAATGCGCTAATCGTCCTTTTAAACGGCATCTTTGTGCGTGCAATTCCATACGCTATTGGAATACAAATAATAAGTACCCATAAAGAAACTATTAAAGAAAGCTTTAAACTATTAATTAATCCTCTAAAATAACTTCCATAAGTAAACATAGCTTTAAAATTATCTAATGTAGCGTTCTTTAACTGGTCAATTGTAATTTGCATTTGCTCCCAGCTAACGAGCGAGCCAAACACATTAATAGGTTCATCTGTAAAAGCGACTAAAAAAACGGATAATAAAGGGATGATTAAAAACAAAAGAAAGAATCCGTATATTAATAATTTAATTAAACCCAATCCCATAAAGTTTTGTTTGAATTTGTTCATATTAGTAACACCCTTTCAGGTGATACACCTAAACGGATAGTTGAACCATTTTTCTTAATGCTGTCACCTGATTCATATGTCGTATCTATTAATAATTGATGTTCACCGACTCTTACATCGTAGCGAACAATTGAGCCAAGATAGGTTGCCAAATGGATGGTCCCCTCAAAGGAATTACCAAAGTCATCCGGAGCACCATTTAACACATTAATATTTTCCGGTCGAATGATTACCTGTACATCTTTCTTATCCGTTTGGGTGGATGACTTAATTTGTTGATTACCGATTTGCACAATTGTCTCCCCCTTTTCACTTCCAACAACTTTACCAGATAAGATATTAGACGTACCCACAAAATCTGCAATGAATGGCGTGTTGGGATTGCTGTATAAATCGGTAGGCGTTCCTACCTGTAATATCTTTCCATCCTTCATTACAGCTATCCGGTCTGCCATGCTCATTGCTTCTTCCTGGTCATGAGTTACAAAAATTGTAGTTATTTTTAAATCCTGTTGGATACGCCGAATTGTATTTCGCATTGTATGACGTAGCTTTAAATCCAAATTGGACAAAGGCTCATCCATTAAAAGTACTTCAGGCTCCATTACTAGCGCTCTTGCCAACGCCACACGCTGTTGTTGCCCTCCAGATAATTCACTGGTAAGCTTTTTTGCATGTTCTGTTAATTCAACGTACTCTAATATGTCCATTACCTTTCTCTCGATATGTTGGGGATATTTTACAATTTTACTATTAAGCATTCGTGTATAAACTCCAGCTTTTTTAAAGAATTTGCTCTTTTTCAATTCCTTAATATTTAAACTATAAGCGACATTATCGAATACATTCATATGGGGAAAAAGTGCGTAGCTCTGGAAAACCATTCCACAATTTCGTTCGTTTGGTGCTAAATTCGCCACATTTTTATCTCCAATTTTAATGATGCCACTAGTTGGTGTTTCAAAACCTGCTATACATCTCATTGTCGTTGTTTTCCCACAGCCGGACGGACCGAGGAGGGCAAAAAACTCGCCCTCTTTAATGTCCAGGTTTATATCTTGAAGTACAGTTAATCCGGAAAAATCCTTTCTAAGTTGCTCAATTACAACTGACCCCATTTTATCAACATCCTTTAGTTTATTTTATTGGTCCACTCGTTACGAATTCGGTCATAATGTTCATTAACCCAATCAATATCCAAGTCCACCGCATTATCCTTTATGGAGTCAATATTTAATGGTGTCTCAGACTCTACTTCTGGGTTGATAGGGATATGATACCAATTCGCTAAAATTTGCTGTGCTTCTTCCTCTAACATGAAATCTATGAATTTCTTACCACCCTCTGGGTTTGGCCCATCTTTAACTAGAGTGGCTGGATTTACTAAAATAGGAGTTTTATCCGGCACAACAAAATCTACTGTTTCTCCTTTTGCTTGATGTTCATACGCCATAAAGTCAAAACCAATTGCAACATGGGCTTCCCCCATAGCTACAGCTTTTGTTGGAGCTGAGCCAGAGTCAGGAATAGAATTGGAATGGGAAGCTAGCTGCTGAAAATACTCCCAACCTTCTTCCTCTCCATGTTGCATCATATAACTAAGTACCATTAAAGTAGCCGTTCCCGATGCTGCTGGATTGGGAAACTGAATTTTCCCTTCCCATTTTGGATCTAATAAATCCTCCCATGTCTTTGGAGCTTCTTCTTCCGTCACAAAGTCAGTATTATAAGAAAATCCTAGAACAAATAATTCTGTTCCGACATAATAGTCGTCTTCATGTTTCATCTTAATTCCATTTTCGACTACCTCCCAATCCTCTGCACTTTCCGGTATATACTGTGTTATGATTTCTTTTTCGACTGCAGATTCAAAAGGAAGGATTCCCCCTCCCCCATACCATACATCCGCCTGGGGATTACCTTTTTCCGCCATCATTTGATTCACTAAAACGTTTGTTCCCGCATAGTGAACATTAACCTTCTGTCCGTATAATTCTTCATACTTTGCAGCAAGTTCATTAGTTAAATCTGGTGTCTCCGGTGAATACAATGTTATTGGATCACTTGAAGATCCTTCCCCATCTTCGGACTCAGACTCTTCACCTGCACATGCTGTAAGCGCCCCAACAAATAAAACTAAAAATAATAAAGTCAATAGAAATTTCTTCATGTTACATCCCCCTTTTGCTATTTACGAAAAACTTTCGGAAATGAATAAAGAAGAGATTGAAAAAACATACTCCTGTGGCAGAAGTATTATTTCATTCTCTTCTCTTCCAATCTCCGAGAGATATTCGATTAATCAACATTATAGCGAACGCTTACATATTTGTAAATACATAACCATTAAAATATTGCGTTAAAATGAAATATTTAGTTATCTGTTACCTATTCCCTAGATATTTTTCCAAAATGAACCATTAACCCCATAGACAAGGGATTTATTTCACAGCTATACTGATGGTAATTTCATAATTACTTAGGTAGAGTCTTAGAGAAGATACCATGAGTCACCCTTTTATGGGGGCTCTTCGGTGTCTTCTCTATTTTTTTTGTAAAGGAGGGATTAACCCAAGAACATAGACCTCTTAGAAGAGACAGAAACAAATATACAAGGAGGATTTAAAATGAAGAAATTCTTATCATTTCTATTAACATTCACCGTCACCTTTCTATGTGTTTGTTTTCTGAATTCCCAAAGTACCGCAGCAAGTGAGGAAATCCTGCTGGAAGAAGACTTCGAAAAAGAAGGATTACCAGATGGTTTTAAAGTAATTGAGGGTAATGCATCCGTTGTAGATGGGGCGCTTGAGCTGACGTCACCAAGTACATCTCAACCTTCACGCGTTATATTTTCAGTTGGGGAGGATCTGGGTGATTATATCTTTGAGGCTGATGTCTCTTTTAAATCAGCAGTGGATGATGGCCGCTGGGCTTCTCTGATGTATAGAATTCAAGATGAAAACTATCCATACTACCAATTTGCTGTTAGAAAAGGCACAGCTGCACTAAATGGTATAGAGTTGGCTTTACGTACTCCTTCCAATACGTGGGATGTACAAGCGACAAACTTTTATCCAGAGGATTTCCAATATAATGAGACATATCGGTTAAAGGTGATTGCAAAGCATGATCGTGTACAACAATATATCAATGATCAATTGGTGATCGATTCAGATCTTGTCGGTACCTATTTAGAAGGAGATCTAGGATTTCAAGTTTCCGGTGCCACGGTTGCTTTTGACAATGTTAAAGTTACAACAAGCACCCAGGAACTCCCGCCACTGGAAGAATCAAATGCCTTTCTACCAGAGGAACCTGAAACAAATATCGTCAACGCACCAACTGTAATATCAAGTGAGATTCCTAATCAATTTGATGAACTTGAAGGAGTATCATCTGTATTATTTCCAGCAGAATTAAATGATGATGGACATGTTACGGTCGGGGGCTCCACTTTAACAGATATTCTAGCCGTTTCAAAAGAAAAAGTTATCCCAGTCATTCAAGTGGATGATCCGAATGCGGTTGAAGGTGTCATTGATGCTTTACAATCCACGTCAATCAATGATGTGCATATATTATCAGCCAATGTAGACATATTGGAAAATATTAAATCTGCTTATCCAATCGCTCGGGGAGCCATTCTCTATGAGAAAAATCATTTGAATAAACATGACTTGAAGAAATTAGTGGAAGATGCAAATATGAGTCGTTCCTTTACAGTAGTTCTTCCGGAGCAACATATTTCCATTGACAATACACACTACTTCCATACCCGGGCAATTTCTGTGTGGGGCATTGGAGAAAATGCTTATGATTTAATTCATGCTGGTGTCGATGGAATAATTTCCAGTAATCCTGCAGAAACTACAGCAGTTTTCGAAAATTACCCTGAAAGAACGATTGTTCAACGTCCAATAGTAGTTGCACACCGAGGCGTTCCATCCCTGGCACCTGAAAATACAATGGCTGGTTACCACTTATCATATGAATTGGGTGCTGATTTAATTGAAACAGACGTCCAACGTACAAAAGACGGTCATCTTGTGATAATGCACGATACTACAGTCGACCGAACAACAAATGGTACAGGTGCAGTAAGTGAATTGACACTGGAAGAAATTCGCGGGCTTGATGCCGGCAGTCATTTCGATGAAGAATTCGCAGGTGAAAAAGTGCCTACTTTCCGCGAATTTTTAGAAGGCTTCAAGGGCAAAGATGTGCTGCTTCTTGTGGAATTGAAAGGAATTGGAATAGAAGAACAAGTACTTCAGGAAATCATCGAGGTTGGCATGGAAGAAAATGTCGTCCTGCAAAGCTTTGACATGGAAAGTGTGAAAAAATTTCGGGAAATCGCGCCGCAAATCAGTGTAGGTTATCTTTACTCTGCATCAGTTCCCGATTCGCCGGAACAACGAATACAAGATGCTGAACGAATGTTGAACTATGCGACAAGTATTGGTGCCCGCTTGAATGCAAGTTATGGCAGCCTTTCTGAAGAATCTATAACATATATGAGACAACGGGGATTAATCAATATGCACTGGACTTTCCGCAGTCAGGAACCTTTTAAGGATTTATTGAAAAAAGGCTTAATAGGCCCAATCACTGACTATACACAATGGTTGAGCGACGGACCGACATTTATTGAAACGCCAATAAAAAAACGGAATTTAAAAGTTGGTAAATCCGCAACCATTCAAGCAAAAACATTTGTAAACTATCGAATGGATCGTTCAGAAAATCTGGAAACTACTCTTTATAGCCACGATAATGATAGATATGTAGATGTGACAGGCAATACTATAACAGCACTAGCACCTGGAAGAGCTGAAGTCTTCGCTGTGCATACATTTAATATGTTGGATGAAGACTGGAATTTGGTTTCCAAACCAATTGAAGTAAATGTCAGTAAGTAAGACAAACGAAATAACGAACCATGAAAATGACATTATTCCACCGCTTGAGGATTTAATCTAAACTGTATAATAAAAGAACAACACTCATATGCTCCCCCTATAGAAGAAGAGACTTATATTATTTCTCAGTCTAATATACGATACGGGGGAGCATATCATATCTAAATATATAGCTATTTTTCTTTTACAACAAGCAAGAAATCAATATTGTCATTTGAGTCATGCTTTGCAAAATAGTAAGTATATGCGAAAAAAATCGTATCTAAAAAATCCCCCTACTCACTTTTTCTTAAAATCGACTCATCCAGCCGACTTACAGAACTTTGTCCGGCAAGTCCCATTGTAATATCCAAATCGGCGAGCATATGCTGCAATACTTCCTTAACTCCCCGCTGACCGGCAAATGCAAGGCCATACATAAGGGGACGACCAATTAGTACCGCCTCCGCTCCTAGGGCTATTGCTTTTATAATATCCGAACCTCGGCGAATT
Source organism: Oceanobacillus sp. MO10714A (assembly GCF_037072045.1). Taxonomy (NCBI): domain Bacteria; kingdom Bacillati; phylum Bacillota; class Bacilli; order Caryophanales; family Bacillaceae; genus Oceanobacillus; species Oceanobacillus sp. MO10714A. The sequence goes on along the minus strand of NZ_JAXHDC010000009.1, from coordinate 44,395 downwards.
CCACTATCCATGAGTACAGGGATATTTCCTTCGACTACATTCACAATCTCTGGAAGAGCATCTAATGCTCCGATTGCGCCATCTACCTGGCGTCCCCCATGATTAGATACAATAATACCATCGACTCCCTGCTCCATAGCAAGTTTCGCATCATCCGGATGGAGGATTCCTTTTAAAATGATCGGAAGGTTCGTATGCTCTCGTAAAAAAGCAATATCCTTCCACGATAAAGATGTGTTACCGAAAACTTTCGTCCAATGCATAATCGCGGCTTGTGGGTCTTCTTGAGGATTTTTTTCAAGTTTTGCTTGAAATGCTGGATCGGTAAAATAATTCCCTACTCCTTCACCAGCAAGAAACGGTAGATAAACATTCTTCAAATCATACTCCCGCCAAGCCATCATTGGCGTATCTAACGTAACAACAATTGCTGAATAGCCGGACGCTTCTGCCCGTTTTAAAAAGCTTGCAGTAATATCCGGATCTCTGCTCCAATAAAGCTGGAACCAACGTGGTGCATCGCTCATTGCCTCCGCAATTTTTTCCATGGGAACAGTCGATGCAGAACTAGCTATATAAGGTACGCCCAATTCCGCGCAAGCTAATGCCGAACCAATTTCTCCATCTTTATGAATAATCGATTGCACACCAATGGGTGCATGCAGAACAGGAGACGGGAAAATATCACCGAATAAATTTATCGACAAGTCCCGCTTATCAACATCCCGGAGCATTCGCGGAACAATTTTCACGCCAGTAAACGCTTTCAAATTTTCTCGCATTGTATGTTCTCCACCTGCTCCACCCGCGATATAATAATATGGGCCATCTTCTAATTTTTCACGGGCAAGTTTTTCCCAATCTTCTAGAATCACTGGAAGTCTTTCGGGATCAGGACTGTGCATCGTTGAATAAATATCAAATTGAATCTTGTTTCCGATGTTCTCCATGAAATATACCTCCTCGATTTCTTACTTTAGTATTTTATTCGACCCTTCACCTATCAATTGAAAATCGGCTTATTCACTCGTTACATTGTTTATATATTTCTCACGCAACTGATATTTTAGTAACTTTCCTTGTAAATTTCTCGGCAGTTCATCTACAAAATCAACGCGGTGCGGGATCTTATATTTAGCTAATTTCCCGGAACAAAAATCTATTATCTCCTCTTGATTTGCAGATTCACCTTCTCCTAAAACTATAATGGCAATTGGTATCTCTCCCCATTTTTCATGAGGTAGACCAATGACTGCCACGTCTGCAACTTTAGGATGCTCATGTAGAACTTCTTCAATCTCTGCAGGGTAAACATTTATAGCACCTGAAAGAATCATATCCTGTTCCCTATCAACGATATAGTAAAATCCCTCTTCATCCTGTACACCTATATCGCCTAAACCGAGCCATTCGCCTTTAAATGATTCGGCTGTTGCCTCAGGTCTATTATAATACTCTTCAAACAAGGTAATTCCCTTTACGTAAAATGCTCCCGCCTCGCCAGATTGGACAGTATTCCCTGCTTTATCCAGAAGCTTCACCTCCATGCCAAGCATCGGTACTCCAACAGAACGGTTTTTATCCCTTTGGTTTTCCGGGAATAAGTTTGTAGCACCACCAAGTTCCGTTGCTCCGTAAAATTCGTTAAGGTCCGCAGTATTGAAGTATTTCATGATTTTATTTTTTGTACTTGTATGGAGAGGTGCTCCCACAGAGATTATAGATTGCAAGGATGAAACATCATACTTATTTTGAATGTTTTCCGGCAACGAAAAAATGGCTTCAAACATTGGCGGGGCTAGGAAAGTAGAAGTCGGCTTTTCTCTTTCAATTGCTTCTAGAACTTCAATCGGATGAAACTTTTCTAGGATATGAACCGGGTTTCCGACAAAAAAGTTTGGCAACGCAATTGAAAAGGCTGCTGCACCATATAATGGACCTGATGCCAAGCCTTTACCATTTCTTCCTATGGAGAACTCGATACTAAAAAGCAAAGCAACCAAATATAAACTTCGATGTGTTCTTACAGCTCCTTTTGGACGGCCAGTTGTTCCACCAGTATACATGATCGATATCCTATCAAGTTCATATAAAGTTTCAGATGGGACAGGTTCCTCATTCGAAAAACCAGAAATCCATGCTTCATACTCGAAAACTGTGATATCTGCTGCATCCCCAACACTTATAAAATGCCTTGTCGTTCGAACCTCATTTGAAATAGCCATCATTTCATTTGAAAACCGACTATCGAAAATAAGAACAAGCGAATCTGAATCATCTAGTACGTGTTTAATCTCCGGGCCAACAAACCTGGAATTAATCGGAACAAAAACTGCACCAATTTTACTGCATGCAAAGACAATTTCAAATAACTGATTGCAATTCATTAACATAAACGCTACTTTATCACCTTTTTTAACTCCAATATGCTGCAAGGCATGTCCCAGCTGATTAATACGATTATTGAATTGGTGATATGTAAATCTCTTCTCCATAAAGGATATTGCTTCTTTTTCTCCATAGCGAATTGCATTTAATTTGATTGGGTCGCTGAAAAGCATCTGTTGCATCCGTCATTCCCCCTCGGAATTTTTAAATTCTACTACGAGAACAGCCATGTTTTCTTTCAATCCTGCCTCCCCTTCAGTAAGTTTTACTTTATAGTTTACCACAAGATTGATTATTATGTATATACCACCTATATTTAGTATTCTGAAATTTATAGTTAACAGTTTGTCCAGTTATATAATAGCCGAGACATAACTTCCAAATATGGCGATCGATCTAAACAAAGTGTAGGAGCATCAACAGCCGCTCCAGGAATATAACTTCGCGCTTCCTTTAGCGGCTGATTAGTCACCTCGGGCGCGGTGCACTGCGAAGTCTCATCGATGCCTTTCTTACTACAGTAGTCCCCTTCTATTCTTGAACTAGTCAGTAGATTTGTTCAGATTTAATCCATGTTTGAATAGTTATGTCCCAACCAATTTACTAAATTATCATTTTCAATTTCAGTAAAAACTACAGCTTAATCTCTTGCTTCCCAAATCGACTTTTCACAAGATAAGCCGCACCAATCATTCCCGCATCATTGTCCAATTGCGCGAGCTTCACTTCACAACATTCACTTACCCTAGGGAGGGCATACTTTTTGAATGCTGCTGTTATTTTAGCGAGCAGCGGCTCCCCTGCTTTAGAGATGCCGCCACCAATTATGATCTGACTAGGGTTGATCGTAACTGCCATATTTGCCATCGCCATACCTAACATATCGCTCATCCGATCAATAATCCTTTGACTCGCTTCATCTCCGGACGTTGCACAATCAAAAACATCTTTCGCTTCTAACATACCACGTTGGTTATAACGAGCAGCGAGTACACCATGAGGAGCTTCTTTTATATGATCCATGGCCATGTGTACAATTCCTGTTGCTGAAGCTATTGTTTCCAAACATCCCACTCTTCCGCAATTACAGCGGTATTCGTTTAGGCGGTATTCGTTTGGCGTAACCAAGATGTGTCCAATTTCACCGGCAGTGCCATTCGTTCCGTTCAAAATCTCTCCATTTGCGATAATTCCGCCACCAACGCCGGTGCCAAGCGTAATAAAAATAAGGTTTTCAGCAGAGTTGCCGCTCCCTTTCCAGTTCTCCGCTAATGCTGCTAAATTAGCATCATTTTCTATAAATACAGGTAAACTTGATAATCGGTGAAGTTCTTCTGTCAGATTGAAGTTTTTCCAGCCAATATTTACAGCCTCTTCAACGATACCAGTTTCTGGATGTATAAAGCCGGGAGCGCCCACGCCAATTCCGATGATTTTATTTTCTATTTTGTGTTTTGATAAGGTATCCGTGATCGATGCCCAAATATCTTTCACAATTGTCTTTCCTGCATTATCTTTGTTCGTTGGTATTTTCCACTTAACTAAAAATTCTCCATTATGATTGATTAAGCCGATTTTTACAGTAGTGCCACCAATATCTATGCCTATCATCAACTCATCCATTTAGATGTACTCCTTATCATGTAAGATTAGCGGATTGCTTCCTTATGAGTAGGTTACTCCTGCATGATCAAGCAACGTCTTATTTTATCTGATACACTCGGGCTTCATACGGACGGAAAGTCATTGTATCCAGTGTTTCATGAGCCTCTTCCACCTGATAGTTACTTAATCGCAATTCAGCCTGCTTCCCTAGTAAATCTTCAGGGAACTCGAAATCGGCAGTACCATCCAATAAGTTTGTTAAAATAACATACTGCTCTTCGCCTAATGTTCGCACGTAAGCATAAATTTGCTCATGTTCTTCTAAGATAAGTTCATAGCTGCCGTATATGAGTGTCTCATTTCCACGGCGCAGCTCAATCAACTTTTTATAGTAATGATAAATCGAATCAGGATCTTTCAGCTCGGCTTCTACATTAATTTCCTTCACATTTGGGTTTACTTTCATCCATGGTGTTCCCGTTGTAAATCCGCCGTTTTCCTTACTATTCCATTGCATCGGTGTTCGGGAGTTGTCCCGGCCGCTCTTCCAGATGATTTTCATTACCTCTTCATGACTCTTACCGGCTTCCCGTTCTTCTTTATAAAGTGTTTTAATTGCAACATCATTATAATCATCAATGGAATCAAACTCGACGTTCGTCATCCCAATCTCTTGCCCTTGATAAATAAACGGTGTTCCTTGCATTAAAAAGTACATGGTTGCAAAGCTCTTTGCCGATTTTTCCCGCAAGTCCGTATCATTTCCCCATGTGGAAACAGAACGAGGCTGGTCATGGTTTTCTAAGAACAGCGCATTCCAACCGACACCATCCAGACCTTTTTGCCATTTACTGAGCGCTTTTTTAAGTCCTTGCATATCGAGTCCGCCTGTTGCACTCTTGCCCCAAAGGTCCAAGTGTTCGAATTGGAAGATCATATTGAAAAAGCCATTCTCCTCACCGACCCATGCATCCGCTTGTTCAACTTTGACTCCGTTCGCTTCTCCGACGGTCATAATATCATATTTATCAAACGTTTCTTTTCTCAGTTCCTCCAGGAAAACTTCAATTCCAGGTCGATTCATATGTCCCTCATACGAAGGAACATATTTTAGATTGTCGGGATTCGGCATATCTGGAAACCCGGGAACTTTTTTAATATGTGAAATCGCATCGACTCGGAAACCATCGATCCCTTTGTCCAACCACCAATTCACCATTTTATACAAATCGTGACGAACTTCCGGGTTTTCCCAGTTGAGGTCTGGTTGTTTACTGGCGAAAACATGCATGTAATATTCTCCAGTCTTCTCATCGTACTCCCAGGCGGATCCTCCAAAGATAGATTCCCAATTATTCGGGGCTTTGCCATTTTTTCCAGGATGCCAAATATAATAATCCCGGTAAGCATTGTCCTTTGAAGAACGGGATTCAATGAACCATTCATGCTCATCTGATGTATGGTTAATGACAAGGTCCATAATCAATTTCATACCACGGGCATGTACCTCTTCCAGTAATTCATCAAAATCTTCCATCGTTCCGTATTCGGGTGAAATCCCTTGGTAATCGCTAATATCGTAACCATTATCAACATTCGGAGACGGATAGATTGGTGAGACCCAAATGACATCAATCCCTAAATCCTGTAAATAATCCAATTTCGAGATGATACCTTGGATGTCCCCGATGCCATCTCCATTTGTATCCATAAAACTGCGCGGATAAATTTGATAGGCTACCGCTTCCTTCCACCACTTGCTAGTCATACTTATTTCCTCCTTTAGCTGAACGGTTTCGTGTAGAGCGTCAGCTAATTCTTTTCCTGTAAAGCAAGATTATGCCCACCACATATTAGCAGGGGCCTCTTCCATATTGATCGCTTTCAAGTTCCGTACTGCTGCGCGAAAGCCTTCATCAATTGACATGATCGGATCTTCATGTTCAATGCTTAAGACATGATCATAACCATATGTCCGTAACGCACTAACAATGTTAGACCATTCCTGGATGCTATGACCATATCCGACTGAGCGGAAAGTCCATGCCCGCGTTTGGACGTTTGCATATGGCTGCATGTCTGTCAGGCCATACATGTTTACATTATCTTGATCAATATATGTGTCTTTCGCGTGGAAATGATGAATCGCATTTTCCTTACCTAATATTTTAATCGCTGCAACTGGGTCAATGCCTTGCCACCATAAATGACTTGGGTCCAGATTAGCACCGATTGCGTCGTTCGTTGCATCTCTAAGTTTCAGCAATGTATAAGGGGTATGAACAAGAAAACCTGCATGAAGTTCCAATCCAACTTTCACCCCATAATCTTTTGCAAATTGAGCTTGCTCTTTCCAATAAGGAATCAATTTTTTCTCCCATTGCCAATTGAAAATATCCGTGTATTCGGTTGGCCACGGTGTTACAGGCCAGTTAGGGTATTGGGAATCTTCACTTGAACCTGGTGTGCCGGAAAATGTGTTCACGACTGGTACATCTAACAGTTGTGCAAGTTTCACGGTTTTCACGAACGTATCATGGGATTTTTTTGCATGTTCTTTATTTGGGGAAACCGGGTTATCGTGGCAGCTGAATGCACTGATCGTTAAGCCCCTTGAATGGACTTTATCGATAAATTCCTTCCGTTTATCCTCACTCGCGAGTAGTTCATCCACATCACAATGAGCAGTACCGGGGTTCCCGCCAGTACCAATTTCCACTGCTTGTAATCCAGCTTTTTTTACATGATCCAACATTTCTTCAAAAGGTTTTTCATTAAATAATACTGTAAATACGCCTAATTTCATGGATACCGCCTCCAGTTAATTTAATGTTATACTTGATTTGCTTTCACTACTTTTGTAAATCGCTTCAATTATTTTGGTAACCGTTCTCGCTTGCTCAGGTTTATTCACTAATTCTGCTTCCCCAAGACAGCTTTCAATAAAGTTTTTAGCCTGAAGAAATCCTGCTTTTGCTTGATCATCTTCCACTTTTGCTGTGGTTGTTAGGTATGCTCCAGTTTTTGGCTGATAGAATTCAAATGGAAATACATTCAATCCGCCATTCGAACCGGATATGCTTACATTTGTCGTATCTTCTTTTATATTTGCTGCCCAAGAGCATTCAAATAACATAGAGGCACCATTCTCAAATCGGATATAGGAAGATACATGATCATCCACATCAAAAGATTCATGATCAAAGCTGCCCCAGTCGTTGAGCTGATTTGGCGTTTTGCTTAATCTGTTATACGTTGTTCCTGTTACTTCTACTGCGTTGGGTTCATCTAATAGCCAAAGTGCTGCATCCAAAAAATGGCAACCCCAATCGATCAGACTTCCTCCGCCTTGTAATTGTTTATTCGTAAACACACCCCAGCCTGGAACTTTCCGGCACCTCAATGCCTGGACCCTTGCTACAAGCGGGTCCCCGACTTCTTTCATTGTTTGTTTGGCCAGCTGAACAGATTCCATGAACCGATAATGATACGCAATGCTTAAACATTTATTCGCTTTCTTTGCTGCTTCAATCATTAAATCGCACGCTTCGGCCGTAATGGCCATCGGTTTTTCACATAAAACATGGACTCCCGCTTCTAATGCCGCGATAGAGATTTCTGCATGAAATTTATTCGGTGTGCAAATTGTCACCGCATCAACGGCGGCAAAAAGTTCTTCATAATTGGAAAACACGTAAGGGATATTAAATTTTTTCGCTACTTCTTTTGCTTTTGTAATTTTAAGATCTTGTATTGCGGTAATTTCTACTTTGTCTGATAATGCCTGGTAGGCTGGGATATGGCGATCTTGCGCTATCCCACCTACTCCGATGATTCCCATTTTCAATTTCCGCATCAATTTCACTTCTCCAAGCTGATAATTCGTTTCGTTTCCACTGATTCCAAAGCACCTAGAATCACTTGCAATGATTTCTTGCCTTCCTCGCCATCAATCAATGGATTTGTATCATGAAGAATGGATTCGACGAGATGATCGATTGTATATGAGGTTGTTTGACCACCATCTTCATTCGATTGAATGCCATCCAACTCATACTTCACTACCTCCCCATTATTGTATTGCACAATAAGGGAGTATTCGGGGTCATCCTCAAGCCTTAACGTTGCATTTTCCCCATAAAGAATCGTTGAATTATCTTCTTTTGCGGTATATGCCCAGCTTGCTGCCAGTGTTCCTACGATGCCGCTTGTTGTTTTTAAAATTAACGTTGCATTATCATCGACATCGATATTTTCTTTCGCATTCATTTCGACAAAAGCTCCTACCTCTACGAATTCCTCACCTAACAGATAACGCAGTAAATCCGCTTTATGTACACCAAGGTCACCCATTGCTCCGATAAAGGCCTGCTCTTTTTTGAAGAACCAACTGTCCGCTCCGTCTGCACTCCAGCCTTCTGGACCACCATGTCCAAAACTCGTACGGAAACTATAAATTTTTCCAACTTCACCTTGTTCGATTAATTTCCTTGCTTTTTGATGAGAAGAAACGAAGCGCTGATTATGGCCGATCATGAGTTTCTTATTATTTCTCTTAGCTGCTTCAATCATCTGTTCAGCTTCTTCACGGGAAGTTGCCATCGGTTTTTCACATAAGACATGAGCGCCTGCATTTAGGGCAGCGATACTTACTGTTGCATGTAAATAGTTAGGGAGACAGACGCTCACTGCATCGATATTTTCTGATTCCAGCAATGCTTCATAACTTGTATATGCTTTAGCATGATATTTTTCAGCAGTTTCTTTTACTCTTGCTTCATTAATGTCACACACTGCGACAATCTCCACATGTGGGTTATTGTTGTATTCGATTAAGTGGCGGTGTTTTGCAATACTTCCACAGCCAATGACAGCAACACGAATTTTTGTCATAGGACGATTCCTCCTTCGTTTATTTCTCGGCTATTTCTCTGGTGAATCCGCTTTTCCATGCGCAGGGGTTTAGTCAATCTTCCATATTCACTCAGACTTATATTCACTTACGGATTCACGGTAAATTACGTTGTGCGGAATGATGATCCGTTTTGCCGGTTCCTTTTTATTAACTGTCTTTTCTATTAACGCTTTAGCTGATTGTGCGCCTAATTCATAGATTTGTATATCAATTGTTGTTAATGCAGGACGCGTAATTTCTGATAAATATACATTATTGAAGCTTACTAACGAAATATCCTTTGGAACATGCAATCCTGAATCTTCAAGCATGCTTAAAACACCTAAGCTAATTAAATCATCACTAATTACAATCGCTGTCGGAGGGGTCTCAAGCGCTAATAAACTCTCTACTGCTTCCCGTCCTCCTGATTTCAGAAATTCGGTATGAATCTGATACGCTTCTTTATTTTCTAGTCCAGCTTCATCGAGTGCTGCTTTATAGCCTTCCTCACGGTCAACTGTTACGAATAAATCCCTCGCCCCACCAATAAAAGCGATTTTTTCATGCCCTTGTTCAATCAGATGTTCGGTAATTTCTTTCCCTGCTGAAAAGTTATCATTATCGACATGGGTTGTTTCGCTGATGTTCTCATAGGGTTTTCCAACGATGACAAACGGAAATTCTCTTTCCCTCAGGAACTGCGTAACAGGATCATTCATCCGGGAATAAAGTAAGATCATACCATCGACATAACTGCCATAAACCATACGTTCAACTTCCGCAAGTATTTCTTCCTCCGTTTGTCCGCTGGAGAGCATCATCGTATATTGTTCCTTATGTGTAACAGATCCAATTCCCCGCAATACTTCTGGGAAAAATGGGTTTTGCAATGCTTTGTCAGCAGATGACGGCAAGATAACACCGATTGCCTTTGTTGATTTGGCAACTAAGTTTCGTGCATGGATATTCGGATGATAACCTAGCTTTTTCATTGCTTTTCGTACTTTTTTCTTTGTATCTGGACTAATTCTCGGATTATCGGCAATTACCCTAGAAACTGTAGAGGGTGATACACCTGTTGCCTTTGCTATGTCTTTTATTGTTACCATACTCTATTTCACCTCACTTCTTTAATCGCCTGACTTCCCATACTGGGTCTTTTGTTTTCTGTTGTTGTTTCCTTTCAACGTACTCATCACTGAAGTGAGTATGATAAAACACAGCGAGCAGAATAAAGATTAGAGCCGTTGACTGTGTCATAATAATGACAATAACATCGAATCCTAATAATCCCACTATCATTGCGATTAAAGTTGCTAATCCAAGTGTGTTTACAATTAGATTGACCGATTCTTTATATGTCCTTATTGATGAAGACTCTCCTCTCTTCGTTAAATAGATGAAGAATGAAGCACCGATCACAAAAAAGAGCAGGCTTGCAAATGCGATATTAAAAACAGCAAAGAGTAAGCCACCTACAACGATTGCTTTATTCTGGGTAAACCATTGATTTGAAATCGCTGCTTGCAGTTCTTTTTCATTGGTTACACCCGACAAATCGAAATCCCGAGTATATTTAATGTTTGCAATTGGCTGTCCCGCCTCTTTGATCGTTATGCCTTCCTTTTGGAAGAGGACTGCATTTTCCATCTCCAGCGCTTGCTCTTTTTTCTCCTCTGATAAATTCCCGCCAATCACACCAGTTTCTTTCTCTTGATAAAAGATAGGAACATGCTCCATTTCCCCTTGAGAGAAAGTTGCATTCTTTAATGAGGCCACGGTCGCGTCATCAATAAGTGCAAACGCATTCGGATACGTTTCATCAATTTCGTAAGTATCCATTTTCGCAAACTCCAGCGACACTGGGATCAAAATCAAACCATTTAAAAAGAAAAATACAAGAATGATTTGCAACCAGTTTAATTGATGTCTCCCCGTAAACATGTCGGTAGGCCTGAATATACTTTTAAAGTAATTTAATGGGAATATATCTGTTTTCATCTATACTCACTTCATTTCTATGATTTAAATCGATTATCCTTTTGTTCCGCCTGCAGTTAAACCGGAAACAAAATTCTTTTGTAACATAAAGAATAAGATACTAATCGGTATCGCAATTAAAATTGCCCCTGCAGAGAAGAGTGCTACTTTCTGTTCTTGCGGATTACTAATAAATGTATGTAATCCAATTGCTACAGTGTAATTTTCAGGTGACCGCAATAGGAATTTAGCTAACATGTATTCGCCAAACGGTGTCATAAATGCCCATAATGCTTGAACAGCAATCATCGGTTTTGCCATTGGTAGCACGATTTGTGCGAATATCCTGAAGTGACCAGCACCATCCAGTTTTGCCGATTCATCCAAATCGTATGGTATCGTATCAAAATACCCTTTCATTAGCCATGTATTCATCGGAATACCTCCACCGATGTAAAGGAACATCAAGAACCAACTTTGGTCGAGTGCACCTAACAGTAATGCCATAACATAGAAGGCAACTAAAGTAGCAGTCGTTGGTATCATTTGTACGAGTAGGAAAAACATCAAGCTTTTCTTACGGCCAATAAAACGATAACGGCTAAATGTATAACCAGCCAATGTAATAAGGATCACCTGGATAATCATCGTGACAAATGCAATGACCAGCGTATTAATATACCATTCGCCATAGAGTGTTTCTGTAAATAATCTCCTGAAGTTATCCAATGTCCATGTCGCATCGAAATTGAGATCAAAGGCGGAGATGTTACCGGCTTTAAATGCGGAGCTTGCTGTTATCAACAAAGGATACAATATAATCACAGATACCAGTAGTAAAAATGCATACGTGAAAAACTTTGTAAAGAATCGGGAAGATTTTTGTGATCGGAATAAATTACTCATCGTTAATCCTCCATTTCAAATGCTTTTGTCTTTTTAAATACAATCAACGCAATAGCAATGACAAATATCGAAATAAATAATGTTACCGCTGCTGCAATTGAATATTGTGGTGATGTTCCAGTTGTAAGCTTAAATATCCATGATATCAAGATATCCGTTGAACCCGCACCTGCTCCGATACTTCCTGGTCCCCCTTCATTAAAGAGGTAAATCATGTTGAAGTTGTTCAGATTAAAGGTATATTGCGTAATAAACACTGGCGCTGCAATCATTAATATCGTAGGAAGGGTTATATGTCGAAAGCGCTGGATTGGACCAGCCCCATCAATTTTTGCTGATTCATATTGTTCTTCTGGAATAGATTGCAAGATTCCCGACACCAGCACATAAATATAAGGGAATCCTAACCAACCTTGAACTAATATAATTGCTATCTTAGTGAAGAATGGGTCCGTCTTCCATGGTAAAGCTCCCAAATCTATAAAAGGAACAAGCGAATTGATAAACGGAATGACCTGTGAATTAATTGCTCCCAAGCTATCATTAAACATATTTGAGAAGCTCATAATGGTAATGAATGCAGGTACAGCCCACGGGAGTAAGAAAATAATTCCAAATAACCGTTTAAATTTAATAAACTTCTGGTTTAACACAACTGCCGTGAATATACCGACGGCTATTTGTAATGTAGTGGCACTTAGTGTCCAAATTATCGTCCAACCAAGTACAGCTATAAATGTATCACGATACGAGCTGAGGAAGAACATATTAATAAAGTTATCAAACCCAACCCAATCAATTAAGCTAGCTGGGGGTATATGATAAAAGTCATAGTTTGTAAATGAGATAAAGATCGTAACTAAAACCGGGAAGATAATTGCAAAAATCATAACGAGGTAAGCGGGTATCGTGAATAGATAAGGAAAACCATTATGATACACATTCTTCAAAATATCTTTCGCCGTTTTATTTATTTTCTTTCCCTCAACGATTTGTATTGCAACTTTTCTCGCATCATAAATATTAATAGCATAAAACAATAAAAATATAACTGTCAAAAGTAGTTGCAAGGATCCTTCTATGAGTAAGAATAAAGAATGATCCTCACCTGGTGTTAACCCTAACGTAACCATACCAGTAAACGCAGCAAAACCAAACACAATCATTTCATATATAAACAAACCGAATACAGCTAGAAAGACAATGCCCTTAAATGTTTGTTTGTTATAAAACTGACCTATTCCTGGAATGACCGAGAGCCATGTCGCTGTTCTTACCCTCTTCTTCGCGTCCTCTGTACGTTCCACAACAGTGTCACTCCCTTTTCCAAAAATGCCCGGCAGAGCCTAATTGGGCCCTGCCGTTACATTGTTTTTCTTATTAATATTTTTGTTCGATATTTTCTTGAATGACTTTTACTGCATCATTCGCTGACTCTTCCGGCGTTTTATTTCCAGAAGCAGCATCGAACATTAATGTTTCTGCACCTGTCCAAACTTCAGCCATTTCAGGAATATTCGGCATTGGAACAGAAGTGTTATATTGTTCAATTACCGCGTTTGTTAACTCGTTATCTCCTTGACTGACTTCTTCTTTTGTGAAATTGTTAGCAGGGATTTCTGCTCGCATATCATATAGTATTTGTTGATTTTCTTCGTTTGTTACATAAGTCAACCATTCTTCCGCCAGCTCTTTATCTTCTGCATAGTCACTGATGACCCATGCTTTCCCGCCGGCAAATGGTTGGTAAGCTTCACCATTTGGAAGAGTTGGTATAGCGGATACGCCGTAATTGACACCCGCTTCATTATAAGTCGCAGCTTGCCAAGGTCCACCGATAATAGCTGCAGTGTTTCCACCTGTGAACTGGGCATCAATGAAATCTCCTGCAGATGTAGCATCCATCATTCCTTGTGGCCATACATCCTGGAACCATTCTGTTGCATACGCGATTCCTTCAATTGCGCCTGGATCATTCAAGCCAATGTCTGTCGGGTCTGTTCCGTCTTGTCCAAACACATAACCACCATATCCTGCAAGGAGTCCATATGTACTATAGAAATCCAACCAATTTGCTAAGAATACAGTACTCTTACCACTTTCGGAAGCAAATGCAAAACGCTCATCATCTATTAGAGCTTCCAATTCCTCAAAAGTTTCCGGTGCCGCGTCTAGTAAATCTTTATTATAATAAAGGACTAATGCTTCAATAACGAATGGAGCGCCGTAAATTTTCTCTTCAAATGTCACTTGCATTTCGTCGGTTTCATCATATCTTCCATCTTCAGGGAACGTATATTCCGCTAAATGTCCTTGTTGGCCTAAGTTTCCAACACGGTCATAAGGAGCAATCATAACGTCCGGTGCAAGTCCAGCTGGACCATCTAATGGTAACGCCTCCAACGTGTCGAACATGTCTTTTTCTGAAACCTTAATGGTGACACCATGTTCTTCTTCAAATGCAGGAGCTATTTCCTCTATAAAGCCGACATAATCATCCTCCACCCCAACTTCTAATGTTGCGGATCCCGTACTTTCTCCTCCATCCGTTGAATTGGATGAATCAGATTTGTCTTTTTCGCCACTACTACAAGCTGCTAGAAACAGAACTGTAACCATAATCATACTTAATGTGAACTTTTTCCAATTCATTGTATTCATTTTACATCTCCTCTTTCTCGTTTTTTGTCGATTAATTCAATCTTTTACCCCCGAACAACTACTAAAACGCTTTCTTAAATTGCCTAAAAAAAATGACTTTGTTTTAAGTATGATATCTCCTTTCGAAATGGTAGTTTTACTAGCTTGCGAAATCGTTTGCACAACCTCTATTACTATAATATACTAAACTTGTGATTTGCGCAAACGATTTCACTAAGAATTTTTATCGTTTACTAAAAAATAAAAATGCTGCTATACCAATTAAGATATAGCAGCTATTATTTTATTACCTTAATCTACGTTTTCTCTGCACGATATATGTGATTAATCCTGCAAGCAGTAAAACGAGACCAGCAAGCATCCAATTATAGTTAGTTGTTGCTGTTTTAGGTAATTTTCCACCTTCTTTTTTACCTTCTGTTAATTGATTATCTTTTCCGTTGTTAAACTTCCCTTTATCTCGACCTTTATCTTTTTCTTTACCAGCCCCTGGTTTTTCATTACCTTCGTCATCACCAGGTTCTTTCGGGTCTGGTGGTGACTTATCATTTCCTGGATCATTTGGGTCCTTGGGATCTACCGGTGGGTCCTTATCTCCCGGGTCACTCGGGTCCTCAGGATCTACCGGTGGCTCCTCCGGGTCTACAGGTGCTTTATCCTCCAGCTTCACAACAACTGTCGTCAAAGCATCGATCTTCAATTGATCTTCAGTAAGCTCAAACCCACTCGGATCAGCGACTTCACTCACACCAGCCTCATCATTATCAACGATAACGACACCATCGCTTAGATCAACATCACCTAATGACAATGCACGCTCCTTGCTATCTGCGTTAAGGAATACATAATACTCCTCGTTCTGATCCGATGAAACCGCATGGTAAGCAATTACTAAATCATCTGTTGCAATTTCTCGGATATCTAACAGTGTCACGTTACGATCCACTTCATCCTTTGTTCCTAAATGAAATGCATCGGTTGAACGACGTAATTCAATTAACCCTGTCGTGTACTCCCTTGTTAAATTCTGAATTGGATAGCGTTCTTCATTTGTTGCTTTTTCCCAATCAATCTTGTTGATTGCATCAGAAGAATCATAGGAATCATGGATGAAATATGGATATACAAATGGATTGCCATCTTCATCCGTCATATAGGTTGATTTATATGGTGCTTCCGTCGTTTCTGCTCTAAACTGTTTTGTCCTGCCAAATTCTTGACCCGCATGAATGAACGCCGTACCTTGTGCGGTCAATACCATTGCATTTCCAAGTCGAATCCGCTTATGAATCTCTTCTTCATGGTATTCAGGGTCTTTTTTAATCGATTGAGCGATCACATCATGTAATGTCAGGTTATCATGTGCCGCAATGTATGTTAGCACATCACCCGGATCATCAGCCACAAAATTATGGGGGTTGGCTGTTAGGTTATCAAAGATTTGCTGAATATTTCTAGCTCCACCTGTTAAGAAACGCGGCTCCCCTTCACTGCCGAAACCAGATTTTAGCTCATTGCGGAATTCATCAGAGAATGAAGCGACACTGTCTGTATACTGCATCCAATCCTGATCTGCCGGCATGACCGGTTCGCCTTCATCTCCAACATAAGTTCTCCAGCCCTCACCAACCATGATGATATTTGGGTTGAGTTCCTTTGCAGCATCATAAGCAGTTTGAATGGTTTCCGCATCATGATCGCCCATCATATCAAAGCGGAATCCATCAACCTTAAACTCTTCCACCCAATACGTAATCGAATCCACCAACACTCTCCGGGACATTTTATGAGTCGTACCAAGGCGACCGCCACCAAAGCTCTCTCTTGGTGAGCCATCTGCATTCATAAAGTGGTAGTAATTCGGTACCAAGTCTTCAAAAATCTCTGTACGCGCTGTATGGTTGTATACTACATCGAGGACTACTCCCATACCACGGCTATGAATTTCATCGATGAGACGTTTGAACTCGGCAATTCGTAACTCTGGGTCATCTGGATTTTCCGAATACATGCCGGATAATGAGAAATAGCTGTGCGGGTCATATCCCCAGTTATAATTATTATCCGATGATGACCACTCCATAAGGCGCTCATCACTCGCCCACTCATCACCAAAGAAAAAGCTCATGACCGGTAATAGTTGAATATGTGTAACACCCAAGTCCTCTATATAATCCAATTTCTCAGCAAATGCACGGAATGTACCAAATTGTGAATCCAATTCATCGGAAATGTTAGGATCTGATGTAAAATCACGCACATGCACTTCATAAATAATTGCATCTTCACGTTTTTCAAATCCATCAATCGCAGCATAATCCAGGTCTGGACCGATGGAAGACGGATCAACAATTGCAGCTTTTCCAATCGGATATTCTCCGCCGGCTTCAGGGTTTGCCCATGTGGCCATCGATTTTGCATATGGATCAAGTGCTAATTTTTCTTCTCCATCATGGGTAATCTTGTAATGATAATAATACCCTTTTAAACTGTTTAAGCCAGTATTTTCATCATCGAGCGTTACTTCCCAAACATCCTGATCTCCTAAAGTCATCGGAATTTCCTCATGAACAACATTGAACTGATCATTTTTATCATAAAGCACAACAGAAACATTCTCGGCTTTCGGTGACCATAATTTTAATGTCGCAGATCCATCATCATGCAGCCGTGCACCGAGTTCACCATCATAAGCATACATTTCATCAATCATTTTCCAGCCACCGGAGACAGAAATTGTTTTCTCTCCATAGGTAACCGAAAATGGCGCCTGCTCCAAATCAAATGTACTGTACAATTCTACAATCGCATCATCCATTATTTTTACGCGTTCAATAACAACGTCATTACCAGCTTTATCCACTACCGTAATGCCTTCTAGAAGATCATTTTCTGTTAAATCCTCTGTTTTTGTAAATCGGAGCTGCATTTTCTCATCCGACAGTAAATCTCCTGACAGAAGCATAACAGGAATGGACCCATAAGGATTTGTATATATTTGGTCATCCCCATCCTTTATGAAAATTTGATTGTGATCAAGCATATTAAATCTATATTCGCCTGTTTGTTCTTCTGTATCTTTATTGACAAAAAGGAATTCGATCTCGTCGGCATTTTCCGCTAACACAAGGTCATAATATGCACCGTATTTCCCAATACCGTTCGCGTCTTCCGCCCCATTCGGCCAATTATCAGAAGGTGCTGCGACATCGCCCCAGGACCATAATGACCAGCCATCATAGGTTTGATCGGCACGTTCATAATGGACACGTATCGTATCGTCTGGTAAATCAATTGGTTCTACTAGAAACACCTCATCCGAACCTTGTTTAATCCATACTTCATTAATTTCTGGTGAGAATAACTCGACAAATTTGTCGTCACCCTCTTTATCTCCTGTTGCGGTATCCAATATTAAAAATCCTATCTTTTGCGCATCACTTTGCAGCGGTATGTCAAGGTATGCTCCATACTCTGTCATTTGATTCTCCACAAATGATGTAGCTCCTGTCGGCCAGTTTTCTGATGGGGATTTTACATCCTCCCACAGCCATAATCCGAAATCGGCATAATTATTGTCGTTACGTTGATAGTGGACACGCAATGTGTCTTCAGGAATTTCCGGCAACGTGTTTTCACCTTCAGCATCATCACTGTCTGATACTAAAATGAGCGTACCACCATCCGTTCGCGCCGGCAATGTCACCGTAACACTGCGATCATCGCCAATTGCAACAGACTTTTCATTATAGACATCTTCCGCAGTCGCATTTTTAACATACGGAGTTGGAATGTTCACATCTATCGCATCATCTGTCGTATTAATTCCAACAATGACTGACTCTCCCTCATAACTGCGCTCAAAAATCATATACCCGGACTCATCGTCTCCAGCTAATAATTCATAGGTTCCTTTAGAGAAGGTCTTCGAATAATCATCGCGAATATTTAATAGCTTCTTATAATGCTCATGAACATCGTTATCTTTCACTTGCTCCCAAGGGAATACATATCGGTTGTCATATTCAGGCCAGTTTGCCTTTCCAGAAAGCCCTAACTCTTCACCATAATAAATGACTGGCTGACCTTTTGAAGTAATTTGTAGTGTAGAGGCAACCTTTAACTTACTCGTATCCTCAGCACCAATATAATGTAAAAATCCATCCTCATCATGACTGCCTAAGAATTGGCCCATTGTTGCCTTATTATCCAATAAGTCATTCCTAGCTTGGATTTTCCCATCAACTGCACATATATTTCCATTTACTAAGTCTCTTGCAATGTTTTTGAACTCAAAATCCAAAAGCGAATCCATCGTTCCTGTATTTAAGTAACGATCCGCATAGTCATTTGTTATTGTTGCCCCAAATGCTTCACCAATCATTTTGAATTCTGGCATTACTTTCGTCAATTCATTTTTAAAATGCATCAATGTTGTATCTTCCACATGTTTAACAGTATCCACCCGGAAGTAATCAATCGTATTCCCATTTTCCGTTTTCGCTTTTTCCAACCAGCCTACTTGCCAGTCGACGATTTGCTCACGTACTTCCCGATTCTCTGTAATAAAATCCGGAAGTCCGGAAAGTTCACCAGTTATTTCATCACCTGGATTTCCGCCATCTTGACGAAGCATATCCCGAAATTTCATACGATCTTCATCTGTCGGATAGCCTTCCGGTTGATCTTGCAAATTTCCATCATCCATTTTCAGACCATAACCAGTATGGTTTAATACAACGTCCACCATAATTTTTATACCGCGATCACTTGCAGCATCAATCAATTCATGGAACTCTTCTAACGTTCCAAGATGCGGATTTAGTTTCTCAAAATCTTTTGCCCAGTATCCATGATAACCATAGTATGGTATACCACCGGCATTGGCATCATTATAGGCAGCATCATGATACACATTTTCAACAATCGGTGTAATCCAAATCGTATTGATTCCAAGGTCATCCAGATAATCGAGGTTTTCAGTAACCCCTTTAAAATCCCCACCTTGGTAAGAACCCGGACTTGTCGGATCATAGCCGATGTTGTTATTATTTTCTTCATTTCCATCAGCAAATCGGTCTGTCAGCATAAAGTAGATTCTTGCCTCATCCCAGTCGAAGTCCTCTTCTCCGTTGACAGCCCGCGGTTTGATATCTACTTGAGCTTCTGCCTCATGTGTGCCGCCATATACATCAATAACTGTAACAGGCAAAACCTTTGTACCAGCCCCAATACGATCAGCAACTGAGATTGTTATTTCTTTTAAATCAGGGTCAATAGCAGTTTTACCAGCCCCACCAACTGAAGTTAAATCTACATACATCTCACGAATCGATTCCTTGTCAACTTCTTGTCCTAGGTCATCCTCCATATGTAATGTCAACACTGCATGTTGATTATAATCGATCTCTTGAGGTGCCACTTCCGTCGTAATTGTTAAATCTTCTGAAGAAATATTAATGATTGATTTACCTTCTCCATTGGTATGGTATGGATCAGCGATTTCTGTCGTCTCTCCATCAATCGTAACAAGATACGTATACTCATATTCCCCTTCCGGCAAGTCTTCCACCGTGCCAGTAAAGCGTTCGTTTTCAGCTTCAAAATTCATATCGTAAACTTGTCCATCCAGCTTCACTTGAACCGATTCAATCGTATCCATTGCGTCTCCGCGATACAAATCAGCATCACGATAGAAAAATTCCACGTTTCCCGCATCAACTTTGGGGGGGTGCATAAATGGAACGGTTCGGAATTCAACTTCCCCTTCTTTCACAAACACTTTTGTCATGTCTTCTGTCGGACTGATGTTAATCGTGCGGTCTTCGTCTACATCAACCTCATCCCAATCCGCGCCTTTTCTTAATTTAAAGCCTATACTGCTCGTTGCTGAACCAACTTCAATATGCGCTGTCGCAACCTCTCCTACTTCGTCGAAATCAATCTGATCATCTTTGGCACCTGTGTTCCATACCCAAATATTCCAATCCTCGTAATCTTGATTTTCCCTTTCATAAACAAATTTAACTGTCGGCAAATTGGAATCATCCGTAATTTCATTCAGCCCTTCCTCATCAACCACTGGACTCTGATGAGGATTTTCTGAGCTTGCAGCTGAAACTGGTTGGATACCAAAGAATAGACTTAAAAACATAAGAGCTGTTAGAAAAATAGATATACTTCTTTGGTGGTGCTTCATCTTCATTGTTTCTCCTCTCCTAATTGCGTGACGTTTGCCTAAATGTTCCTGTAAAATAAATGAACCTTCACCTTTTCGTCATTAAATCTCTCCTTTTCCAAATATTATTTGTGAAAACGTTTGCCCAATTTCTCTATTGATTATATATTCTATCTCAAAATCACGCAAACGTTTTCAGTAAATTTTTTAAGAGGTTTAACCTTTAGTTCCCCCTGCTGCCAGTCCTGATATCAGATATCGCTGCAAGAATAAATATACTGCTGCAATAGGTACTGCCACTAAGACAGATCCTGCGGCAAACCTAGTAAAGTTATTTGAAAATTGATCATTAATAAAGTTGTATAGACCAACCGCTAATGTATAATTTTCCTCACTTGAAAGTACAATTGAGGGTAGCAAAAAATCAAATAAAGGAGTCATAAAGTTGAATAAAGCTACTACTGCAAGAATGGGTTTTGCAAGTGGTAGCATTACACTCCAAAACACCCTTAGATGTCCTGCTCCGTCTATTCTTGCTGCCTCATCTAATTCGCGAGGTATTGTATCAAAGTATCCTTTAACAAGCCATGCATTAAACGGAATTTGACCACCAAGATATATTAAAATCAAACCAGACAGGGTGTCTAATAAACCTAGCATATTCAAAAAGATATACAAAGCAACCATCGCCATCATAACTGGAAACATTTGCAAGAGTAAGAAGATATATAAACCATTTTTCCTTCCAACAAATTTATATCGAGAAAATGCATAAGCAACTAATGAAGTTAGAACTACACTTCCTATTGCATTTGCAATAGAAACAATTAATGAATTTTTATACCACAGTAAATAATCACTGTCTGGACTAAATAGCCATTTATAATGATCTAATGAGAAATTTTCTGGTATTAAACTGGATGAATATAGACTAGTACTTTGGTTGAAAGACATACCAACTGTCCATACTAAAGGATAAAATATAATAATTGCTACAACTGCAATTATTATATAAATGAAGGCTAACTCCATTCTGGACTTTTGCTTTCTATTCATTAGATTTCACCCTCTTCTTTAAATGATCTTGTCTTTCTGAATTGATAAAATGCAAATCCTGAAACAATTAACCCCATTATAATTGAGATTACTGCAGCCATAGAGTAATTATTTGTATCAAAAGTTAGCTTATATACCCAGGAAATTAATATATCCGTTCCACCAGCATTTTGCCCTCGAATAGGTGGGCCACCTTCATTAAATAAATAAATGACATTGAAATTATTAAAGTTTGAAGCATATTGCATAATTAATAATGGTGCAGTAGCAAACATCACGTGGGGAAATGTTATGTTTCTAAACTTTTGAAAACGCGAGGCACCATCCATGTCAGCTGCTTCGTACCAATCTTTGGAAATACTCTGTAATATCCCAGTAATTAAAGCAAAAATAAACGGAAATCCAAGCCACGTTTGAATCATGACAATGGCTATTCTAGTATATAAAGGATCGCTCAACCAAGATACGCCATTTCCACCTAATAACGGAATAATAATATCCCTGTTTATAGCTCCAAAATCATCATTAAACATCGCTGAGAACACTAGTATAGTTACAAACGCTGGTACTGCCCAAGGTAGAATTAAAATGGTACGAATCAATTTTTTAAATTTAACTCGTGGATCATTTACAAGAACAGCCAAAAAGAAACCAAGTGCAATTTGTAATGTAGTCGCAACAACTGTCCATACAATAGTCCACGAAAACACACTTATAAATGTATCTTGCCAGATTGGAACTGTGACCAAGTTTTTAAAATTATCAAATCCTACCCAATCAACTAAATTACGAGGTGGTGAATTATATAAATCATAATTCGTAAAAGCCAAAAGCACAGAAAATAATAAAGGGAAGATAACAACAAAAATCATAAGTAGTAAACCGGGAAACGTCATTATATAAGGAAATGCATGGTCATAAAATTCTTTAAATGATGCTCTCAACTTTAATGGCTTCCAACCATCTCGTAATTTTTCTGCTTGTTTTTTTGCATCGATAACATTAAATACATAAAGAGTGATCACAATAACGGTTACAATCAATGACAATACACCTAAAACTAACAATCTGATAGAATGGTCCGTACCGGGAATAGTTCCTAATGTACGTAGACCCCATAAACCATAGTTAATAGATTCTAAAAATGCAACAAGGAAAGCTAATTCCATGATAATAAAGATTGTTCCTTTTAGATATCGCCTATTGTATAATTGACCGAACCCTGCAAAAACAATCGATAATATCATTGCCACTTTCGGACTATGTTTCTTCCATTTGTCATTCTTCCTTACTTTCTTTTGTTCTATATTTTCATCTGGATTTTTCTTTGCTGGAGTAGACAAAACGGTTTGCCTCCTTTTTTCTATTAAACATTAAAAGTAATAATGGGAAGAATAACCTTCCCATTATTATTTTGCTTTTATTGACCTCCACCACTTGCATTTATATTTGTTTGAATTTGCTCAGCTGCTTCGTCAAGAACTGCTTTCGCTTCTTCACCCTCAGCAAGGAATTGTAAAGCATTGTTCATCGGTTCCCAAACTTGAGACATTTGAGGTGTACTTGGCATTGGTACGCCATATTCAATTTGTTCTGCAAACGCAGCATAAATTGGGTCATCAATACTTTCTAATGCTGCCGTATTTGGAGGGAGCTCTCCTGCCACATCAAAGTAATATGCCAAATTCTCCTCATTTGTCATAAACAAAGCTAAATCTTTAGCCCAATCTTTATTTTCAGAGTAATAAGATACCATCCAAGCCTTTACTCCAACTAAAGTGGAACTTGGTTCACCATTAATTGCAGGAAATGGAGCAAATCCAAGACTATCACCAATTGCCTCTTTATAACCTGGTATACTCCACGGTCCGTTAATAACTGCGCCTACTTTTCCTTCTGAGAATAATCCATCAATTACATCAATTGTTGTTGATGAAGGAATCAATCCTTTCCCAAAGAATGATTGGAATAGCTCTCCACCTTCTATAGCGCCCTTATTATTTAAACCAATATCGGAAGTATCATACTCCCCTATATCTCCACCAAAAATATAACCACCATAATTTTTGAAGAACGGATAAGCAAAGTATAAATCATCCGGTTTCATTAAGAATCCATATTTGTCCTCAGCTGCATTCGTATTCTCTTCTAAGATCGTCTTCAAGTCTTCTATCGTTTCAGGAGCTTCTGGCACAATATCAGTATTGTAAAATAACCCATATGTTTCAAATACTGCCGGGATTCCGTATATATCAGTTTCACCATCAAAGTTGTACGTTACAGCTTCCACTGCAGCATCAGCATAGGGACTTAGTTCATCATCTGTCAGATTAATCGGGTCTGCAAGACCTTGAGCCACAATATTCCCTATTTGGTCATGCGGTTGATAGAATAAATCTGGGCCATTTCCTTCTGGGCCAGCTAATGACAATTCTTGTAATTGATCCAGCATACTTTTCGCTTCCACATTAACTTTAATTCCTTCTTGCTCTTCATAATCGGCAGCTATTTTCCGAACAGCTTCTAGTTGTTCTTCTTGATCATTTGCCCAGACTGTTAACTCCTCTGGTTTTTCCGCCTGTTCTCCATTATCTTCACCTTCACTTCCACTGTTCACTTCTTCCTCCCGGTCTGGTGCACAGGCTGCCAAAAAAACAAATAGGGACAAAAACATAACGAACGATAATAACAAGTATCTTTTCTTCATCTCAATTCCTCTCCCCTTTTAAATTAATTTAGCTAGCAACGAAACATATGCCTAAATCAGATTAGTACAATAGTTTTGCGCAAACGTTTGCTCTAGCTTTGATATCATTCTATAACGAGCTATTTAATTTGGCAAGCGTTTTCATAAACTTTTCAAAAATGATAAAAGCAATACTAAATACCCATTGATAAGTCCCTTTATTTATGATATTAATTGAGTAACATCCATGAAAATACTTAAATATAAAATTTGAGGGCAATGATTTGTTATCACAGACAACCCCGGCTTTTATTCAATTAAAAGCCGGGGTTAATTATATTGCTAGGAAGGAGAGTGTAGTTAAAAAATCTCATACTATTAAGGAGTGATATGGTGAATAAAAGAAGACTTTTAATGAAATCGATTGCATTAAGTTTATTTTTATTTTTCACTTTTTCTTTTTCAACGGCTGCGCAGTCTGATGTTTCAAACAAGGTTGATTATTCTAGAGATGTTATCTATCAAATAGTAACTGATAGATTTTACGACGGAGATTCAACAAATAATCCATCTGGCAATATTTATAGCTCAGACTGCAGTAATCTTCACAAATATTGTGGAGGAGACTGGCAAGGGATTATCGATAAAATAGACGATGGTTACCTAACTGGATTAGGAATAACTGCACTTTGGATCTCACAACCTGTTGAAAACGTTTATGCACTTCATCCCAGTGGGTATACATCTTATCATGGGTATTGGGCTAGAGATTATAAGAAAACGAATCCTTATTATGGAGATTTCAATGATTTTGACCGTTTAATCGAAACGGCACATGCAAATAATATAAAAGTCATTGTAGATTTCACGCCTAATCATTCTTCCCCTGCTTTAGAGACTGATCCTTCTTATGCAGAAAATGGCGCCATATACGATAACGGAACATTATTGGGAAGCTATTCAAATGATCCATTAAATATATTTCATCATAATGGCGGGACAGACTTTTCCTCCTATGAAGACAGCATCTATAGAAACTTATACGATTTGGCAGATTATAACTTGCATAATGATACAATGGATCAATATTTAAAAGATTCTATTAAGCTATGGTTAGATAAAGGCATAGATGGAATCAGAGTGGATGCTGTTAAACATATGCCAGAGGGTTGGCAAACTTCTTTAATGAGTGAGATATATGCTTATGAACCCGTTTTTACATTTGGTGAGTGGTTTTTAGGATCGGGTGAGATTGATCCACAAAATCATCATTTTGCAAATGAGAGCGGCATGAGTCTTCTGGATTTTCAATTCGGACAATCAATTCGTGATGTATTGAAAGACGGGAGTTCTGACTGGTACGATTTCCATGAAATGATTGACAGCTCTGCTGTAGATTATAATGAAGTTATCGATCAAGTAACTTTTATAGACAATCATGACATGAGCAGGTTTTCTGAAGAAGCATCCTCGAATAGACATACAGATATCGCCCTTGCTGTATTACTTACCTCTCGAGGTGTTCCGACTATATATTATGGAACTGAACAGTATTTAACTGGAGATAGCGATCCTGATAACAGAAAACCGCTGACTAATTTTGATACATCAACAAATGCCTATCAAATTACTAGTCAACTTACATCGCTGAGACAATCCAATCCTGCACTTGGATACGGAGATACCAATGAACGTTGGATAAACTCTGATGTTTATATTTATGAAAGAAAGTTTGGAAATAATGTTGTTGTTACCGCTGTAAATCGTGGACATGAAAGTTATAATATTACCAATTTGAATACCTCTTTACCAGAGGGAGGGTATAATGATGAACTGAACACTCTATTAGACGGTAATAATATAACTGTAAGTTCAAATGGTTCAGTAGACTCGTTTAATCTCAGCCCAAGAGCCGTATCCGTTTGGCAGTACACTGAATCTTCTACTACACCACTTATAGGACATGTCGGTCCGATGGTAGGTAAAGCTGGAAATACGGTTACGATAAATGGGGAGGGATTTGGTACTGAAGAGGGAACAGTTCAATTAGGTTCATCTACTGTAGAGATTCAATCTTGGTCTGACACAGAGATAAAAATTCTTCTTCCAAACATCAATCCTGGTAAACATGATATAACCGTTTACACAGCAAATAATAATAGTAGTAATTCATATAATGATTTCGAATTACTAACTGGTAAACAAATAACGATGCGTTTTGTGGTAAATAACGCATTTACTACTCTTGGTTCGAACGTTTATATTGTTGGGAATGTAAGCGAACTAGGAAATTGGAATCCTGATGAAGCAATAGGACCAATGTTTAATCAAGTTATATATGAGTATCCTAGTTGGTATTATGATATAAGTGTTCCTGCCAATGAAAGCATAGAGTTTAAATTCATTAAAAAAGACGCTGTAGGAAACGTGGAGTGGGAGTCCGGTATTAACCATTCTGTTACAACTCCTCAAGATGGGACTGATACAGTAATTGTAGACTGGCAACAATAAATTTTATTGACAACCTAATCCGCTTACATTACATTAAAATGGAGAACAACTTAAGGGCAATGCTTTGTACAAATGACAACAACCCCGATTTCCAACACTACGGAAATCGGGGTTTTTATTTCAGAAAGGAGAAAACTAAATGCTAAAAGAAGCAATCTACCACCGCCCAAAGAATAACTTCGCATACGCTTATGACAAGGAAACATTACATATCGTACTGCAAACGAAAAAGAATGATATGGAGTCTGTCGCACTTCTGTTTGGAGACCCGTATGACTGGAAAGATGAGGTATGGCAGACGCAAACGGTTGAGATGATCAAGTCAGGATCGACCGCTTTACATGATTATTGGTTTATCGCAGTAAAACCTGAGTTCTACCGGATGCGCTATGGATTTCGCTGTACGGATTCTAGTGAAACATGCTATTACACGGAGAGTGGTATTTATTCTGATCCTCCAGCAGATATTTCCAATTACTTCTGCTTCCCATACTTGAATCAAATCGATGTCTTCCAAGCACCAGACTGGGTTAAGGACACTGTTTGGTATCAAATTTTTCCAGAACGGTTTGGAAACGGCGACCCATCATTAAATCCAGAGGGAACTTTACCATGGGGATCGGCTGCACCGACTGCTACAAACTTCTTTGGCGGTGATTTCCAAGGTGTAATCGATTCCCTGGATTATCTAGTTGATTTAGGAATTAATGGCATCTATTTCACACCGATTTTTAAAGCGTATTCTAATCATAAATATGACACGATTGATTACATGGAAATTGATCCGCAATTTGGGGATAAGGAAACTTTTCGCCGCCTTGTACGTGAATGTCATCAGCGGGGAATTCGTGTCATGCTTGATGCGGTATTTAATCATAGCGGCTATTATTTCCCTCCATTTCAAGATGTACTGGATAAACAAGAGAAATCAGCTTACACGGAGTGGTTCCATCTTCGAGAATTCCCTGTAAAACCAGAGCCAGTACCAAACTATCATGCGTTTGGCTTTGTTGGATCCATGCCGAAGCTCAATACGGAAAATCCGGAAGTGAAAGCCTATTTATTAAAAGTTGCCCGCTACTGGATTGAAGAATTTGATATTGACGGGTGGCGTTTAGATGTCGCGAATGAAGTCGATCACCAGTTTTGGAGAGATTTTCGAAAAGAAGTGAAAGCAGTGAAACCGGATGCTTATATATTAGGAGAAATCTGGCATGATTCAATGCCTTGGCTTGGAGGCGACCAATTCGATGCTGTCATGAATTATCCGTTTACAAATAGTGCAATCGATTTTCTTGCAAAAAATGAGCGATCTCCTGAAGACTTCGCGAATTCCATTACCAACGTATTGCATATGTATCCGGCAAATGTGAATGAAGTTGCCTTTAATTTGCTTGATAGCCACGACACACCGCGGATTTTGACATTAGCAGATGGCGAGTTGGATCGTGTGAAACTTCTATATCTCTTTCAGCTCTCTTTCATTGGTACACCTTGTATCTATTATGGGGATGAAATTGGGATGGAAGGCGGTCAAGATCCGGGTTGCCGCGCATGTATGATATGGGACGAAACGAAGCAGAATCATGAATTGTTTACGTATGTTAAAAATCTGATTACAATGCGAAAAACAATTCCTGCTTTTGGAAATGATGGTACATTCCAAATCGTTATGTACGATAATGAAGCAAATACATTAGTCTATCAAAAGCAAGCAGGTAACCGGCGTATCCTTTTTGTTGTAAATAATAGTACGGAGGAGCAGACGTTAGCTTTACCAGATTTTCCTGAAAAATATTGTAGTGAACTAGTTGTTGGAACTAGCATCAATTCAGCCTATTCCCAAGAGCTTATTCAACTGACAGCGTTAGATAAGATAAAAGTCTCTCCATTGGGTTTTCGCATTTTTGAGTATAAGAATTAATAGATAATTTAAAGCTAGAAAATTACGACCCTAGATGATTAAATTACCTAAGGATAGTTCTTGTTAAAATAAACCACAAGAACTGTCCTGACATCAAATTTTATCCGTCCACTTATCCTATCTGTTACTTTTTTCTATAGTAAAAACCACAGAGAGGATAACACCCCTGTGGTTTTCTCAATCGTTATAAATGATTAGTGCGTCGCTCCACCAACCGTTTTCACATCTTCTTTTCCATCAAATTCAACAATTGCTTCGATTGCAGCTGAGATCCCTTTTACTAAATCATCAAGGCTCATCGATGCTGTCTCCGGGCGATCAATCACTTGATCCGTTAAGAACGGGATATGCATGAAACCAGCCTTCGCATTTGGAAATTCTGTATGCGTCAAATAAAGTGTTTGATACATGATATGGTTACAAACGAAAGTACCTGCCGTATTGGAAATAGATGCTGGAACACCTGCATTTTTCATCGCATCCACCATCGCTTTTATCGGCAATTGGGAGAAATAAGCACTTTCTCCGTCTGGCTGAATCGGCGTATCAATTGGCTGATTCCCTTCATTATCAGGAATGCGTGCATCATCTTGGTTGATTGCTACACGCTCAGGTGTTAACCCGAAACGGCCTCCTGCCTGGCCAATGTTTAGTATATAATCCGGCTCCTCTTTCTTCATTGCGTCTTTTACAACTTCAGCACTTTTAAAGAAAACAGTCGGGATTTCCAATTTGAGGATTGTAGCCCCTTTGATTTCATCAGGCAATCTTTTCACTGCTTCAATCGCAGGGTTAGTCGTATCTCCACCGAATGGATCAAAACCTGTAACTAAAATTTTCATTTCTTTCATCTCCTATATCTCATGTTGTGTGCGTTGTTAATTAATACTAAAATGCCCAGAAATACATTAACCCGATATGGATAACGATCATTGTAACAGCAACTGGTGCTTGAACTTTTATGACGCCAAATTGATCCTTCATTTGCAGGAGTGCAACCGGGAGAGCATTGAAGTTCCCAGCCATCGGTGTTAAGAGCGTTCCGCAGAATCCGGCAGTCATGGCGAGCGCACTGGCAATAACAGGGTCACCGCCCACGGCCATGACAAACGGAACTCCAATTCCTGCTGTAATAACCGTGAATGCCGCAAATGCATTACCCATAATCATCGTAAAGATAACCATCCCCATTACGTATGCAATAACACCTGCTAACTGGCTGCCCTCGGGAACAATACCACCAATTATATCAGCAATAACGTCCCCAACACCAGAGACCGTAAAAATGACTCCAAGGGCTGCGAGTAATTGCGGCAGCATACCTGTTGTACCAACTTGCTGTACCATCCGGTCACTTTCAATAAGAATCTCTCTATTTTTAGGTTTAATAATAACAACAGCAACGATCGTCGCAATGATAGATGAAATACCAATTACCGATGCACTAGATTCAGGTATTATTGTAGCAACCACTAATGCAATTAATGCCAGTAATATGACCGGGATAAATATTTTATTATTCAAACGGTCGGATTCAGCATCAGCTTTCTTCGGATCCGGATTATAGACGTCTCCCATATTTACTTGTTTGAACAGTGTCAACACACCAAGAATGACTACTAAAATACCACTTATCAAGGAAGGGATGTATTCACCTACAGCGAATAGAACTCCGATAATCAACCAGAATAAGCCACTGCCTAAGCGGGTAGGGTTTGTTTCATCCATAAATACGCGAACTGCTGTATAAACTAGTTGAATTCCTATAAGAATAAAGAAAAATTCTAATAAATTAGCGAAAAATGTTTCCATAACCTCTACCCCCTATTCCTTTTAGATTGATTGTTTTTAAGTTTATTATCAAATCGCTGGTTATCTATAATCCCAACGATAATCATGATAATTGCAATAGGAATAGAGGCTTTTGCAATTTCAATAGCTGGTGCATGATAGCCTAGTGACTCTAGTGAACCAGAGATTAATAGGACACCACCTGCTGCAACGAACGTATTTTGACCATAGAAATTACCGTAGTTTTCCATAGCTGCGGACCTAGCTTTAATTTGTTCTTTTTCTTTCTCATCTAATTCACCAACAGTAGTTTTTGCAGCAGCCTCCGCCATTGGTTGAACTAATGGACGAACAAATTGCGGATGTCCACCTAGACGGATCGAGAACAATCCCGCCAATTCGCGGATAAATAAATAAACGCTTAAGAATTTCCCTGCTGTTAAACTTTTCACCTTTTGAATGAGTTTTACCGCTTGTTCTTTTAACCCATGCGATTCAGCTAGTCCAATCAATGGTAATGTCAGTAAGAACAGCGTAACAATCCGGTTATCAACAAATGCTTGACCTAAACTGGACAAAAATTCCGGGAATGATAAACCAGAAACAAGTGCAGTTGCAAGTGCAGCTATGATGACAATTGCTATCGTATCAAATTTCAATAAAAAGCCTACGACGATAACGACAATACCAATTAACTTTATCCATTCCAAACGATCACTTCCCTCTTAGATGTAAAAATCTTGCTGATTTAAAAAATCAAAATAATATGCTTACTATCATAGCTTATTGAAGTTTCTAGCTCAAGTGGAGATAAATAGGAAATGAAGGTCCATTTTAAGCTGTTTGCTTGAATTGATGGTAATGCAAGCGCATAACATTTCGTGAAAATTTTTTTTGAAAAAGTTACTGGAAATGTTAACTTTCGATGAGAAATGGAAAAAAGAAGAATACCGCGTCCTAAGCAAGTACGTACCGCTCCTTATACAGCGGTTCAACGATATAAAGCAAGAATTCGTAATGTTCCCTGGAGACTTTTAAGCCCTTGGAGACTTCAATGGAAGTTGCCAAGGGCTTTATTGTAAGGAAATATTATCGTATGGGGGGACAGTTATTGTGTGTTAATGTGGCGAAGTTCTTTTTCGTGTTGAATAACTTTACTTGCGGCAAATTCAGCTGTTTCCTGCGTTTCTTGAAGTTCAATCCGAATTCCACCTACTTTTTGGTTTAGGCTATCGAACTTTTGATCAATTTTATCAAAGCGTTTATCTACTTCTTGGAAACGTTGATCGACTTCATCAAAACGCTTGTCCACTTCTTGGAAGCGCTGATCGACTTCATCAAAACGCTTGTCCACTTCTTGGAAGCGCTGATCGACTTCATCAAAGCGCTTGTCCATTTTTTCATTGATCTGCTTCGAATGTTCATGTAATACATTTAAAATTTCCTTCAAAGCTACCTTTTCTTCCACTGGTTCTCCCCTCCTTGTTACTATTATAGCTTGTCTACGGAGATTTGAGAAGCCTGCATTAATAATTGAAGCGCATCTCGGGCACCGACTACTAAGAACAAAAAGCTGTCGTTCGATTTATTGAACTCCAGCTTTTTTTTCCCGTTACCGAGGCTATTGACGCTTCTTCGTTTTTTTATTATTAAGCTTTTCATTCGCTGTTAATGGCTCATTGGCAAATTCATGGTCAAAACTCTTGGAAAGTTTTTTCCGTACAGCTTGCTCATCACTGAAGCCACCATTACTTAACTTTTTCTTCGTCATCGAAACACCTCCTTATTATATATTTTAGCGTTTGAAGGGAAATTATAAGCTGATACAAAGATTCCCTCTACTTCCCATCATCGGAATTTTAAATTATAATAAGATTTAACTAATTCAACAATCATGCAGCTGGATAAAGAAAATTTTTGTACATATGTACAAATCACGTATACAAGGATGTTTACTCGCATATGAAGCAAGAGTATACCAAATTGATTAAAGGAGAATGAAATCATGCCTAACGGATCACATTGCACACGGTTAAATTTACCAATCGAAAAAGTATGGACGTTTGTAAGTTCCATTAATAACTGGGCTCCGCTTGTCCCCGGTTATATCAACCATGAACTTATTAATGACTCCGAATCCACCTGGGAGTTTCAAGGAGATTTAGGCTTCATGAAGAAAACAATCAAACTAAAAGTTGATATTACCGAGTGGAAAGAACCGAACTTTGTTACCTTCAATCTTTCCGGCCTGTCTGACAATTTCTCTGGTGGTGGCTATTTCGATGCAGAGAAAGTTGATGAAAATTCCACGAAAATGACTGGTTATTTAGATATAACTGCTCGTGGAGCGATGAGCCCGATGATTAATAAAATCTTAAAAAAGTTTGTCCCAAAAACGACCGAGAAATTGACGATTTCCGTTGCTAATAGGATGAAAGAGGTAGTTGGAGAACGGGCTTAAGGTTTTACGTTTCGAGCGGAGTGTGGATTCTCCGCTCTTTTATTGGTTAAATTCATTCATCTCGCTTACTCAAAAATTCGTTCGGTTCCTCTCCTTTTTCAGCGTTATAATTCTTAAATTGACTTTTACGGCCATTGCGATGCTCGCCACTTTGGCCACGTTCTTTAAATTGGCGATTTTTATTTTCTTCCATGAATTTAGCCTCCTTTAGAGATTTGTATTAGTTTCCCTTCTGGTAGTGGAATTATTCGAGCAGGGCGTATGAGACAATATAAAAGTGCTCTGCAATGCAAAGCACTTTCTCATTTAACTTTATAAGATTATTTATTTTGTTTGGTCGGACGAGTCATGATCAAATTTATCTTTCATTTCTCCCATTTTCTTTTTAACGTCACCTTTTGCCTTATCAAATTTCCCTTCGGCTTGTTTGGAGAGATCACCTCTTGCTTTTCCAAACCTATCCTTCGCTTCTCCTTTAGCCTTATCAATCTCGCCACTTACTTTGTTTTTGAAACCTTCACTCATGTTGCCCACTCCTTTCAGTGTACAAATTTCCCTTCTTCATCATTATTAAACATATATCTGACATTGAAGTGTGGACAACGGATATAATCTCTACACAACTACCTGCAACAAACTCTTCTTTATCTAGATGTGTTTGTTCTTGGTTTATTCATAAATCGAGATTTTATGCATAGAATGACCATAAGGCAACTTTTCTATTTCTGTCATAATCTGTAATAAACTTGTCCCTATTTTGTAAGCCAGTTTTACGTTTACCTTCCATGTAAGCGGAAACAATAATAGTACGAAGGCGCAAGCGCTCTTGCAGGTTAAAACGCGATTCGTTTCGCAACACCTGGGACTGCGATTACTCGTCCCACCGAAGAGCATTTGCACAGCAACGTACAAACTGTGCCTCCCATTACGGGGCAAATTTTTTATTGTTTCTCAATATTAAAAAGGAGGTATGTGCACCATGATGAATCAATCGGATAAGTACCTCGAGGAAACATTGCTTCAGGCGAAAAAACATGACCTTCCCCCGCATTACATTAGACAGCTCGAGTCAGAATTGAATCAACGACGTGAAAAAGAAAGAAAGCTTACGATGGACGTGTATCGGAACAATCTTCTTAACTAACATTCACTTTAAGCACCCTGGGGATTTCACGGGGTGCTTTGTCATTGCTGTCGTACGTTTTTCATCCTATTCTCCTCATACTACGAATTTATCCACTTCGATTTTCTCGCGCTACGAGGTCATGTATATATATGAGAACGTTTCACATACTAAATCTTGGAGGTGCTGTCATGTCAAAAGAAACAGACCATGCAAAGAAAAAAAGAGCTAGATCCAGCGTGAATCCACAAGGGTATTCAGAGGATGTTGCTAATCAGGAGCCTAAATCACAATTGGAACAGCGAGCAAAAAAGAAAAACACAAAAATATAAGTAGCTGAATCAGGGGTGTCCCTGGTTCAGCTACTTGTTAAATGTGAGAAATAGGTTGAAATAATTGCTTATGATGGTAAGTGCTCAAGTTTTCCAGATTCCGCCGTCAAATATTCCTGTAGGGCTTGCTGGAGAGTTCCTTTCACTTCCGTCTGTAAAGTATTGCCTGCTCCTAAAGAGGCTATTTTCTTCGCAAGTTGTGGCCTTAAGCCAGTCAGGACCGACTTGGAACCCATCATTCGTATTCCATGTAACACGGTTTGAAAGGTATGGATAATATATTCGTCTATGTCGGGGATACCAGACAAGTCGATAATCAATGTTTCTACCTCTAATCTTGCTATTTCATTTAATACTTTTTCCACTATAATTTCCATTCGGTAAGAATCGAACTCACCGATGAGCGGTAAAACAGCTACCGTAGAGCTAACCGGGATGATTGGAACTGTCAGATGTTCAACAAGTTTTCGCTGATTCAAGAACAATTCATCTTTGTATTTGGAATAACTGATGAAAAAAGTATTTAAAAATTCATCAATTCCATCGTTTATTTTCTTCTCCAACTCAAAAAAATCATCCAGCGAATTTGAAGTAGTGCCGGACGGGTTACATTCATGAAGGAGATGCCACAACGTGCGTCTTATTGCATGGACCCACTCCAATTTAAAGGATAGCGTCAAAGCGTGTTTTGCCCAGGCAATACCTTCTTTTTCTGCAAAAGCGATGAGCTCCTTCTCCTCGTCTCCCAATACATAAAGGCAGATATTCTCTGCATTTTTCAAAAGATCAATGTTTCCTTCTATTAAAATATGATTGATTTTCTCCGTAACATTCCCTGCCTCCGATAATAGCATCGACCGGAAATCTTCCCTGTTATTCTTAATAAATGACTGAACGTTGTAAGTATGTGCCAATGGATGCCCCCTTTTGTTATTTAAAACTGCTCATAAAGTGAAACTCATTCAGTGGGGGTTTCCGTACCTCCTCCACTGAATATTTGTTGAACAAAATCAAGTATTTACAGACCGTATATCCCCCACCTTGACATTTTGGTTTTCCTTTTTGTTTAGAGGTGGGGGTATGAAAGACCGTTAATACATGATAAGCTTATTCCCTCATTTTATCGTAATTAAACAAGGAAAGCGTGAAAATATTAGAGAAAAAATCAAATCTTGCCGATTGAGATAACGGGAACAGGATTGCCGTTATAAAAGGTACAACCTTTAGCACCATCATTAAAAGGAACGCTTGTCACGTCCCTTTCTTTAATTCAGATAACGCTTTATTTTCAATGGGAATGCGTACGGTCATTAAAGATATGTGGAGAATCGGGAAAAGAATTGCGGTGAAATACGCTCCAAACAGTATGGGAATAATGAATAACTCGATACCGACAATGATATAATTCGGGTGTTTTACATACTTGTAAGGCCCCCTGCTGATTAAAGAACGGTCAGGCAGGATAATGATTTTTGTATTCCAGAACGGTCCAAGCGATTGAATACACCAGACCCTTGCTGCTTGCGTTAGGAGAAAGAGCGCAAACACATAATTGTTCATTACAAAACCAAAGTTATCACGGAGCGAAACCTCAGTCAAAATCGATAAGAAGAATAACAGATGGACAATAATAAACCATTTATAATGTTCTCTCCCCCACTCTACCCCTCCTCTTTCCAACATCCATTTTTCATTTCTTTTTGCAATAATTAATTCCACAATACGCTCTAACGCTATAAATATAAAAATCCACCAAAGATAACCAGGCATCATTCACTCCACTCCATTAACAGTATTTCGGACGAGAAACCAGGCCCTAATGCAGACAAAATGCTTTTCTCTCCAGCTTTTATTCCTTCTTTCATCCATTCTTTAAGGACATACAAAACAGTGACGGACGACATATTTCCATGATCTCTTAACACATTATAGGAATGCTTTAATTTATCTTTTTCCACCTTTAATACTTCTTCCATCGCTTGCAACACTTTTACTCCTCCTGGGTGGGCAATATAAGTGTGTATTGCTTCTTTTTTCAATTGAAATTGTAGAAAGAAAAGCTCGATATGTTCTTTCCAAAAAGATTCGACAAGCGAAGGGATGCTTTTTGCAAAAATAACTTCAAGCCCACTATTCGTTACATTCCACCCCATTACCTCGGTGCTATCCTTTTTTGTACGTGAACTCGTCCCTTTCACTCGCGGGACGGCCTGTTTCTTATACTCCAAGTATGGCGAATTCTCTCCAACCAGTAGTGCCGCACCCACCCCATCCCCAAATAAGGCGGTACCAACAAGGTTACTTTTACGATGGTCTCCTTTTTGAAAAGTCACCCCGCAAAATTCGCAGCATATGATAAGTGCAGTCTTTTCAGGGTGTGCCTTGACCCAGTCATGAGCCCTTGATAAACCGATTGCTCCACCCGCGCACCCTAATCCCCAGAGCGGCATTCGTTGGACGTCTTGTCGGAAGGGCCTTTCATTAAGCAGAAAAGCATCAATCGTGGGAGTTGATAGGCCAGAACTGGATACATAAATAATTAAATCTACCGCTTCATAAGGAATGGAGTTTGTTAGAAAGTGGTCATTTTGCAAACAATCATCAATTGCTTCAAGCGAATGGCTAATTGCATTTTCTTGATAGATATTATTTTTCTCTGCAAAAGTGTGCTCTTTTTCAAACCATGTTTTAGCTACGGCAAATTGCCGATTCTCAATCTGGGCATTGTCGAACACGGGAAGTAGCCGTTTGACCTCACGATTGGTATAGCCAAATACGTTCTGGACTAATTCTTTTACTTCTTCTTGGTTGATGTTGTGTTTCGGGATACTTGTGCCAACTGAACATATGTATGACATAACTTCACCTTTTGGATTCATATTTTTTATAGTTTCCCCAGGTTGAGAGTTATGATTCATGGTTAGACGTGTAAATTCTCAAAATAAAAAGAAGCCGTATCTTGCCAGCTTCAATCTTTTATCGGTGCGTATTTTGTTCTTGGTCATACGGATTCCTTTACTCCAAAATGGATATAGAATATTTTTAACTCATATCAAACCACATTCCACCGACAAGAAAGCCAAGGCCTGTTTCCCAAAACCATAGAAATACTACCATAAAAAGAAACCAGGAAATTCTCCAAATTTTAGTAGAACCTACAAATTGAATAATGTAAAAGATGAGCCAAAATACCAATGAAGAACCAGTAATAAACCACATACCGGAACTTATTCCTCCCTCACCTATTCCTGCTCCAAATAAGGCTAAGAGATTAAACGACAGTAATAAAAGTAAAATAATAATGTTAAATATATGAAAAGCCCACTTACTCAATTAAATCACTCCCTCTATATACTTTAATTATCTCTCTAATTCGCAATTCCACAACATTTGCTATGATTCGGGGAGGAACAGCACTTTTAACTGGGGGGGAAATCGATGGATATAAGTGATGTTTTGGGCAGCACACAAGTTGTGGCACCCCCTTTTCGGAAAAGAAACTAGATACCATTACGCTAACTGAAAAGAGGAAACATATATTCTATTTAATCTATTATTCTAATAAATCTTATGCTATAATCTGTGTAACAACTACATAAGTATAGTGGTCGGCTAACCTCTTCCTATAGAAAAAAGGTGGTCTTCTTGTAAATCAGAGAATGAGATTCCTTGTCTTAAGAATAACGTATGAAAAAACTGGATGCAAGACAATTTTGTTCCATAAAAATACATAGATCTGTATGCATGTTATAGTATTTTCCCAACCGATAGACCCGAGCAATTCAAAATCCAAGCCCTTGATAAAAATGGCAACATCTTATC
The DNA here is from genome assembly GCF_037072045.1 of Oceanobacillus sp. MO10714A. Taxonomy (NCBI): domain Bacteria; kingdom Bacillati; phylum Bacillota; class Bacilli; order Caryophanales; family Bacillaceae; genus Oceanobacillus; species Oceanobacillus sp. MO10714A. The sequence continues at coordinate 6,074 of NZ_JAXHDC010000009.1, read as the reverse complement.
GGAAAGGTCTTACAGTAATTAAAAAGGGGCAGTTGTTATGAAACGTTTCTTATCTATGAACGAACCGAGAAGCGGATTAATTGTCAGCTATAACTGGATTTCTCAGAGCAGTAAAACAACATAGATTTGAGGTGGTTGCTCTCTGCTCCCCTATTTGATTTTATTTTTTAAATATTATGTTAGAATGAAAACTAACAACTAATTTTACAAGAAATGAGGTGAAAAAATGGCAACATATTACTCACTTGGAATAGTAAAAGATTTTACAGCAACGTCATTTGGAGCATTGTCCGAGAATGAATGGAAAAACTTCTTAAATGAACGGTTCGATTTAGAGCAATACAGCTTACATGTTGATGACAAGACTGTGAAAGGTACTTTGAAAGAGAATGTCTTCGAGGAGCATATTGCGGATTTTTATATGAAATTAGTTGCTATGATTGGAGACGACTATATTTTAAATTGGTATAATGCTCACCAGACGAATTTGGACAGTTATGAGCATTGGGTTACGGAATTAAGATGGAAGCAAGAAGGGATTCCTATTACGTTGACAAGTGAACTGGCATTGCTGTTTACGGAAGGAAAAGTTGGAGCTGAGGAATTTATTATAGAGCCAAAACTTATAAATTGGCTATTTAGACATGCAAACCTATCAAATAAATTAACGGGTTGTGTAATGAGCAGTATTGTTGGATAAACATAGCAACTCCCAAGCATTTTGTTTGCATAATTCCTTTAAGTAGAGAATCATCATAATATAAGAAACCGCTCCATGCTGATCACATGAAGCGGCAAAGCGTGTAATAGCCCTTCAAGGGGCGACTCTCTGGAAGTAAGAAATAACTACCCTTCAGCTTGTGCGGCTTCAGGGTGGTTATTTTCTCTTTTCCGACAATATAGCCACGAAGTCTTTAGATACGCTTCTATATTCGACTATTATTCGAACCCAGACTGAAACAAATTTATTTTGTTCCAGTCTGTTTTACTTTTTTCAATCTTTCTTCTGCAATCGCCTGTAATTTAAACTTTTGAATTTTTCCGGTTCCCGTCAGCGGCCATTCAGAGACCTCCACAAACCAAATATGTCTCGGTATTTTAAAACGGGCTACACGTTCCCTGCACAGGTTTCTGATTTCTTGTTTCGAGCAGCTCTCCCCTTCTTTTAATTCAATGAACGCTGCACCAGCTTCTGTCGTTAACTTATCCGGCACACCAACAATGTATACTTGATTGACAGCAGGATGCATTGAAATAACGTCCTCTACCTCTTTTGGAGCTACGGTTTCTCCGGATACCTTGTAGAGGTCTTTACTTCTTCCTAATAGCCGGATATAGCCATTCTTATCAATCGTTCCTAGATCACCGCTACGAACATAGCCTTCTTCATCAATAGCAAAAGCCGTTTCCTCCGGTTTTTTATAATAGCCTTTTGTTACAACGTTGCCTCGAACTGCTAACTCACCAACGGAACCGCTTGGTAAGGTTTCCCCAGAACCTGGATCAATTACCTTATATGTTACACTTTTATCTCCAAACTCCGGGTCTCCAGCTACTCCAGCTGTTTTCACCTTTCCAACAGTTGTCGATATAATTTCTAAAGGATCACCGATTTCTGTCAGCATTGTTGTAGAAACTGCTTCCGTTCCTCCACAACCTGTACCAATCTCTGTCACTGCCAGCTCTTCTACTGCACGTTTCCAAAGAGGAACTGGTGATGGAGCTGCACAACATAACAACGCATAGAGATGATTCAGTTTGGTATTTTTGATTTCCGGTCGATTCAATAAAGCTACCAGCATCGAAGGAACCGCCAGAAAATCATGCACATTGTATTTTTCCATCAATTCCAATGATTGCAGTGGCTGAAAGGCCTGACAGGTAACCATCCCTCCACCTACAAAGGAGGCTGCAAATAAACCTTCTTGTAGAAAATAAACATGATACATCGGAAGCGGTGCATAAATTCGTCTTCCCGTTTCATAAGCCCTTGTATAACAAGTAGCAAATCCGGAACGCAGCATCATATCATCCGTAAGCATCACACCTTTTGGCAAGCCGGTAGATCCTGACGTATAAATAATCGCGACACAGGAATCAGGATCATTTGTTTCCAGCATACGTTGATCAACAACCGCATTCTCTACCGCTTCTGCTCCCTTTATAAAATAATTCCAATGCTGGTAAATTGCCGGAGCCTTTTCCTTCTTCATTGGAATGCAAACTGCCTGTTTAAAAGGACTGTCCGCATCCCTCTGGAGGGTTGCTATTACGCCTTTTAATGATTCTGCATGTTCTTCTTTATTTGCAACCTGATGTAAGAAAAGCCAGTTCGTATCCGATTGGCGAAGCATATAGGTCAATTCTTCCTTTTGAAGCTGTGTATTTAACGGAACAACAATAGCTCCAATCATCGAAGAAGCAATAAATAAAGCGATGTAATCTGGATCATTTTCCATTAAGATCGCGACATGATCATCCGGCTGTACACCAAGATGAATCATAGCTTTGGCATACCGTCGTGACCTTTCCCAAATCTCTTCGTATGTCACAGTATATTCCGGCATCATAATCAGCGGATTATCCCGATAATGGTGACATTGCTCCTTGAAATGGGCTGCAATTGTCTTTTTCTCCCATTTAGGATAAGCCGATTTTAGTGCCTCTCTTCTTTGCTCTACACTTAAACGAATTTCTTGCATCTTTGTCCCTCCATTCATCCTTTCATTCATTAAGGAGCCTGCCAAATAAGAATTCCATTTTGACCGCCAAAGCCGAATGAATTACTCATCGCTGTTGTAATACGCTGCTTGCGGCTCTTATTTGGAATGATATCTAACGGTGCTTGTTCATCACGAATATTAGAATGAAGTGTTGCAGGAAGTATCCCTGTTTCTAGTGCTCTGATGCATGCAATACTCTCGATCGCTCCCGCTGCACCAAGTAAATGTCCCACACTTCCTTTAATGGAGCTGACAGGTATTTCATCTAGCCTCTCCCCGAAGATAAGTCTTAATGCCTTCGTTTCTGCAATATCTCCAGCTGGTGTTGACGTCGCATGTGCATTAATATAATCAATATCAAAAGGAGTTAATCCTGACGAACGAAGCGCTCGCTCAATTGCCAATGCAGCACTGGTTCCTTCAGGGTCCGGCGACGTATCATGATAAGCATCATTGGAAGCCCCGTAACCTTTTAGTATCGCATAAATATGTGCCCCCCTTGCCTTAGCATGTTCTAATGGTTCCAGGACAAACAAACCTGCCCCTTCTCCCATTACCATTCCCGTCCGCTCTTTATCGAAAGGACGAGACCATGTCGAAAAGTCTTCCGGCCCCTTAGTCGCTAGTGCCCCTGCATCTCCTAATCCAGACAGAAATGCATTGGACCAAAGGCTATCTACTCCTCCAGCAAGAATATAATCTACATCATCCCGGAAAAACCAGTAAGCAGATTCTCCAATTGCATTCGCTGAGGCCGCACAAGCCGTTACATATGTATTAGATGGACCGCGAAAACCATATTGTATAGAAATCGTACTTGCCGCTGCATTGGGAATCGACTTGGAAATCATACGAGGTCCAACTCGTTTTGCACGCCCTGTTGCGAGCTTTTCCGAAGCCTGCTCTAGCGACTGAATACCGCCAAATGCTGTTCCAATCGCTGTTCCAATTCGATCTCTTTCCACGCCAGCTGCAAAGGATTCTCCATCACCTTTTAACAATTCTGCATCTTTTAGCGCCTCTTCGGCTGCAATTAATGCTAACTGTGTAAAATAATCCGTGTTTCTGACAATCTTTTTAGAAAGAAAATCCGTTGCATGAAATTCTGGAACACGCGCACCAACTTTTGTCCACCTACGTAACTCCTCATCCGTCACTTCCGCTACAGCAGAACGATTGGCAATTAAATTATCCCAGAATGTCGATACACCCATTCCAAATGGAGAGGCAGCCCCCATCCCCGTTACTACAATCTCTATTTGTTTCATGATCACTGCTCCTTTGTATGAATTTTATGGTAATAAATGTTGCATACTACTATTTTTCGTGATTAACAAAATAAGCAACCATTCAAAATCTATCATTTGTTAATTAGAACGATGATTATAGGTATAAAACTAGTATACTTCAAAAAAGCGCTTACTTCATTTTCATTGCCTACCATTAGGAGAAATTAAAAGAACTCAGGAATGGCTTACACTACAACTTTTCGGCAAATAGAAACAGCTGAGGATTCAATAGTCAGATGAGTTCAAGGTTATTTTCATCTCCACTTTAACTGGAAAATTCGGCAGTAAAAAATAACTACTCTTCTGCTTGCGAGGCTTCAGGGGTAGTTATTTTCTTTCTTCTAACAATACAGCTATAATGAACTACTTTCCGGATTTAATTTGTTTAAATAACTTTAGCGTGTCTGTTATTTGTGCTTGGTCTGGTTGACTAATATCTTCTAGTGGTGCTCCCATGACAATACTTATATACTCTTGATTTTCTACTACTCCGAGGGTTGCCCAACATTGCCCCGCTTCATAGGTTGTACCTGATTTTCCACCAATAATCTCAAACCCTTCTTGCTCCTCTTTATTCAGAAAGGTAAGAACAGTTGATTCTAATAAAATTCCCTCAGGGTGATCAGGCGTTGATGTGGTTTGAAAGGTCTCCTTTGTAAAAATCGCCTTAAAATGACCGTTATCTAATGCATAATCTAAAAGTTTTGCCATATCATGCGCCGTTGTATACTGCTTTTTATTGTGAAGACCATCTGGATTCGTAAAGTGTGTGTCTTTTAACCCTAGTTGGGCAGCCTTAGCATTCATCATCTGAACAAAGTCTTTTACATTTCCCGCTACATGAATGGCTAAAGAGTTGGCGGCTTCACCACCTGAACTTAGAATCGTTCCATACAGCAGATCTCGATAAGTGACTGCCTCTCTCCCATAAAATCCTGCCATCGAAGCATTTTGATCGACCATATCTTGGTATGTTTCTACATCTATTGGAGTAATTTCAGATAAGTTATCAATATTTTCCAAGGCGACAATCGCTGTCATTATTTTGGTCAGTGAAGCAGGATATGTTTTAGAGTGTATATTTTTTTCATAAATAGTATTCCCTGTTTCTCTATCAAACAGATAAATGTATGGGCTGGTATATCCATCATTACGTAAAGGAGAAAAATATTCATAAATTTTATCCCCTACTTTAAATAATACAAATATGGTAACAACCGCAATGATTAAAATCTTTATAAATCTCGAGAGTTTTTTCATACTAGTATTCCTTTACATATTTTTCCTATCGTATACCTCAACAAAAGAGCACCTTTAATTGATACATTTATTGTATCAAAGTAGAAATAAAAGGAAAGGCTCCTCTTCCATTGATTCTCGGTAAAACAATGGTAAAGGAACCTGTCCTTCATGCTTTATTTAATATATAACAGAGACGAAATACAAGATTAGATACTAATCATCTATCAAATTATTTATATCTTCCTCAGAGTGCCTTAAACTCGCAAACCATTCTTCCACAAGTTTAACTCCATCAATCAGTTCAATATTTAATCCTTGTGCATAGTGTCTTGCATTTTCGGTAAAAGATCCGGTAGTAATAACATAGCCACCAACCGCATCCCGTTTTACCATATTCGAATGAATGAGTGCAATCGGGTCAAAAGGCAGGTCTTCTTCATAGCATTTTACTTGGCCTAGATATAATCCGGAACCAGTTGTATGTTCAAAATCCACACCTTGATCATTACTGGAAGGAGAAACCCAAATACTTCCGCCTCTACTTGTTTTCATAAGGTCCGCAACAAACGATTCAAAGGAAATAGGATTACCTTTAAGATAAATGCTAGAATAATTTACCGGTTGCTCTGCTGATTCTGTTTTGAATCGTAAATACAACCCCATAGCTAGGGTCTTCTTCAATTCCTCACTTGCTTCGATATGTCGATCAATGAGCGAGTTTATCCGTTGGTGTTTCCTTTTTGTATAACGGAAATGAAGGAATGCAGCCAGTAGGACTAAACCGATAATTAATTCTAAAACTAACATCTTGTGTCACTCC